>NZ_QSTE01000001.1:321828-322331 GCF_003438115.1 Collinsella sp. OM08-14AT
AGGCACACAAGGTCAAAGGCGGCAGCATGATCCTCCTGGTCGACAAGATCGTGCGTTGAACGGGTGCCGCGCGCATGGTAGTATTTCACATCGTGGTTCAAAGCGTTGGAGGCTGTTCTGCCACCCCAACTGCAAGCGCCACTTTATAAGGGCTCTTGGCGCAACGGTTAGCGCAGGGGACTCATAATCCCTGGGTTCTGGGTTCGAATCCCGGAGGGCCCACCAGGTTTTTCAACAGGTCAGGCAATATGTCTGGGCTGTTTTCTTTTTCATGGCATTAGTTTTCACTTGCAAATAGCCTGCTTGCTCACTTCCGGACGCCCTCGGTCGGCTGCCTGCGATGCCGCCGCCACGAAACCGGCCCATCTACTACGTTTAACCCCGACCCCTCGACCATACCCCGTATTTCGCGAAAACCGCAGGCCGTCTACCTGCGGTTTTATTTCTGCCCGAGACGCCATGGTCGGGAGATGTCGCCCAAACGTAGTAGATGGGCCGGTTTC
>NZ_QSTE01000001.1:322341-345137 GCF_003438115.1 Collinsella sp. OM08-14AT
TGCTCAAAATCATCATGGGCATCGACAGTCCCGACTCCGGCCAGGTCCAGTACGCAAAGGACTGCCAGGTGGGCTACCTAGAGCAGGAAACTAATATGGAACAAAAGGACACCACCATCCTCGCTGAGGTCATGGCCGCCGCCAAGGAAATCCGCCGCATGGGCGAGCGCGCCAACGAGCTGCAGGCCCAGATCACTGAGCTCTCCGAACAGGGCAAGGACGTTGACGCGCTCCTTAACGAGTACGGCCAGGTCCAGGACCGCTTTGAGCACCTGGGCGGCTACGAGCTCGAGAGCAACGCCCGCAAGATCCTGTCCGGCCTTGGCTTTAAGGTCACCGACTTTGAGCGCCCGTGCTCCGAGTTCTCGGGCGGCTGGCAGATGCGCATCGCGCTGGCCAAGCTCTTCCTGCGTCACCCCGACCTGCTGCTTCTGGACGAGCCCACCAACCACTTGGACCTCGAAAGCGTCCAGTGGCTGCGCGGCTTTATCGCCAACTACGATGGCGCCGTGCTCATCGTCAGCCACGACCGCGCTTTCATGGACGCCTGCGTCGACCATGTCGCCGCTCTCGAAAACCGCCGCGTGACCACCTACACCGGCAACTACAGTAGCTACCTCAAGCAGCGCGAGGACAACCTGGAGCAGATGCGCGCCAAGCGCGCCGCCCAGGAGCGCGACATCGCCCATATGCAGGTCTTCGTTGACAAGTTCCGCTACAAGCCCACCAAGGCTGCCCAGGCTCAGGAGCGCATCCGCAAGATCGAGCAGATCAAAAAGGAGCTTGTCATCCTACCCGAGGGCCACAAGCACATCGACTTTAAGTTCCCCGACCCGCCGCGCTCCGGCGACATGGTCGTGGGGCTCGAGGGCGTGGCCAAGTCCTACGGCAACAAGCACATCTACAGCGACATCGAGCTCAAGCTCTACCGCGGCGAGCACGTGGCACTCGTCGGCCCCAACGGCGCCGGCAAGTCCACGCTCATGAAGATCATCGCCGGACTGGAGCCGCCCACCACCGGCACCCGCGACCTGGGCACCAACGTGGGCGTGGCCTATTACGCCCAGCACGCGCTCGAGGGCATGACCGAGTCCAACACCGTCCTGCAAGAGATCGACACCGTCACGCCCAAGTGGACCGTGCCGCAGCAGCGCAGCCTACTGGGCGCCTTCCTGTTTAGCGACAACGATTCCATCGAGAAGCAGGTTCGCGTCCTCTCCGGCGGCGAAAAAGCGCGTCTGGCCCTGGCCAAGATGCTCGTGGCCCCCGAGGCGCTCCTGTGCCTGGACGAGCCCACCAACCACCTAGACATCGACTCGGTGGACATGCTCGAGAACGCCCTGCAAAACTTCCCCGGCACCATCGTGCTGATCAGCCACGACGAACACCTGGTGCGCGCCGTGGCCAACCGCGTCATCGACATCCGCGACGGACAAGTCACGGTCTACGACGGCGACTACGACTACTACCTCTACAAGCGCGAGGACCTCGCAGCCCGCGCCGCCGCCGAGGCGTCCACGGAGAGCGCGCCGGCCACGACCAAGTCCGCCAAGGCCAGCGCCGCCCAGGCCGACACCCCCGTCGCCGCCCCCAAGCCTGCCGAGGGCAAAAAGACCAAGGAGCAAAAGCGCGCCGAGGCCCAAGCCCGCGCTGCGCTCAACAAAAAGCTCAAGGGCGTGCGTAACCAGCTCAAGAAGATCGAGACGGAGCTCGACAAAAAGCGCGCCCGCTATGACGAGCTTATGGAATTGATGGCAAGCGAAGAGCTTTATGCCGATCAAGACAAGTTCAACGCCGCGCTGGGGGAATATAACGGCCTTAAGCAAGAGCTACCCAAGCTCGAGGACGAATGGCTGGAGCTTTCCACCCAGATCGAAGAGGAGACCGCGCGTGAACTCTCGTAAGGCCGCTGCCGTGGCGATGAGCATCATCGCCGTCGCCTGTCGCATCTGCGGCATCTTTATGAGCGCGATGACCGTGCTGCTGTGTTTTAGCGGCCTCACCGCCAAGCTGCAGATCGCAGGCTTTGTCGTTGAGCTTTCGCGCGCACTGCCGAGCGCCATCGCCGGCTATGGCGTCATCACGTCGCCCTTTGGCGGCGTGTTCCGCCTGGATTACGCCATCGTCGCCGTGATCCTGTTTGTGATCGACTACCTGCTCACGCGCGCCTCGCGCCGCGTCCGCTAGGGGAGCGCTATGTCCAGCAGCTACCTCATGAACCTGCTCGCCAGCGCCGTCGCCGTCATCGTGGGCATCGTGATCCACGAGAGCGCACACGCCGCCGCGGCCTGGGCGCTCGGCGACAAGACGGCCCGTTCGCGCGGCCGCGTGTCACTCAACCCGCTTAACCATATCGACCCGTTTGGCACCATCATCCTGCCGCTGCTCATGCTCGCGGCCGGCGGCCCGGTGTTCGCCTTCGCCAAACCCGTGCCCGTCTACCTCAACAACCTCAAGCACCCCAAGCGCGACGAGGTCCTGGTGAGCGCGGCCGGCCCCGCGTCGAACATCGCACTCGCGTGCCTTGCCGCGGCACTCATGCACGTGGCGTACGGCAACCTCTACACCGGCATCTCCTTTGCCCTGGCGTCACAGATCATGAACTTCGGCGCCACGTTTATCGTGGTTAACCTGTCACTCGCATTCTTCAACCTCATCCCGATCCCGCCGCTCGATGGCTCGTCGATCATCGTGCCGCTCCTCAAAGGCAAGGCGCTCAACAACTACTACCACCTGCAGCAATACGCCATGCCCATCCTCATCATCGTGCTGTATCTGCTGCCCATGTGGACTGGCATTGATGTGATCGGCCGCTATTTCGACGTTACCGTGTATCCGCTGGCCGAGTGGCTGCTCAACTTCGCAATCGCCGGCATCTAAGGTAAACTTACAGGTCGACCGCGCAAAACGGTCGCAACATGCACCCAAACCGCGCCGCGAAGGCGCCGTCAAAGGAGGTCGAAGATGTCGTATCGCGTGTCGACTCAGGTCTACAGCGGGCCGTTCGACCTGTTGCTGCAGCTGGTAACCCGCCAAAAAGTAGATATCGGCGCCATCTCCATCAGCGAGGTGGCCGAGCAGTACCTTGCCGAGGTGGAGCGCATCGAGGCGCTGGACCTGGACGTGGCGAGCGACTTTCTGCTGGTCGCGGCAACCCTTCTGGACATCAAGGCCGCCTCTCTGGTGCCGCAGGAGGCCCCGCGCAAAGTCGATGACGACGATGACGAGTTCGACGAAGACCTCGAGGAACTCAGCGCGCTCGACGGCGACGCCTTGCGCGAGGTCCTGATCCAGCGCCTGATTGCCTACAAGCAGTTTAAAGGCGCGGCTGCGGCCCTCGGTGCCCGCATGCAGGCCGAAAGCCGTATGCATCCGCGTGTGGCCGGCCCCGACCCTGAGTTCCTAGGGCTCATGCCCGACTATCTGGCTGGCATCGCCCTGCGCGGCCTGGCCGTTATCTGTGCCGACCTGGACGGCAAGCGCCAGACTTTCCTGCTGGAGGCCGAGCATGTGGCGCCGCATCGCGTACCGCTCGACCTGACCGTGGCCTCAGTCGACCGCTTTACCATGGCGCACCAAACCTGCACCTTCCGCGAGCTGTTGGACGGCGACGCCACCACCGAGCAACTCGTCGTCACCTTCCTGGCCATGTTAGAGCTCGCAAAGCGCGGTTCGCTCACGCTGAGCCAGGACGAGATCTTCGGAACCATCTGCATCAACCGAGTCGAGGGCGCCGAGGCATACGTGCCCGGCGAGGGCCCCGAGCTCACCGAATAGGAGCAGCAACCATGTCAACCCTTTCAACGCTGGAGGCAAACAGCCTCAAAGGCGCCCTCGAGGCGCTGCTGCTGGTGTCGAGCGACCCGGTGAGTGCGCCCGCGCTCGCCGGCGCACTGGATATCGCCCCCGGCGAGTGCGCATCGCTGCTCGCCGAGCTCAAGGTTGAGTACGAGGAGGCCAACCGTGGCTTTCAGCTGCGTGAGGTCGCCGGCGGCTGGCGCCTGTTTACGCACCCCGCCTACCACGACGTGGTCGAGGCCTATGTGTTGAGCTGGGACACGCAAAAGCTGTCGCAGGCCGCGCTCGAAACACTTGCCGTCATCGCATACCACCAGCCCGTGACGCGCGAGGTGGTCAAGGGCATCCGCGGCGTCAATTCCGACGGCGTCATCGCGTCGCTCGTGGACAAAGGTCTGGTGCGCGAGCTCGGACGCGACCCCCAGCGCGGTCAGGCCATCATTTACGGCACGACCAACGCCTTTTTGGAGAAGTTCGGCCTGCGCTCCACCCGCGACCTGCCCGACCTGGAGCAGTTTGCCCCCGACGAGCAGTCGCGTCAGTTTATCCGCGAGCGCCTGAGCGGCCGAAGCATTCAGTCCACGCTCGAGGAGCAGGCCGAGGACCTGGACGAAGAGCGCGATCTGCTCGATACCGATGTTGAAGATGTTGAGGCAGTCGAGGACTTGGAAAACCTGGTCGTCGACGAGACCTCGGAGGATTTACATGACGAGGACTAACGAAGTAGGGGAGACGCGCGCCGGCGCTGCGGTGCCCAACGCGGATACGCACGAGTCCGACACCCAGCCCGTCTATCCGCACACCATGCGCCTGCAGCGCTTTTTGGCGCGTGCGGGCGTGGCGAGCCGCCGCGGCTCGGAGGACCTGATGACCGCCGGCCGCGTGACCGTCAACGGCCAGGTCGCGACCGAACTAGGTACCAAGGTCGACGTCGACCGCGACCATATCGAGGTCGACGGCATGCCCGTCAAGCTCAACCAGGGCGCCGTGTACCTGATGCTCTACAAGCCGACCGGCTACCTCACCACCATGAGCGATCCGCAGGAGCGACCATGCGTGGCCGACCTGGTCCCGCGCGACCGCTTTCCGGGGCTCTTCCCGGTGGGTCGCCTGGACCGCGACACCACGGGCCTTTTGCTCTTTACCACCGACGGCGACCTGTCGCAGGATCTGCTGCACCCTAGCAAGCACGTCTACAAGACCTACCAGGCGCTCGTGGACGGGCAGCTGTCCGACCACGATCTTACGCCGCTGCGTCGCGGCATCGAGCTCGACGACGGTCTGTGCCAGCCGGCGATCTGCCGCGTCATCACCGCTCGTGAGGCCGAGGCCGTGGCTCCCCAGGGTGTGAAGCCCGGCACCACCGCCGTGGAGGTCATCATCCGTGAGGGCCGCAAAAACCAGGTCAAGCGCATGCTGAGCAAGATCCACCATCCGGTGATCCGTCTGCACCGCTGTAACTTTGCCGGCCTGGAGCTCAAGGACGTGGCCAAGGGCTCGTGGCGCGAGCTCACCGACCGCGAGGTGCAGATCCTTAAGGCCGGCGGCATCCCGCCCAAGCAGGCCGCTTCCGAGCGCGCCGCCGCGCCCGCGACCAACACCGCGGCCCACACGCGCCACCACGGCAGCCACGGCTCCGCGCCCAAGCGCAACACCTACCGCGAGCGCTACACGGGCTAGTCAGTCCGCCAAGCCCCAGCGCTCGCGCATCATACCAGCACGTCAACCACCGAAAGGAAGCATTGCATGATCGTCGCCATCGACGGCCCCGCCGGTTCCGGCAAGTCTACCATCGCCAAGGAGATCGCCCGCCAGCTGGGCTTTAACAAGCTCGACACGGGCGCCATGTATCGCGCCGTCACCTTCGCCGCGCTCGACCGCGGCATCGACCTGGACGACGAGGCGGCCATCGACGCCCTCGCCGAGCAGATCGAGATCCGCTTTACCAACGGCACCGGCGAGGACACGCGCCTGACCATCGACGGTGCGGACGCATCGGCTGCCATCCGCACCCCGCAGGTAGACGCCAATGTCTCCAAGGTCTCGGCCTACCCGGGCGTACGCGCCGCCATGCTCATCCATCAGCGACGCGCCGCCGAGGACCGCGATATCGTGGCCGAGGGTCGCGACATCGGCACCGTCGTGTTCCCCAACGCACAGGTCAAGGTCTTCCTGACCGCCGACCCGCGCGAGCGCGCCCGTCGTCGCGTGCTGCAACGCCACCAAAGCGACGCTCAGCCGCTCAGCACGGAGCAGCTCGAGACCGAGGTCGACGAAACCCTCGACGCCCTCAAGCAGCGCGACAAACTCGACAGCAGCCGCGAGGTCGCACCGCTCGTGCCCGCCGAGGACGCCGTGCACGTCGACTCCACCGCCCACACCATCGACGAGGTCGTCTCGATAATCGAGGACCTCATCAACCAAAGGAGGTAGCCCATGCGCCTGTTTAAGCAGACGCCCGAGGATTACTACAACGCCCCCTACGCCGAGTTCCCGGCGCTCATCCGCGCCGTCGTCGTGGTGGTCATGGCTATTCTGTGGGTCTTCTCCAAGCTCATGTGGCGCTGGAAGGTCGAAGACGTCGACCTGCTGTTTGAGCGCCAGGAAGGCCGCGGCAGCGTGGTCATCTGCAACCACACCTCGATGGCCGAACTCTTGGCCGTGGAGACGGCGCTGTTCTTTGGCGGCCGCCGTGTGCGCCCCATCTTTAAATCCGAGTTCGCCAAAAGCAAGATCGTGCGCTGGGCCTTTAGCCGCGTGGGCGGTATTCCCGTCGAGCGCGGCACCGCCGACATGAAGTGCCTGCGTGCCGCTCAGCATGCGTTGCAACGCGGCGAGGATGTCTTGATCTTCCCCGAGGGCACGCGCATCCGCTCGCGCGAGATCAAGCCCGAGGTCCATGGCGGCTTTGCGCTCATAGCCCAGATGGGTAAGGCACCCGTCAACCCGCTCGCCATCTGCGGCTGGTCCGACATCACGCCCAAAGGCAAAAAGATCATGCGCCCCAAGAAGTGCTGGATCCGCGCCGGCAAGGCCATCTCACTTTCCGACGCTCCGGCCGAGCTCAAGCGCAAGGAGCGCCTAGCCTGGTTTGAGTCCGAGGCCATGAGCCGCGTCTACGCCATGCGCGACGACCTGTGCGCCGAGCACCCGGGCAGGTTCTAGCCATGGGTGAGAACGTCATGAATACCGCCGCGGCCGCCGCAAGGGAGGTCGTCCCCACCATCGAGATTGCCGCGCATGCCGGCACCTGCTACGGCGTGCAGCGCGCGCTCGACATGGCGCTGGCCGCCGCGCCGCAGGCAGGGGAGAGCGCTCAGGTCCACACCCTGGGCCCGCTCATTCATAACCCCATCGTGGTGCGCGCGCTCGCCGAGGCAGGCGTTGGTCTGGCAGACACCTTGGACGACGCTGCTTCGGGCACCGTGATCATTCGCGCCCACGGTGTGGTGCCGCAGGTGATCGAGGCCGCACGTGAGCGCGGCCTCGACGTGGTCGACGCCACCTGCCCCTACGTGAAGAAGGTCCATGTGGCGGCCGAGCGCCTGGTGCGCGAGGGCTACCGCGTGATTGTCGTGGGCGAGCCGGGTCACCCCGAGGTCGAGGGCATTCTTGGCCATGCTGGTGATGACGCACAGGTCGTGAGCTGTGCCGCTGACGCCGACGAGCTGTCGCTCAAGGGCAAGGTGGGACTGGTTGTGCAGACCACCCAGACCGCGCAGAACCTGGCCGAGGTTGTGGCCTCCATCACCCCACGCGTGCAGGAACTGCGTGTGATCAACACGATCTGCGCCGCCACGAGCGAGCGCCAGCAGGCGGCCGCCGCACTTGCCAACCGCTGCGACTGCATGGTCGTCGTGGGCGGCAAAAACTCCGGTAACACGCGCCGCCTGGCGCAGATTTGTGCCGATGCCTGCGAGCACACGCACCACATCGAGGAAGCTTCCGAGCTTGAGGCCGCATGGTTTGCCAACGCGCGCCACATCGGCATCACCGCCGGAGCCTCCACCCCGCAAGAACACATCGAACGCGCCGTCGCGCGCATCAAGGAGCTTTGCCGCTAATCATGGACCAGACCGTACCCGCATACGCCGCCGAGGTGGCCGATTACGGGCGCAGCCGCGACCCCGAGCCGGGTGAAGGCGCGCTCGTTAAGAACGTGCGTCCCGAGTCGCCCGCATGGGATGTGGGTATCGAGCCGGGCATGCGCGTGCTCACGGTCAACGGCGAGCAGCTCACCGACATGATCGTGTGGCTCTGGGAAGCCGACGACGACACCGTCGAGCTGGAGGTATTCGATCCACGCGACGGCACCGTCACCCCCGTCGAGCTCGACCGCTTTCCCGGCGAGGACTGGGGCCTGGAGTTCGATGGCCCCATCTTTGATGGCATGCGTACCTGCGTTAACGCCTGCGTGTTCTGCTTTATGACCATGCTGCCCAAGGGCGGCCGCTCCACGCTCTATATTCGCGATGACGACTACCGCCTGAGCTTTTTGCAGGGCAACTTTGTCACGCTCACGAACCTCTCCGACGAAGATGTTCAAAACGTCATCCAACGCAACATGAGCCCCATGAACGTGTCGGTCCACGCCGTGAGCCCCGATGTCCGCCGCCGCATGATGGGCCGCAACGCCCAGCGCGGCATGGACGTACTCGAGGCCATCATGGCCGCCGGCATCGAGATTCACGCGCAGATTGTGTTGTGCCCCGGCATGAACGACGGCGAGGAGCTGGAAAAGACCCTGCGCTTTTGCGAGGAGCACGAGCAAATCACCAGCCTGGGCATTGTGCCGCTCGGTTTTACCAAGCACCAAAACCGCTTTATCTGGTCATACAGCGACAAGCCCGAACTGGCGCGCGAGACCATCGCCATGATCCGACCCTTCCAGGACCGCGCGTACGAGCGTTTTGGTCGCCATACCTTCCAGATGAGCGACGAGTTCTATCTGGACGCCGGCATCGAGCCGCCCGAGGCGGACTTTTACGACGGTTACCCGCAGTACTACGACGGCATCGGCATGATCCGCTCGTATCTAGACGAGACCGACGACGTGCTTGCCGCCGATACCGAGCGTCTGGCCCGCGTCCGCGAGGCCATCGCCGCCCGCAGCCAGCACCTGCTGTGCCTCTCGGGCGCCAGCGCACGCGACACGGTGGCCCGCTTTGTGGAGTCGCCCCAGGGACTCGCCGGCACTGTCACGGCCATCAAGAACCGCTACTTTGGCGGCAACGTGGACGTGACCGGCCTCATCGTCGCGTGTGACATCTTGGAGCAGCTGCCCCAAGATCTGTCGGGGGTTATGCTCTTTGTGCCTAAGCTCATGTTCAACGCTGACGGCATGACGCTTGACGAGTATCATCGTGACGATTTACTCGCAAGCCTTACCAGTCGCGGCGCCGAGGTTCATGTGGTGTCGACCATGCCGCATGAGCTGCTCGATACCCTGGAGCACATCCTTGGCATTGTGCCTGCCGACTCTACTAATTCCGCTGACCCTACCCATTAAAGGAGAGCAGATGAAACCTATCGTCGCCGTCGTCGGACGCCCCAACGTGGGCAAGTCCACGCTCGTTAACCGCCTGGCCCAGACCTCGGACGCCATCGTCCACGAGTCTCGCGGCGTCACGCGCGATCGCTCATATCACACGGCCGATTGGAACGGCCGCGAGTTCACCATCGTCGACACGGGCGGTATCGAGCCGCTCAAGAGCGACGACGTCTTTGCCACGTCCATCCGCGACCAGGCGCTCGCCGCCGCCGAGGAAGCCGCCGTCATCCTGTTTGTGGTCGATGGCCGCACCGGCGTCACCGAGGAGGACGAGTCGGTCGCTCGCATGCTCAAGCGCTGCGACAAGCCGGTCTTTCTGCTGGTGAACAAGCTCGACAACCCCGATCGCGAGAACGACAGCATCTGGGAGTTCTATTCGCTCGGCATCGGTGAGCCCACGCCGCTCTCGGCCCTGCATGGTCATGGCACGGGCGACCTGCTCGACGATATCGTGGCCCTGCTTCCGGAGGAAGAGGACGAGGTCGCCGACGAGTTCCCCGATGCGCTGAACGTGGCCATCATCGGCCGCCCCAACGCCGGCAAGTCCTCGCTGTTCAACCGCATCCTAGGCGCCGACCGCTCTATCGTGTCCAACATTGCCGGCACGACGCGCGACGCCATCGACACCGTCGTGGAGCGCAACGGCAAGCACTACCGCATGGTCGACACCGCGGGCATCCGCAAGAAGAGCACCGTGTACGAGAATATCGAGTACTACTCGATGGTCCGCGGCCTGCGCGCCATCGACCGCGCCGACGTGGCGCTGCTCGTCGTCGACGCCTCCGTGGGCGTTACCGAACAGGACCAGAAGGTCATGGGTCTTGCCATCGAGCGCGGCTGTGCCATCGTTGTGCTGCTCAACAAGTGGGACCTGCTCGACGACGACCGCAAGCGCGAGGCCTGCATGGAGACCATCGACCGCCGTCTGGGCGTCATGGCTCCCTGGGCCCAGTACCTGCGCATCTCTGCCCTCACTGGCCGCAGCGTCGAGAAGATCTGGGCGATGGTCGACGCAGCCGAGAAGACGCGTTCGCAAAAGATCAGCACCTCGCGCCTCAACACGTTCCTCACCGACCTACGTGAGTTCGGCCACACCGTGGTGGACGGCAAGCGCCGCCTGCGCATGCACTACGTGACTCAGACGGGCGTCAATCCGCCGACGTTCACGTTCTTCGTCAACCACAGCGATCTGGTCAACGACACCTACCAGCGCTACGTGGAGAACCGCATGCGCTCGACCTTCGATTTTGCCGGCACGCCCATTCGACTCTTCTTTAGGAAGAAGGAACAAAAGGATGCATAATCCGATTCTGCTGACCGCCATCTGCGCCGTGGTCTCTTTCTTTATCGGAGCGATTCCGTTTGGCCTGATCCTGGGCCGCGTGTTCAACCACACCGACATTCGCAAGGCGGGTTCCGGCAACATCGGCACAACCAATGCGCTGCGCGTGGCCGGCCCTAAGGTGGCCGCGCTCACGTTGTTGCTCGACTGCCTTAAGGGCGCCATCTGCGTCCTTATCGCGCGTCCGCTCATTGCCGACTTGGGCTATGGCTTCCCCGTAAGCATCATGGCGCCCGGAGCCCCCGGCGATTGGATGCTCGGCGTCATTTGCCTGGCAGCGGTGTGGGGCCATATCTTCTCGCCCTACCTTAACTTCCACGGCGGCAAGGGTATCGCGGTTGGCCTGGGCGTCATCCTCGCCTGGTACTGGCCTATTGGCCTGTCGCTGCTCGGCATGTTTATCGTGGCCGTCGCCATCACCAAGTATGTGTCGGTGGGCTCGCTTGCCGCTGCCATCGGTCTTCCCATCGCTGCTTGCGCGGTCTTTCCGTACAGCAGCCTGGGACTTAAGTTTTGCATGGCGATAATCGGCATCACCGTTGTGTGGGCCCATCGCGCGAATATCCAAAAGCTCATGGCCGGTAAGGAGTCCAAGCTCTCGTTTACCAAGCGCGTCACCGAGCCCGACGATAAGTAGGAGAGAATCATGAATGTTGCGCTGATTGGCTCCGGCTCCTGGGGAACCGCCGTCGCCGGCCTTGCCGCCGCGCGAGCCGAGCGCGTGACCATGTGGGCCCACAGCGAGCAGACGGCCGCCGGCATCAATGGCGAGCACTGCAACCCCCGGTATCTGGTGGACTACGAGCTGCCCGGCAACGTCGTCGCCACGACGGACCTGGCGCAAGCGCTCGACGCCGCCGACGCCATCATCTTTGCCGTGCCCTCCACACACCTGCGCAGCGTATGTCATCAGGCAGCGCCTTTCATCGCCGCCAACACCCCGGTGCTCTGCCTTACCAAGGGCATTGAGCCCGAGTCTGGCCTGCTCATGAGCGAGGTCATTGCCAGCGAGATCGGCAACGAGCGGCGTGTGGCGGCCCTCTCGGGCCCCAACCATGCCGAGGAGATTTGCCGCGGCGGGCTCTCTGCCGCCGTCATCGCCAGCGAGGACCAGCAGGTGGGGGAGACCTTTAAGGAGCTGCTGCTGTCCACGGCCTTCCGCATCTACCTGTCGCAGGATATGACCGGTGTCGAGGTTTGCGGCGCTATGAAAAACGTCATCGCCATCGTGTGCGGCATTTCCGCCGGTTCTGGTGCGGGCGACAACACGCTTGCCCTTATCATGACGCGCGGCCTGGCCGAGATCAGCCGTCTGGTGCACGCCCGCGGCGGTCAAGCCATGACCTGCATGGGTCTTGCCGGCATGGGTGACCTCATTGCCACCTGCACCTCCGAGCATTCGCGCAACCGCACCTTTGGCTACGAGTTTGCCCACGGCGTCTCGCTCGACGAGTACCAGGCACGTACGCATATGGTGGTCGAGGGCGCCGTCGCGGCCCGCAGCGTCAGTGAGCTTGCCCGTTCACTGGGCGTAGACATTCCGCTCACCTTTGCCGTGGAGCAAACGCTCTACAACGGTGTTACGTTGGATAGGGCGCTCGAGATTCTTACCGACCGCGTACCCTCCCAAGAGTTCTACGGACTCACCGACTAGTGCAGAAAGGCTACTACCATGGGTTCCATTAAAATCGCTCCGTCCGTCCTCTCGGCCGACATGGCCAACCTCAAGGGCGAACTCGACAAGATCGCCGGTGCCGACTACGTGCACTTCGACGTAATGGACGGCCACTTTACCGGCAACCTCACCTTTGGCGTTGACATCCTCAAGGCCGTCAAGCGCTCCACCGACGTGCCGGTCGACGCGCACCTGATGGTGTCGAACCCCGACGAGACGGTCGATTGGTACGCCGACGCCGGTGCCGACATGATCACCGTGCACTACGAGGCTTCCACGCACCTGCACCGCACGCTCACGCATCTGCAGCAGCGCGGCGTCAAGGCCGGCGTGGTGCTCAACCCCGCCACCCCCGTGTGCGTGCTCGAGAGCATCATCGACGTCGTCGATATGGTGCTGCTCATGAGTGTGAACCCGGGCTTTGGCGGCCAGAGCTTTATTCCCGGTACCATTGCCAAACTGCACGAGCTCAAGGCTATGTGCGAGCGCTACGGCGTGTCGCCCATGATCGAGGTCGACGGCGGCATCTCTTCCAAGAACATCGCCGAGGTCGTCAAGGCCGGCGCCAACGTGCTCGTGGCCGGTTCTGCCGTATTTAAGTCCGAAGATCCCGCTGCCGAGGTTGCGCTGCTGCAGAAGCTGGGCAACGAGGCCGCACAGGAGGCATAAACCCTTATGACCGCAGGTCAAAACCGCATACCCGTGAATCTTGACTATGCCGCCTCGACGCCAATGCGCGCCGAGGCGCTCCTTGCGCAGCGCGAGTACGACGACAGCGAGCTTGCCGGCGTCAACCCCAACTCGCTGCATTCGCTCGGCCGCAAGGCTGCCGCGCGTCTGGAGGTTGCACGTCGCGAGATCGCCCGCAGCTTTGGCGCGCGCGTCCGCCCGTCCGAGATTGTACTGACCAACGGCGGCACCGAAGCCAACCAGCTGGCGCTGCTCGGTCTTGCCGAGGGCGCTCGTCAGCGCGATCGCAAGCGCGATCGTGTAATCGTTTCGGCCATCGAGCACGATTCGATTCTGGACAACCTGCCGTTGCTGCGTGCCGCCGGCTTTACCGTCGACCTGGTGCAGCCCTGCCACATGGGCTACATTGAGCCTGCCGCGCTTGTCGAGCTGCTAGGCGACGACGTGGCGCTCGTGAGCATCATGGTTGCCAACAACGAGACCGGCGTGGTGCAGCCCATCCGCGAGCTTGCCGCGGCCACGCATACCGTTGGCGCCCTGTTCCACACCGATGCCATCCAGGGGTATCTGCATATTCCGCTCGATGTCACCGAGCTGGGCGTCGACGCCATGTCCGTCGCAGCCCACAAGATTGGCGGTCCCGTGGCATCTGGCGCACTCTACCTTAAGAGCCGCACGCCGCTGCGCCCGCGCATCTTTGGCGGCGGACAGGAGGCCGGTCGTCGTGCCGGCACGCAAGACCTGCGAACGCAGCTCGCCTTTGCCGCTGCCGCCTCGTCTCTGACGCCCCATGTGGCTCAGGAGCGCGCGAAGCTGCAAGCCCTTTCCGACAAGCTCTACGCCACGCTTACGGCTCATCCGCGTATTCATGCCACCATGGGCGACTACGCACAGGCCGATCGCCTGCCGGGCATGGTGTCGATCTACGTTGATGGCATGGACTCCGAGGAGCTCATCGTCAAGCTCGATGCCGCCGGCTTTGAGGTTTCGGCCGGCTCGGCGTGCTCGAGCGGCAGCATGGACCCGAGCCATGTGCTCAGCGCCATGGGCATTGGTCGCGAGCAGGCACTAGGTGCACTGCGCATTTCCTTTGACGACCGCGTGAATCCGGACGATCTGGACGAGTTTGCCCAGACGCTGCTCTCGATCGCAGGTGCCGCATGATCGTCGCCGAGCTCGAGCGCGCGCTACTGGCACGCTATCCCAAGACGGACACCGAGCCCTGGGACCACGTAGGACTCTCCGTTGGCGATCCGGCCGCGGAGATCACCGGCGTTGCCTGCGCACTCGATGCGACTGAGGCTAATGTTCGCCGCGCCCAAGAAGCAAGCGCCAACGTGCTGCTGACGCATCATCCCATATACATCAAGGCACCCGAGGCCTTTTGTCCGGCGGATGCCACACGACCCCAGTGCAGTGCGGTCCTCTACGAGGCTGCCCGCTGCGGGGTGAGCATTATCTCGCTCCACACCAACCTGGACCGCTCGCACGAAGCCCATGTCTGCCTGAGCAAGCTGCTGGGTGCCGCACCCGTGAGCTCACTGGAGCACGTGGACGACCCCGAGGCCACCGGCCTGGGCGCACTTGCAACGCTCAACGACCCGTGCACGCTGCGCGATCTTGCCACCCGTGCTGCCACGGCCTTTGGCAGCGACCCGCGTGTGTGGGGCAAAGCTGATCGCCCGTGCCGCACCGTCGCCATTTTGGGCGGCTCCCTGGGCGACTTCGGAGAGCTCGCCATCGCCGCGGGCGCAGATGTTGTCGTGACGGGCGAGGCGGGCTACCACGTGGCACAGGACCTTGCCTTGCGCGGGCTGCCGGTGATCTTGCTCGGCCACGACCGCTCCGAGGAGCCGTTCGTTGATATATTGATGAACTCTGCAGTTGACGCCGGGGTCGACCCCCGTCATGCGATTAAAATACTGAACCCTTGCCAATGGTGGACTGTGACAAAAGGAGAGAACTTATGAGCGCCGGCGCTACGCTACTCAAGCTGCAACAGATCGATTTGGAGCTCGCCCGCAACAAGAGCGAACTTGCCAATATGCCGGAGCTCAAGGAGCTCGCTTCCAAGCGCAAGACCTACGTTAAGCTCAAGGCCGAAATGACCAAGCTCTACGCCCAACGCAAGGACCTGGATATTGAGCTCGACGATCTCAACACCACCGAGATCCAGACCAATAACGCCATCGAGGCCGCTAAGAAGCGCCACGTTGACGGCTCCGACTACCGCGAGGTACAGGACCTGGAAAACGAGCTCGCCACCCTGGCCAAGCGCCTGGACAAGATTGAGCACACCCGCAAGGATGTCGTTGTCGCCCACAAAGAGGCGCTCGACCGCGAGACCCGCGCGCAGGCCATCATCGCCAAGTTCGAGGAGGGCGTGAAGGCCGATACCAAGGCCGCCCGCGCCAAGGCTGCCGACCTGCAGGCTCAGATCGAAGCCGCCACTAAGGAGCGCACCGCTCTTGCCGCCACGCTGCCGGCCAACGTGCTCACCGACTACGAGCGTCTGCTCAAGCAGTTCCGCGGCTTGGCCGTCGAGACCATCCAGGGCAACATCCCCACGGTCTGCCACACCGCGCTGCAGGCATCGTCCATGAGCGACCTCAACCACGACGGTAGCGAGATTACGCACTGTCCGTACTGCCACCGCCTCCTGGTGCTCCCGAGCAAGGAAGCCTAGCGATGACGGCGGCATCCAACAATTCAATGCAACTTGAGGGAAAAACGATCCTGCTGGGCATTACCGGCGGGATCGCCGCCTATAAGTCGTGCAATATCGTGCGCCTGCTGCAAAAGCGCGGCGCACGTGTCAAAGTCGTTATGAGCGAGCATGCCACGGAGTTCGTGGGCCCGCTCACGTTCCGCGCGCTCACCAATGAGCCGGTCGCGGTTGGGCTATTCGACGACCCCTCCGACCCCATCCACCATATTTCGCTGGCGCAGGAGCCCGATTTGGTGGCCGTGGCGCCCGCGACGGCCAATATCATCGCCAAGATGGCAAACGGTATCGCCGACGACCTCATCTCCACCACGCTGCTTGCCACACCGCGACCCATCGTGGTCGCACCCGCCATGAACAACGGTATGTGGAAGGCGCCGGCGACGCAGGCCAATATGGCCACGCTGCGCGAGCGCGGTGTCCACGTGGTGGGGCCCGGCAGCGGCTACCTTGCCTGCGGTGACGTGGACACGGGACGCATGAGCGAGCCCGAGGGCATCGTCGAGGCCGTCTGCGAGGTGCTCAACCCCGTCCCGCAAGACCTGGCGGGCAAGCGCGTCGTGATTACCGCCGGCCCCACGCACGAGCCGATTGACCCTGTGCGCTTCATTGGCAACCGGTCGTCGGGCAAGATGGGCATCGCCCTGGCGGGGGAGGCCGCTCGCCGCGGCGCTGCGGTCACGCTTGTGCTGGGGCCGACATCGCTCGACGTGGGCCGCGGCGTGGAGTGTGTGCGCGTGCAGACCGCAGCAGATATGCTGCAGGCGGCTCTGAGCGCCTTTCAGACGGCCGATGCGGCCATTTGCGCGGCCGCCGTCGCCGACTACACGCCTGCCGCCCCTGCGGACCACAAACTCAAAAAGGCCAACGAGCGCCTGGACCACATCGAACTGGTCGAGACGATCGATATTTTGGCCGAGCTTTCACGCCAAAAGGGAGAGCGGTGCGTGATCGGCTTTGCGGCCGAGACCGATAACGTCGTGGAGTACGCACAGCGCAAACTTGCCCGTAAGGGTTGCGATGCGATCATCGCCAACGATGTCTCGCGCGCTGATTCAGGCTTCGGAACCGATACCAACAAGGCCTGGATCGTGAGCAAAGCGGGTACGCAAGAACTTCCCGTACTAACAAAACCCCAGCTTGCAGATACAATTTTGGACTTGCTTCAAAATTTGTAAAAAAGTTCTTGCACAAGGGCAAAGTTTCGGGTTAATATACTCCCTGTTGCGAGCGAGAGCAGAGCAACAAACAAAAGCTTCGGGACGTGGCGCAGCTTGGTAGCGCACTTGACTGGGGGTCAAGGGGTCGCTGGTTCGAATCCAGTCGTCCCGACCAGAAGTTTGCAGGTCAGGCACCTAGTGCCTGACCTTTTTTGTTTTAAGCAATTGCTTAATTTTGATTAAGCAACAGGGTGCTAAAAATCTACCTACGCGATATTCGCCTTTTGCGGCTACTTGCGCGTTTTGCACGCGCTTGAGCCGATTTATTAACGCGATATGAATCTACATACGCGTAGCTGGTATACAGCCGAGTACGGGCTGTATTTATCGCGGCGATTTACACAGATATAGCGACTGTAACGGACAAGCGTGTCGCTGTATTTATTCCAGTAGTTCACTTGACCGGTGGACAAGTGAGCGGTTGCAACGAAACGGCAAGCGGGATGGGCCCTATACGAGGGCGCCGCAGAGGTAATAGAGGTGAAGTGCGGCAGGCGCTCTGAGAGGCGCAGTACGACCCCTTTTTCCTCGAACCGACTACCTTTGTACCATGAACCTCAAATTGTTCAAGTAATCGCCAAAAGAAAGGCCCGCGCAGGATTGCACGGGCCTTTCACTAGACAAACTAGAAGACAAGCTAGAAGACAGGTTAAAAACACCAGGCGAGGAATATGCAATACGAGTACGTCGCGCCGTAGTCGTTATAGTTACCGTTGCTATAGATACAGCGGAAGTACGCGGAGCCGCTCGGATCCACGGAGCGCGTCCAGTGATAAAAGCTCGACGACACCCCTGAATGGTTCGAGTACGTCACGCCCTTGGATTTGTAGTACTCGTACTGGGTACCGTCGGTCTGGCGGTCTCCGTAGATCTCGGTCATCGAGAGCAGGAAGACTTTATCGGTCGTGGCCGATGGGGCGCTGGCACTGCCACCACCCTTGTTATCGGTCATCTTCGTGACGGCCTTCGCCTTGGACTGGAGTTCGATCGGTAGGAGCGACCAGAGGTCACCGGAATTGAGGCGGCCGCGGATCTCCGATTTCTCCCAGCCGCCGGCATTGGTGCTCGTGGCGTTCATTCGCTGCTCGTCCATGGCAGTGTTGGTTACCTCGAACGTGAGCCCAGCCTTACCGGAGCCGTCCCCGAGGTCATCGTGGTTGATACCGATGATGCGATACTCGAGCGTCTTGCCGTTCGTCAACTTCATCGAGAACTTCGTCCCCGCGTCCATCGCGGCCTTCGCCTTTGCGTACGCCGGCGACGCCTCGCCCTTGGCGGCGATGTCCTCGGCCACGGCCTCCTGCTCGTCGAGCGTCCAGTCCTTCGCGTCCTTGGCGACAGCCGCCTGGACGGTCGCGGAATCGGCTCCCGCAGAGCCGCCGCCGGTTGCGCCGCCCTCGACCCCGCCGGTCGTCCCATTGCTCACCGTGTTGCCGACCAGGTTGAACTGGTTGCGGATGGCCCCCGCCACGCCGGGTCCCGCGAACACGATCACCAGGCCGATGATGGCGATGATCAGGACGTACTCGATGATAGATTGGCCTTGGAGGCGGGTTCTCCTAGGAGATACCCCCCCCCGAAGGTTAATTGCCGCTGCATGCATTTGCGGCTCCCTTCGCTCAGGGTTTGTAGATACATCGCCGAGCGTAGGGCTATTTCAGATTTCTGCATCGGTCTTGCCGCAGCGGCAAACGTAATTAACTAAACGCCTTCGCGGCGCAATCAACCGCTCACTCAATCGAATTTGTTGCTCAACAAATTCGCAGGTGAGGACAGTAGAATTGGTGTTATCGGAAGTGACGGATGACCGCCGGTGTCGAAGCTGGCGGCCGAGAAGAAAGGACCGAAAATGAGAACTATGGAGCTGATAATCTTCTTCCTGCCTCTCCTGGCGATCGCCGCCAACATCTGCGGCGTGGCGGAGCTCGTTAAGATTGCCAGGGCCAAGGGGCATTACACCAATGACGCGGGAATCCTCTGGTTCATCGGCCTTTTCGGCACGGCGCTCATGGTCGGCCTGATCGTCTGCGCACTGCCAGACCGAGCTGCGCCGGCGCCCAGCGCAAAAACGGATGAAGACGCCCTGCCCGAGGTGTAGACATGTCAAAGTACAAGATCGTCTACCGCGACGCCAACCCCTCCTGGCAGGAACTCTGCCCCGTCAGGGTACTGGCCGTCCAGGTCTCCAGGGACACCGAGACGGGAGCTTGCTTCCTCCAGACAAAGATCGTCAACGTATCGACGAAACCCATCAGCCGCATAGAGTTCACGGTCGGGCTCGAGGGCGAGGGAGGGGAGACGGAGAACGTCGACTTCTCGCTCCTAGATGCCGACCTGCCCGCCGGCGAGGTGCTCAGGCCCAAGGCGGTGAGAATCAAGCTGTCTGTTATCACCGGCTCGCGTGCCGTTGTGACCCGAGCGGACTGCGAGACGTCCTTCGACGACCCGGTCGACATCGATAACCCCGCGCCACTCGCGCTCAACGGAATCGAGGAGTCGGAACGCGATGTCCTGCTCTCCGAGATGGGCGCCGATGCCTGCAAATGCTCGGGTGTCCATTCCGAACACGAGGGATGGTGGCAGTGCGGCTGCGGGGCGGTGAACCTCAAGCGCGGAACCTGCTGGAACTGCGGCGCCGTGCGCGAGAAACTGGCGGATCTGGAAGATGCCGCGTTCCTGGATGAATCCAGAAGGGACAGGGTCTACAAGACGAGCGTCGCGATACTCGAGAAGGGCAACAGGAAGGAAGCTGAGGCCGCAAAGGAAAGCCTCGAGAGGCTGGCCGAGCAGGGATACGGGGACTCGGGCGAGAAGGCAAGAGAGGCCGGCGCGAAGATTGCGAACCTCTCCAAAAGGAGGAAGAAAATAGCCCTCGCGGCTGTCGCGGGCATCGTCCTGCTTGCCGTCATGGTCGCCATCTCGCCCCTGCCGTCCATGCTCGAAGCAAGGGCGGACATGAAGGCGGAGCAGGAGAAAATCGAAAGCGTCGCGATTGAGCAGACCGTCGAACTGGGAACATATTCGGGCGAGCTCTCGGCTTATACAGGAAAGGATATCGAGGGCCAACCGATTGAATGGATAGTCCTCCACAAGGAGGGCGACAGGGCTCTCCTCATGACCGAGCATTGCATCGATGAGATGGAATTCAGCGAGAATGGAGACGTATGGGACTTCAAGTCAAGCTCGCTGTATAGGTATCTGAACGGACCCTTCAAAGAATACGCCTTCAACGATGCCGAGCGCGGGATTTTAGCAGGCGACGTAACGATTCTAGACTCCTGGAGCGATTACCTTAGCGAGGATAATATGTACGCGACTCTAGCCGGCACGGACGTCCCCGAGGCATGGTGGGCTTCCGATATAGAGAAATGCGAAGACGATTCATATGGGGCTTACTACGCCGGTCAACCCTTGACTAGTTACATTGACGAAGAAGGTGGCATCTCCTGCGGCGACCTCGGCAGCACGCAGGATTCGACTCTCGGAGTTCGCCCAGCCATCTGGGTCAAATTGAATTAGCAATCGATTTTTCCATCGGTTAAATTGTGAAGGTGGCTTCCGAACCATCGGGAGCCACCTTTATGCGTTCACTTGAACTTGGCTATTGCCGTGCCTTGGGAAGGATTACGCCGGGGGCATTCTTGTTGGAGTTGCCATGCAGTGTATTCGGGCTGACGTTTCAGTCGGAACAATCCAGATGAAGACTCCGGCACTGCTCAAACATTCCCGTTTAGTCATATACGTCACTGAAATCGCACTTGGCACCGAGACCAGTTACGTCCACATCCGCGTCCGGAACGAATCGAAGCGGTATCCCGTTTCAAAACGAAGCCTCGGTCCATGAAGGAGACTTTCCCATATACATAGATTAAGATAATACCGTGTATGACGAATATGAACTTGAGCATATTCCGTCCGTATTCATACTGGATGATCAAGGAAACATCATCGGCTTATCCGAAGGAGAGGAAGAACCTCTTGCCTCATTAAAGAAATACGCCAAATACAACGGATATAAAGCGGAAGGAGGCGACATCAAGTAACTATCAAAGGCCAGATTAAGGAGCCAGCCATGAAGAAATGCCTGCCCTCCATCGTCTCAGCAGCTCTTTGCCTCTCCCTTGTCATGACACCATTTGTGCCCGTTGCGGCAGCCCATGCCGACGAGGGATCTCCCGCCGAGAGCAGCGAGATCTACGTCGGAGACAACTACGACGAAAAGTACGATATATCCCTTTTTTTGAGCGCGGGCGCTGCACGGATTCATATTCCAAGGCGTGGTGCGATTCTCACGGATCTGCAAATAACCGCACCGTCCCTCACAAGGTCACGCTGAACACGAAGGAGGAGGCTTGCCTGCGCGATCTCTAGCTTGCTGGCACCGCTGAAGTTATCGCCGGTCTCGTGACAACCGGTCCTAGCGGCGGCTTTTTTGCAACCGCAATGACATCGTACCGACTTTTCACTTGCATGTTCTGAAAGGAAGTTGCCATGTTGTCGCAAAATCAATCGAGATACTTGACCACAATCGGCTTTGCCCTGCTTGCATTACTCTTTGCTAGCGACCTCTTGCTGAAACCGCCCAAGGAACTCGTTTCGCTTGCCATAGCCTGCATTTCCGCCCTTTACTTTACGGCAACCCTATTCGTCGGACTAAAGGAGAGGAAAAAAGGCGCAGTCGTTGCATCTGCCGTAGGCGTGATCATAGCCATTGCCTCATTCTTTATCTGACACATTGGTGATCTAGGGGCGATATCGTAGGAATACGACCGGGAGAGCCGGGACCAGATTGCCCGGGTTGCCCGGTCGGCTCGCGCGACGGCGCGGCGGTTCCACAGAAAGCTCTCCGGACTTCACACCGTTTCTGATCGCATTGTAGACAGCCATCTCGTCTTCGCTGTCGGCGAGCACGCGGTGTGCGTCGTCGTTTTGGATGTCCAGTAAATCTCGAAGGTCCTCCATGCACCAGCGTCCGAGATTTGGCCATGCGCGTTGCGCGAGCTGATAAGTGTCGATTGCGATGTTGTAGTTAAAGTCCAGGCCAAAGCCGTCCCAGGCAGAACGGCTTTGTTTCCTTGATTATCAACTTTATCCGGACACTTCCCGCATTCATCCGTGCGTGTACGGATGAATGCGGGGCTCGATAGCCCGGCGGCCTGATCGGCAGGCCGCCGGGAACTCTCACTCCTCGATAAAAGCCGGCACCCGGTTAGTCCTGCGCATCTTGAAATCGCCAGTTTCGTGGGAGACGTAGAGAATGCCGTCCATCCCGTCTCGCGATGCATATGAAAGGTGAACAGAACCGCAATCCGCTCCATCATCGTCGAGAAGATCGAACGAATTCGGATCGCTCGTTGCGGCCAAACGACCACTCAGACAAGAGCCATCGCCATTACAGATTTGCCATTCCATGTCTTCGCCTGCAAGAATCGCCATAGACGGCCTGGTCGCGCCATCGTTGACATACATCCCGTCTATGCCAAAACCGTTCTCAGCGCCATCGATAAACGATTGCTCGGACCTATACCTCGCAAATGATGCACATAGAACCATTGCAAGACAAAGTACAGAGCCAACAATCGCTATCTTTGCATAGCTCTTGCCTATCATGTCATTCACCTCGCTCGTATGTATCGAGGTATTCCTGCTTGAGCGTCTGCGAGGACGACTCGATCTTTTCCACGAGCGTGCCGGCCTCGATGAAGTAGAACGAGTTGGTGAGGTCTGCCAGGTCGTCGAGCAGATGGCTTGAAATGAGCACGCTGCGTCCCCGCGCCACTTCGCTGCGCATCGCG
>NZ_QSTE01000001.1:345147-346540 GCF_003438115.1 Collinsella sp. OM08-14AT
GCGTCCCCGCGCCACTTCGCTGCGCATCGCGTCGCAGGAGGTTTTCCGTTTTCCCGGATCGAGGCCGTTCAGCGGTTCATCGAGGATGAGGTACGGGCAATCGGTCGCTATCGCCATGGCAAGCTTTACCTGCTGCTTCATTCCTGTCGAGAGTTTACGGGTCGGCTTGTCGAGATATGGGGAGATTCCGAGGGAGTCGCAGAGCGAGTCGATGTCGGCGGCCGATTTCCACGCCTCCCTAACGAAAGCAAGGTGCTCGATGGCCGATAGCGTGGGATAGAGATCCGCGCCGCCCGAAGAGCTCAGGTAGACGAGTTCTGCAAATTCGGCTGATCGACGTTGGCAGATTCCGTCTGCCGCCAGGCTTCCCGAGCGGATGCGGGTGGGAAATTGGCCCGACAGCGCTTCAAGAAGGGTGGTTTTCCCCGAGCCGTTGGGAGCAACGAGGCCCGCCGCCGTTCCCGGGCTCAGGAAAAGCGACCCGATTGAAAGTATCGTCGTGCTTCCGTATCCCACGCTCGCGTCTAGAAGCTCGAGCCCATGGTGCTTTTTCGCGGGTCCAGGCTGTTTGGGGGAACGTGTCGCAACGGCGCCGACCGTAAAAAGGACCGCGACGTATGCCAGGGCCACGGCAAGCATCGATGCGCTGCCTGAACCGGAGCCAATGAATTCTGTCGGGAAGCATCCTACGTAGCCCGTTGCCTCGATAGGCGAGAACACGGCCAGCGGCAGGAGATTGAGCGCGGCGTTATGCTCCAGCGCCGAATCGGACAGCAACGGGAATGCCGGGGCCGCGACAAGCAGCGCTGAGGTAAGGGGGCCCGCGAGGACGCGCCTCGTTGCGGTCGATAGGACGGCGGAGCAAACGGATATTAAGGTTCCGCCCGCAAGAAGCGCGATAAGCAGGGCTGTGAAGACGTTTCCCGCAGTCGTGGTGGTAAGCGCGCCGTCATGGAAGAAGGCGATCGGGTACCCAATTTGCCCGAAGCCGTTTAGGGCCAAGGCGTAAATGCCCCCGGGTGCAAGGCCGGCGAGGAGCATCGCGGTCCCCGCGGCGATTATCGAAAACACGATCTGGATAAGGCGCCGGAATTTGGGCACGGGCGCCTTTGCCGCCAGGGTCGCAGGCCTTGTGGCGCCGAGCACGAGTATCGACGAGAGAAGGAAGGGGATGAAGGGAAGGAAAGACGGCGCCGTGGCAATGGCGTAAGGCAGGAAGGAAAGGAATGGCAGGTCGTTTGCGGAGGCCGGGATATCCGTGATGCCGGAGCTGCTCAGGGCACGGCAATATGCGAGCGCTGCGTCATTGGTCTCTCGGTCTCCCACGATGGACCCGGATTGGAAGCCTTCGCCCATGAGCGCGTAGTAGCTCTCGGCAGAATCGAGAAAGGCG
>NZ_QSTE01000010.1:0-19825 GCF_003438115.1 Collinsella sp. OM08-14AT
GCCATGCCGAACCCGAGACACGCGGCCACGAGGCCCAGCACCGCGGCGGGGAGCAGGGCCGCCCGGCCTACGGCGCCGACAGCCGCCCCGATCGCGACGTGCGGCCCGGCAGCCAACGCGACGAACCCCAGCCCAAGCCGGCGGGGCGCGAGGAGAAGCGCCTCCCCCGCTTCGGCAAGACCGGGGACGGGAAGACGGACAAGGCGCCCGAGAGCCGCCCCGCGAGCCCGGCGCCGCGCCGCGCGGCGCCGAAGGCGGCGCCCGCGGGCCCCACCAAGGGATCCCGCGTCCTGACCGCCGTGGCCGCGGCGGCAATCGCCGTCTCCGTCGGCGCGACCGCCTTCTCCGGCATGCGCCTCGCCGAGTCATCGGCGATCATCGCCAAGAACGAGACCGATTCCGTCAACGTCGTCGTGACCACCCGCGACGTCGCCGCCGGCGAGACCATCAGCGAATCCGACCTCGAGACCCAGTCCGTCCCCAAGGCCTACTGCCCGACCGACGCGGCCACGAAGGTCTC
Organism: Collinsella sp. OM08-14AT; assembly: GCF_003438115.1. NCBI lineage: Bacteria > Bacillati > Actinomycetota > Coriobacteriia > Coriobacteriales > Coriobacteriaceae > Collinsella > Collinsella sp. OM08-14AT. Next base: position 521 of record NZ_QSTE01000010.1, read on the forward strand.
GGACGTCGCCGGGCACACCTCCATCACGACCCAGACCGCGGGCACGTCCATCTCGCTCTCCTCCATCCAGGCGTCGGCCTCGCCGGCGCACATCACGTCGGCAATCGAGGACGGCCACGTCGCCATCGCGCTGTCGCTCGACTCCTCCCACGGCCTCTCGCCGCTGTTGGCCGTCGGCGACCGCGTCAACGTGCTTGCCGCGGTGTCGGACGGCACGACCTCGAGCACCGAGACCATCTGCGGCGACGTCAGGGTCATCGCGCTCGATTCCGCGCTCACGGGCACGCCCGAGGCGGGCTACTCGCTCGTGACGCTCGACGTCACCCCCGAGCAGGCCGCCGCGATCGTCGCCAACCCGAACGTGACGCTCACGGCCGTGCCGCATGCCGTCGAGGAGGCCGACGATGCTCAGTAGGGACCTGCTTCCGCTCGAGCGCGCGGTCTACCGCGCCGCGCGCGAACAGCTCTCATCCGACAACCAGGCCGAGCAGACGGGCATCGACGCCGAGCAGCGAGACCACGCCGCTGCGGCCGTCATCGGCCCCATCATCGACGACCCGGCCTTCTACGGGCTCATGCCAGAGCGCCATTCCGACCAGTCGGGGCGCATCTACGACGACGCCTACCAGGACGTGCTGCGCGCGGTCATCAACGACCTGTACTATTTCGGGCCGCTCGAGGACCTGCTCTACGACGAATCCCTCTCCGAGATCATGGTCAACGCCCCCGACGCCGTCTGGATCGAGCGCGACGGACGCCTCTGGCTCACCGACGTGTGCTTCGAGGACGACGACCACGTGAAGTTCATCATCGACCGCATCGCCGCCGGCATGAACCGCCGCTGCGACGAGGCCTCGCCGCTGTGCGACTGCACCATCGTGCGCCCCGGCACCCCGTTCAACGGCTCCCGCGTCAACGCGTCGCTCAAGGGCGTCGCCGTGGACCACAACATCATCACCATCCGAAAGTTCCGCAAGGACGCCCTGACGCCCGAGGCCCTGATGGCCAACGGCTCGTTCGACCGCCGCATGCTCGAGATCATGCGCGCCATCGTCGAGGGCCGCATGTCCACGATCGTCGCCGGCGGCACCGGCTCGGGCAAGACGACGCTGCTCAACGCCATCTCGCTCTACATCCCGCACGATGAGCGCATCATCACCATCGAGGACACCCCCGAGCTGCGCCTGAACCAGCCGCACGTCATCCGCATGGAGACGCGCGACGCCAACGTGGAGGGCAAGGGCCTGATCACCTACCGCGACCTCGTGACCAACGCGCTGCGCCAGCGCCCCGACCGCATCATCGTCGGCGAGTGCCGCGATGCGGCGGCCTTCGACATGCTCCAGGCCATGACCACCGGCCACGACGGCTCGCTCACCACTATCCATGCGGACAACTGCCGCGAGGTGCCCGTACGCCTTCGCACGCTCGTCCAGCAGGCCAACACCGGCATGTCCTCGCGTGAGATCCTTGAGTACATCAGCCAGGCCATCGACTTCATCATCTACACCGAGCGCTCCCACGGCGTGCGCCGCGTGACCGAGATCGCCGAGGTCCAGGGCATGCAGGGCGACGTCGTGACGATCGCGCCGATCGTGCGCTTCGAGCACGACCCCAACGACCCCGAGCACTCCGGCTGGTTCGTCCCGACCGGCGAGCGCTTCATGCGCCGCCATATCGAGAAGATGGCCAACGAGGGCGCCTACGTGAACGACGACTGGTTCAACCCGCAGGCGGTGTTCTGATATGGGCGTATCGACCATCAACCCCGTGAACCTGCTGCCCGCCGTGCCGGGCATCGTGCTCGGCATCGCCATGCTCGTGATCGCCCGCGGCGAGCGCATCGCACGCGAGCGCGCCGGCGTCGAGACCGCCGAGGAGCGGCCGGCGGGCAAAATCTCGGCGGCCATCACGGCCGTCTGCGAGCAGGCGTCCCCTCAGCTGTCGGTGCAGGAGGCGAAAATCGTGTGGGTCGCCACGGCGACCCTGCCGGCCCTCATCGCCCTCACGCTCGGCCTCGGCGCGATATCGCTCGTCCTGCTCCCTCTGGGCGCGGTCGGCTTTCCGATCTACCTCAAGGTGCGCCGCGACTCGGGCATGAAGAAGTTCGAGGAGCAGCTGGGCCAGGCCATGCCGCTGATCGCGTCGAACCTGCGCGCGGGCTCGTCGGTCGCCCAGGCGATCGGGCCCGTCGCCGAGAACATGAGCGACCCCATCAAGTCCGAGTTCAGACGCCTCACCTCGGACATCCGCGCGGGCACGCCGGTCCCCGAGGCGTTGGACAAGGTCGCCGACCGCACCGGCAGCCGCGACCTGCGCCTCTTCTCCACGGCCGTCGACATCTCGCAGCAGACGGGAGGCTCGCTGGCCGACATCACCGAGAACGTCGGCCAGACCGTCCGCGCGCGCGTCGAGGCCCGCAAGACCATCCGCTCCAAGACCTCGCTGAACCGCATCGAGTCGCAGATCATGGTCGGCCTGCCCATCTTCATGATGGTCGCGCTCCTCACGATCTCGCCGGCTCACCGCGAGTTCTACAGCCAGCCCTCCGGCTGGGCGCTCATCGCGCTGGCGGTCGTGCTGGACTCACTGGCCTACATCATGATGAGGAAGATGGGCGACATCAAGCTCGACTAGGCGCCCGATAGATTGGAAGTACCGTGAACATCGAAATGCTGCGCTGCATCGCGCTCTCCGCATGCGCCGCCACCGTCGCCGGGCTGCTCTCGTATCTAGCCCTTCGGCGCCTCGGCGGCATCGAGTCCGGCCCCATCCGCCGGCCGCACATGGCCCAGCACGGCGAGAACCGCCTGGACTCGCTCACCTACAGCGTCACCCGCTACGTGCCGATGAGCGAGAAGGTCGCCGACGCGACGCGCGACATGCTCTCGCGCTCGGGCGTCACCATGCCCGCCGCGTCGTTCTGGGCCATCCGCGTGGCGTCGCTGTCCGCCGGAATCGCCGCCGGACTGGTCGCCCTGCCGCTCATCGGCGGCGTCCAGGGAATCGCCGCGGCGGCGGCCTGCGCCGTCGCGGGGCTCGCCGCGCCGCAGGCGTGGCTGCTCGCCCGCCGCGCCGAGTGGCGCGACGAGCTCGACCGCCAGCTTCCCGACGCGCTCGACCTCATGGCCATCTGCATCTCGGCCGGATCGTCGTTCGAGGGGGCGCTGGCGGCCGTCGGCACTCGCATGGACGGCGCGATCGCCGCGGCCTTCGCCCGCGTGGCCAAGGAGGCATCCTATTCCAGCCGCTCCGAGGCCCTGCTCGGCCTCGCGGAGCGCGCGCAGGTGAACTCGATCACCTTCTTCGCGGCGTCGCTCGTGCAGGCGGAGCGCGCCGGGTCGTCGCTGGTCGACATCATCCGCATGCAGGCGCAGTCCGTGCGCACCGAGCGCCGCCTGAAGGTCGACGACATCACCAACAAGCTGTCCACCAAGATGCTCTTCCCCATGCTGCTGCTCATGCTGCCCTCGATCATCATGCTCATGCTCGCGCCGATGATCCTGCAGCTGGGCGAGTTCTTCTAGGAGTGACCGGATATGAACGATAGATATCTCGACGAGGCCTGGGCCGTCACGCTCTCCGGCAAGAGGGCCCCGATCCTCACCCATACCTGCCGCAGTTTTCTCGAGCGCTTCTGCGGCCTCATGCTCAAGCGCGAGGTCCCCGAGGCCTGCGGACTGTACTTCCCGAACTGCCGCTCCATCCACACCTGCATGATGCGCGTGCCAATCGACGTCGTGTGGGTTCGTGAGGACGAGTCCGGCCTGCTCGAGGTCGTGTCGCTCGATATCGCCCTCAAGCCCTGGCGGTTCTTCGTGGCGCCGCGCGGCGCCACCGGATGCGTCGAGTTCCGGGCCGAGTCCTTCGACCCGGACGACCGGCCGGCCAAGATCGCCCGCCCGGAACAAAGGAAATAGGCGATACCGTCCGAAACGCCGCCGGCCGCGCGTAGCGTAGCCGGCCGCGCGGCGGCATGCGCGCTGCTCGCCGTGGCGGTCGGGCTTTCCGCCCTCGCGGGCGCGGCCCCCGCCGTGGCGGCCGACGGCACCACCGACGTCACGGTGCAGGTGGCTACCAACGACGGCAACCTCGCCTGGTCGGCGCCGACCAGATTATCGATAGACGGGATGTATCACCAACCAGGAGGGGGTACTGATTGACTGAACTGATTGGAGCTAACCTAGCCGCCCCGCTAAAAGAACGGGCATGAGCCAAAAGGAGCTTGCCGAGGCGGCGGGCCTCACCCCGGCCTCGGTGAGCAGGTACGTCAACGGCGAGCGGGAGCCGTGGCCGGCCACGATCGCCGCGCTATCCCTCGCCCTCGGGGTCGAACCTTCGGACATCCTCGGAACCTCCTGTGACCGGGAACTGGACGAGGCCGTGCGCCTCGTGGCCCGCAATGCGGACTGTGACAAAGGGACTGTCCCTTTATCACATAATACGCCCCTGCCATCGCACTTTTGCTGTATGATCGAGCGCCCATCGAGGGCGGGGGTCCTCTATACTGAGTCACATATGACGGTATCGCGCCAAAGGAGAACGCCGTGACCACGTCGCAGATATCCCTGCTTGCGCTCATCTTGGTTGGGGGCATCGGCATCCTGCTTATCGGAGTGAGCGCGCTCATGAAAGCCGCCGCTCGCAGGAAAGCCAAGGCCTGCACCGCCGTGACCATGGGAACGGTCATCGACCATCGCTTTATGGGCGAAGGCAGGATGTATCCCGTTTTGGAATACGCCGTCGACGGCACGCAATACCGCGCGAAAAAACAATTCCGTGGCATAAAGACCAAAAGCTTGTCGGGACTCCCCATCCGCACGCAAGCCACCGCCTACGAAGACGCCAAGGGCTGGCTGCACGTGCAGACAGGCCCCATCGCCCGCCTAGGCACCCTCGCGGAGCAGCTTTGGCCCCTCGGTAGCCAAATGACCGTGTACTACAACCCCAGCAACCCAGACAAAAGCTATGTCGAACGCCCCATCGTGGGCAACTTTGCCACACTGATGTTTAACATCGCAGGCTTCTTGCTCATCGCGATGAGCATCTTGCTCTATGTTCTTATCCAGCGCTAGCTCAAACTGATGCGCCCCGCGCCCCATGCGCCGCAACGACCGTTACGACACCAAGGATCAGCCATGGCAACACTTTCCGAACAAGAACGTAAGCGCATCCAGCGATACTGCATCTGTCCCAAGGTTGCCGGCGCGGCGCTTGCCATGGCATTCGTGCTGCCCTTATTGATTATTCCTTTCGAAATGATCGACGACATCGTCTTCCATCACGAAGGCTTCCAAGAGACGGGCATGATGACCGCCTTGGTGCTCACCGCCATCGAGCTCGTCATATTCTGCTACTGTGCCCTCGCGCCGCGTTTTGGCATGCGCGGCAAGCAGTGGAAGGAAATGCAGAACCGGCTCGCCATCGAGCAGAGCGAGAAAGACCGCTCGGCACAAATCGCAGGCGTTGTTGGCACGCAGGCCGCCGCACGCCTACTCAAGAACAGCGACAGCGAGACCGCTCGCAACCTGGGCAGTGCGGCAGAAGTCGCCGCTGCCGTAGGCGCCGTCGCCACCGCAGCAGACGTGCTTACCGAGAGCTTCGCCAACGCAAAGGCCATGGCGGAGGCCTGCGGCGTGCCCATCCCCCGTGCAAAAAAGTGGATTATCGCGCTTGTAGCGCTGCCCCTCGCAATCGTGTGCGGTGCCTATATCCCGCAGCTGGCACAGGGAAACATCGAGATGCAGGAGAATGCCGAGGCCGCGGCCGAGCAGATCGCCATCGCCCGCAAGACGCTAGAGCCCGCATGCAAGTACGTGTCCGCCGATGACCCCTTCGAGCGATATCAAGATTACGGCTATCACGTCCGCGGCTACCTTCACGACGGCGAATCCGATACCCAGAAGACCTATACGTACCTGGATTTCGACAACAAGGGAACGCTCAAGGAAGTGAGTTACATAGCAGAGATCGACCCCCACGCGAGCCTTGAGGACAACCTCGCCCGCATCGAGCTCGACTTGGACGAGCTTTCCTCTGTCGTCCAAACCGTAGACGTCAAGACCATGAGTCCCGAGCTCCTAGCACCGCAAAAGCTCCCCGAAGAGTTTAGGCAGGCCTTTTTGAACGGTTCGCTCTACGAGAGAATCTCCATCAGGACGAGCGACGACCCCATCAAAACGTACTATTCGTTTGACACGGAGCCCGAGGACGAGTTTGACGAGTACACCCATCCAAGCATCCGTATCACGTTGACGGGCAAAACGAGCTAGGCGAATAAGGGACTGCGGACGATTTCCCGGACCGTCACGCGGCCCTTCCCAGCGCGGCGCGGAACTCGGACGGCGTGCGGCCGCCGAGCTTATCGCGGCGCTCGCGAAACGATAGAGTGATTAGGGGACGGCTGGTGCCGACATGCCTCTATGTGGAATTGGCGGGCGCGTCTATATCTTGCCGGATGTGGGTAAAATGGCTGTAGAAGACGACATCCCGTGTAAGCAACAAGGAGCGCGGGCGGCCTAGTTTTCTGGTTTAGTTAAACGCCCGGGCTCCACCCCGGGCGTCTCTATGTCAATTCCGGCCTAATCAAATATGGGCATCTACCTGCTGCGTGGTGACGATTGACGGTAATCTGTGGTGACGATTGACGATGATTCGTGAGCACGGCGTCCGGGCACATGTCGCCCATGGGGCCTCTTGCGGATAAGTGGGCGAACGCCCCGCCGGTTTCGGCAGGCCGCCGCTTGCAATCGGAGATGTTTTTTGAGGGAAGGGAGAGGGGCCGTTTACGCCCGGCCCCGGGGCGCTGTACCTGCGTTGCCCGCGTTCCCAAGGTGTGACAGTATAAGGAACGGGTTCCGCTTGCCATCGATTCTACCCCGTGGTGCGGCGTTCCATCCGGCGGCCCCATTTCTCCATATCCGGTCGAGGACGTAAGGTTTTTGCGGGCCAAGCGCATCTTTTAGGCGATTGCGGGGTATACCTCCTGCCGTATCTGAAAGATCTCTGGAAGGCGTGAGCATCTATGAAGCCGATTATCGATCCTACCGGTGGATGCGGTGTCCATATACTCTGCATGGGGGCGGTATAGTTGTTCGGATGGGAGTGCGATCCCGCGAGGGACGGGCGGCTGACGATCGCCGAATACCGCGAGCAATTCTTGGGCAAGGTGGACCATCAGGCGACCATCTCGGGACACATGGGCTCGAAACGCGGCACCGCGGCAAATCTCGCGAAGGTGCGCTGCACGCTCGCGCAGGTGTTCGACAGCTTCGCGATCTTCACCGTGGACGACGGCAGGCACAGGCAGCCGGGATGCCGCCGGACCCTGTGCGTCGATTTCGCCTCGGTCCATTCCGGCGACACCGTAGTCGAATGGCTCTAGGCGGCACGCGGCCACGGGGCCGCAGGACTGAAAGGAAACGACCATGACCGAGAAGAAGACCGCCTTCGGGAACAACTTCACCCCCGAGCAGCGGGCCGCCGCGCTGAAGCGCGCCGCCGAGCTGCGCGGCGCGCGCTCCGAGTACCTTGGCCGCGTCAAGCTGGGCGAGGTGGGCATCGCGGCCGCCCTGGCCGAGGGCAAGGAAAACCCCGTCGTCGGGCGCATCAAGGCAAAGCGGCTCCTCATGGCCCTGCCAGGCGTCGGGGCGGCGAAGGCTCAGAGCGCCATGACCGCAATCGGCATCGCGGAGTCCCGCCGCGTCGCGGGCATCGGGCAGCGACAGGCCGAAAAGCTCGTCGAGCTGTTCGGGTAGACGCTCCCGGCACGCAGCCCCAGGGGAAACGAATAGCCATATGCGAGGTCATGGAGCCGTCGCCCATCGGGCGGCGGCTCTTCCGCTCTTCCAGTTCGCGTTCCAGGGCGCCGAGGGCGCGCGAGGGGCGCTTCCCGTTCGGGAAACATGGACGGGCGCGGGGACGGCTCGGGTGCGGCGCGGATAGCATCGAGGGCGGATATACCCGCGGTGCCGGAGGGCGCCCGATGAAAGGACCGTCTGCCATGTTGTGGAACTACGACGTCAGCGACAAAGAAGAAGCGGAGCGCATGGCTTCGCTCTACGGCGAGGACGGCACGCGCGTCGTTGAGCCCGGAACGGAAACCGAAACCGGCCGCAACCTCGTCCGACGTTGCGGCAACGAACTCGGCATCGCCACCTGGGGGGCGTACGACTTCGACCCCAACACCTGGACGTGCGAAACCTTCTCTAACCGCGAAGCGGCCGAACTCTGGCTTTCCGGGTCCCTTTACTTGGACGAGTGTGTAGAGCTGGACCGTCAGCTCACCCAGTCCGTCAAACGCATGGCCGCATTTGCTGCCAACATGTCCGGCGGGCGATGGACCGCCGGGATCCAGGAATATAGGGACGGGCGCAAGTCGCTGTCCTTCCAGCTCTCCGACGAAACGGGCTTCTTCCTGATCACCTCCCCCATTTGCAAGGCATCCGAGCTTGCCCTGGGGGTGGTCCGCGACCGCGTGCGCGAGGAGCTGGCCGACCTCGATCCGTATCGCGAGGCGCTGGAGGCGTGCCGCCGCGCCGAGGACAGCTCTATCGCGCTCGACAAGCTCGCGTTCTACGAAAAGCTCAAGGACCTGGACATGCCGGTGCTCCTCGGTGCGCTCGCCGTCGCCACCGAGCAGAACCAGCGTGCGCTCGGACGCCTGCTCGCAGATAGGAAATTCGAGGACATGTCCGTGCTGCCGGATGCCATCAACCCCATGGAAGCCGCCTTCGCCGAGGCCAAGGGGAAGCTCCTGGAGTGGAAGGAGGGCGGCCACGGCGACGGCATGTATTATCACGACACCGCCTCCTCCTACCTCGACGACTATCACGAACTGGCCGATGAGATCGGCCGTCCCCTCCTGAGAGACATTGATGAGTTGATCGAATACGGCTATCTCGACGAGTCTGGCGTCTACGAGAACCCCGTCGCCGTGATCGGCACCATGCTCGCCGAGGCCGCACTTGAGCATGCACGCGCAGACGCCGAGTACTTCGACGAGGACTTCCTCATGCGTGCCACGGAGGGCATCGATATGTGGACCGTCGCCCAGGAAATCGCCAAGACGGTCCCGGAGGCCAAGCCTGCCGAAGAGGAGCCCACGCAGACGCGCGGGCCCAAGCTCTAGATCCCCGGAGAGACCATGATCAGAAAACACGCAACCATGACGGACGGCGAGGACATCTGCCTCGCCTTCCAATCAGAGCACGGCGGCTTCGATTGCAGCGAGGCCTCCATCGACCGTGTCTCGGGCGCGCTCATCTGCAACGACGGCACGTTGGAGGGCCTGGGCGAGGGCGTCGCCGATGCGGCGATCTACCCCACCGCCGAGATCTTCGCCGGCGCCCGCCTGCTCGCGCTCGACCGCGTCGCCGAGGGCTACGCCGACGGCCGTGACGCACACGCGATCGATGCCGCGGCGAAGTCCGTGGCGGAATCGGTGCGCCGCAACTGCATCGAGGTCGGCGGCGCCGGCGCCTCTATGATCGATTTCGCGAGGCACCCGTTCGCCGCGTCGCAGTGGATTGACGAGAACTTCAAGACCTCGATCAGCGAGGTGGACGCACGCCGCCTCATGCAGGACCTCACGCTCGTCGACATCTCCAGGCTCGACCGCTCCCGCCCCCTCATCGAGGGCATGGGCGCTCAGGCGCACGAGGGCATCCTGGCGTTTCTGGACGGCATGGAGGAGCTTCGCACATCATCGGTCGATGTCGAGCTGTTCGACCGGTTGATGACCGACGACTTCAACGTCGTCCGCACGCTCGGCCGCGACAGGTCCCGCGAGTTCGGCACCGTCACGATCCACGGGCGCGACATCGAGATCTCCTGCACGCTCGCCGACGGGTTCTGCGCGACCGCGCGACCGCAGGCGGGCACCGTCCTCACCTTCAGCTCGAGGCGCCGCGGCTGGCACGGCTTCCAGTCCTCCCCCCTCTCGTTCGGGGGCTCCACGGTCTCCATCCGCCACGACATGCCGAACGCGAGGCTCACCAGCGACTTCGACCTAGCGATGCTCTCAACCGAGGCGGAAATCGCCATGCGCGAGCTCGGCGTCCCCGTCCCGGCGGCGCTCAGGCACGTCAAGGAGGAGTGCGAGAGGGTTTCGGCGCGATGCGACGAGATCGAGGCGAAGATTGGCATGGCCGTCGATACCTTGGCGCCGTCGCCTGCAAAGGGCATGAGCCCCGCAACCATGGCGGCAGCCGCCAAGGCGGCGGCTCGGGCCGGTGAATCGGCAAGCGCAGACATCAAGGTACACAGGTAGAAAGAGATGTGTGGAATGGCTTACTACGATTGCGACTTCAAAGAAGTAGACATCCTGGAAGTAAAGTCCGTCTCGGATATGATTTCCGCCTTCAAGACCTCGGCGGCCGACGCCGCGAAGCTGATGGGCGGAGACGACATCGCGGTATTCTCTCCCCGATTGGGCCTCATGGCCGTGACCTCGCAATACGATCTCGAGGAGCCGATCACGACAAGCCAGACGGTCGTTTTCAGCGTGGATGATGCCCAGTGCAAGTGGCCCGATCCGCCCGAATATATATCGGACATCGTTTTCGAGCTCCGTGGACCGTCCGACGCACGTCTCGCCACGGAGTTCCAGACCTTCTCCGACGAGAACGCCACGCCCTCGGCATCCCTCGAGTATTACCGTAAGCGTTTCGCCGAAAGCGGAGCCTGCACGGTCTTCTCCGGATGCGATGCGAAGTACCTGCTCGACTTGAAGGGCAAGCGGGACGCCTCCCGGGCGGATATCCAGGACGGGACCCCCGTTGCCGGGAAACGCCCGGCAGACGGCAAGGCGAGCCCGGCCGACCTGGCACATCGCGCCGCGGGCGCCGCACGGCGCAGCCATATCCAGATGGAAGATGCCGCCACCCATCTCGTACGCCACTGATTTTCGGAGGTTTCCCACGTTCATGTATGCGGTGAAGAAGCCGGCCGCCGCGGCCGCCGCGGCGCTGGGCGAGGACGGCACCGCCGTCTTCTGCGAGGGGCCCGGGCTGCTCTTCGCCTCGGCCCGGGGCGAGACGCCCGATGCTGGTATCACGACCGCCATCTTCAATGATGTTGAGAAGGGCGACATCCACGACGGCGGCAGGTGGTTCCCCGGCGCCGGGAGCATCGCCGAGGTCGTCTTCGATATGCCCGCGCCGCTGGGCGCAAAACTCGCCGGCAGGCTCGAGGACTCCGCGTTCCTAATCGATTTTTTCAGGGACAAGATCGCCTCGCTCGGCGAGGAGTGCGACGTCATCACGAGGACCAACATCCATGTCGGGCTCCCCGCGCAGCTGGAGATGCCCGCGCCCCATGCGGAAACCAAGCCCTCCGACGAGATGAGATGCCCGGTCCTGGAGATCGAGCCCGGCGAGATCCGCGCGCCGTATATCGTCGCCAAGGAGGCGGCAGCCGCGGCGAAGCGCGGGACCCGTGCCGATGAGGACGGAGAGCGCCCCGCCAGGACGAAAGGCGGATCCCTCTAGAGTCCACACTTTCGGTTCGAGTGCTGCGTCCTGCACGACGGGGAACAGAACTCGCGCCTCTTCCCCCTGGTCTTGACCAAGATGCCGTTCCCGCAATTTTTGCACGTCGCGGCGATGCAGCCGTATCGGTAGAAGACGGCGCCGAACATCGCCGCCGCCGTCGAGTAGAAACGGTATCTGGGCGCCGGCTCGTCGTCGAAGATCGAGGGCCCGCCCACGGACCAACCAATCGGATCGCCGTCAGCCGTCGTCAGCCCGGCCAGCATCTCGGCGACAGACTCCACGAAGGCGGCCGACGCGTCCCTCTGGGAGCCGGTATCGCCGATGCCCAGATACAGCTGGGTCCTCTCGACCACCGGCTTCCAGCCGATATCGAAGAACGGCACGGCAGCGCCGGCCCCATCTAGCGCGGCCATCAGCACCGCGTTGCCGAGCAAACCGGAGAATTCTCCGTTTCTCCTCGGTCCGCGGTCGAAGACGTGCGTCTCAAGCGGGTTGGCGACCATATAGGCGAAGACGTCCCCAAACCGCCTCGTCGAGTAGTTGAGGGTCATGTCGATTGACGGATCGTGCTTGAAGGGCAGGGCCCAGTAGGAGCCCTTTATCTTCCCGGCGATCTGACGGTGGCGCATTTCGTCGAAATGCCTGAAACCGCTTCTCTCGAGAACGTCGTCATGCCCGGCGGCGATGTTCGCCATAAGCCTCAGCACCAGCGACCCTAGGTTTCGGCACAGCACGATATCCTCCAGGGGCTCGACCACGACGGTGCACCCGGGATCGGCCTCCCGCCACCTCCTCAGCTCGGCGAGACCGTCAGATTCGATAAGGCCGTGCCTCTTGACGTCGCGCGGGATAGAGGCCTGGGACGGATAGAGCGACGAGGCGCTGCCCGTCGCAGACATCCCCTCAAGGCACAATTGAAGGAAAAGAGACTTCTCGTTACAACGCTCGAAGCCGTGCTCCCCGTTAACGGACTCCTCCACGACCTCGACGGCCTCGGAGATGGAAAGCCGTCTATTCTCCTCCCTATAGATACTGCGGTCGATAAGCGGGCCCGATTCCGATATGGCCTTGACGAGCTCGCCGAGCGTGCCCCAGCGAAGCAGGCGCTCGGCCAGCTCGGAGCCCATAGGCGCCGCGGCGGGCACCGGATCGCCGGATCCGACCACCTCGATCAGCGAATGGAATCCTGTGCTCTGGTTCCTTGCGATGAATACGCTCCTGCACATTTGCCGATCAACCCCGATCAAGATACTAGCTGTCGATATTCGCAATCTACCCACGGCATCCAGTTAATTTCAGGTCCGTGGTTGATTCTCTCAAATGCCAACCGTCAATATCCGGATGCCCAGGACGACATATGAGAAGACGGCGCCGGACGGGATCCTCCCGTCCCGGCGCTTCCCGTTCGGGAAGGTGCGTTGGCGTGCGCGGCCCATGGGGATACGGTATCCGGGATAACGCACAACCGACCATGAAGGCGAGGCACCGATGGCGCGCCGCTCCCGCAAGACGCTACAGGCAGAAGGACAGCTCTCCCTTTTCGCCATGACGGACGACTTCCTGTTCGCCGTGACAGAAAACACGGAGAATGCCGTTGACAAAGCCGCCGAGTCGCGGTCTTATGTAAACCAAATCGCGGGCGAGGCGCCCGCCGACGCATCTCGGAAGGGAGACGAAGATGGCCGTCCTGAAGCAACCGTACACCGGGGTCCGCGGCATGAGGTACCAGTTCATGCTGGACAACCTGCCGGAGAAGGTAGCCGAGCTGAAGGCATCCGGGGAGACGGAATCCTATCTCGAGCAGATCGAGATGGCGTACCGCAACCGGATCAGCGAGCTCACGCCGGGCTGCATGAAGTCGTGCGGGGCGACGACGGAACTCCGCTCGAGCGACCTGCCGAGCTTCATCAAGAAGGCGAACTCCGCCGAGGCGATGGCGACCGAGATCGCTATCAAGGAGATCATCGAGGCCATGTAGAGGCCGTCGGGGCCGAGACCCCGACGGCCATCGACGGGCCCGCCGCCGCGGCATCTGCCGCGGACGTCGCGGAGCCCATCGACGCCGCCGCGGGCGTGGACTCGCAGTGCGCGGGCAACCCCATCGCCCGAGCCAGGAAGAACCTGGCGGCACTCGAGGCGCTTGCCGCCGCCGAGGAGCGAGGCCGCGCCACGGCCGAGGAGATCGCCGCCATGGAGGCCTATTCCGGCTGGGGCGGCGCCCAGAAGGCCTTCTCCGAGAAGGCCGAGGGCGAGTGGGGCGAGATCCGCGACAGGCTCAAGGAACTGCTCAGCGAGGACGAGTTCGCATCCCAGCGCCATACCGTCCTCACCGCCTTCTACACGCCGGCGCCCGTCATCGGCGCCATCTACGACGCGCTGCGCGAGGCCGGCATCGGCCAGGGCGACACGCCCGCGGCGATCCTCGAGCCGGGCTGCGGCACCGGCAACTTCATGCGCCTCGCGCCCGCCGACCTCGCCCTGGACTTCCACGGCGTGGAGCTCGATTCGATCTCGGCGCGCATCGCTCAGGCGCTCTGCCCCGAGGCGCACATCACCGCCGCAGGCCTCGAGGAGTGCCGGGTCTCCCCCGCGTCCTTCGACGCCGCGATCGGCAACGTGCCCTACAGCGGCGACATCAAGATCGACGGCATGCCGATCCACGACTATTTCATCAAGAAGAGCGTCGAGGCGGTCCGCCCCGGCGGCATCGTCGCGGTGCTCACCAGCCGCTACACGCTCGACAAGAACTCGACCGCGACCCGCCGCGCGCTGGCCGAGCAGGCCGAGCTCTTGGGCGCGGTGCGCCTGCCCGCCGAGACGTTCAGGCGCCAGGCGGGAACCGAGGCGCTGAGCGACATCCTGCTGCTGCGCCGCCGCCCCGAGCCCATCGCGCTTTCCGAGGACGAGCTTCCCGAGTGGGTCGAGACCTCGCCCTTCGAGGACACCGTCAACATCAACCGATACTTCAACGAGCATCCCGGCCGCGCCGTCGGCGCCATGTCGATCGTCAGCGGGCCCATGGGCCCGACGCTCGGCGTCAGCTTCAAGGGCGGCGCCGACGCCCTCGGCGTGCGCGTCTCCGACCTGCTGCGCGACAGCGTCGACCAGGGCGGCGCGGTCGAGATGGCCGCGGCGCAGGAGCACGCCGGAATCTCGGTCACGCCGACCGAGCCCACGAAGTTCGAGTTCTCCGTCGCCGCGGACGGCACGATCTGGTACGGCACGGAAGACGCCGTGGAGCCCTTCGCCCCCGGCGGCGGCAAGACCGGCCCGGAGCGCGCCCGCGCGATGCTCGCGCTCCGCGACGGCGCCCGCGCGCTCCTCGCGCTCGAGCGCGACCCCGCCGCGGACGACGACGAGGTCGAGGAGGCCATCGCCGAGCTGTCCGCCGAATACGACTCGTTCTTCGAGCGCTTCGGCCGCATCAACTCCAAGAAGAACCTCGCCGTGTTCCCCTCCAAGGGGTTCACGGACCACTCGCTGGCCCTCAACCTGCTCAGCCTCGAGAAGGTGAACTCCGACGGCGAGGTGACCGGCAAGGCCGACATCCTCAGGAAGCGCCTCGTCACCCCCGAGGCGCCCACGCCCGAGCACGTCGGCAACCCGTCGGACGCGCTCGCCGTCACGATCGACGCGCGCGGCGAGGTCGATATCGACTTCCTCGCCGACCTCATGGAGACCGACGTCCAGACCGCCCTCGAGCGCCTGGGCGACCTCGTCGTCACCGACCCCGACGACGCGTCGCACGTCATGACCGCCGACGAGTACCTTTCCGGCGACGTGGGCGGCAAGCTCGAGCACGTCCGCGAGCTGCTGGAGGCCGAGCGCGGGCGCGCCGAGCGCCAGACGCAGCAGGCTTGGAACGAACACCTCGGTTTCGCCGTCGACGCCGAAAACCTGACCGGCGGCGCCCGCGACGCGCTCGCCCAGCTGCGCAAGACGCACCTGTGGGAGAGCAGCCTGAACCCCACCACCTCGCGCTTCGCGGTGGACGGCCACGCGCATATCGAAGGCCTCGACCACGGCGCCCGCCGCATCGACTGGACCAGCTGGCCGGCGCTCGTCCCCCTCGCGCTCGAGGCCTACGACGGCCCTCGCCCGATCGGGCTGGCGGACTGCGACGAGCGACGCTGGAGCGTCTCCACCGGCAACCCGCTGCTCGACCAGCTCGCCCGCGGGCTGGGCAACTTCCGTTCCGGGGGCGCCGGCGGCGCGCTCGAGACCACGCCCGCCTACGCGATCAAATACCTCGTCTGCGACAGCGGCCTTTCCGATGAGGAGCTTGGCGCCTTCCTCGCCGCCGGCGGCGCTGAGCCCTACAACGGCTCGGACTACCTCGAGGCCTTCCAATCCATCGCCGGCGTCGAGATTGAGCGCCCCGAACGCCCGATGTACGGCGGCCCCTCGGCCAGGGAGTCGGCAATCGAGAATGGCATGCGCGTCGCGCGCGCCCTCAGGGCGGCACCGGACGCCGTCGAGTACCTGTTCCGCATCCAGCGGAAGCAGTGCTCGGATGAGTGCGTGATGAAAATCGACCTGCTCGAGCCCGCGCACCGCACCTACTACCAGAACAACTGGCACGCCGCCACCCCGGCGTCGCTGTCCGAGCTCGCCACCGAGGAGGGCCTGGAGCGCTTCCGCGACCACAGGCGCCGCTTCATGGAGGCCGCCAAGCTCGCCGTCGAGCCCGCCGACGCGGACCGCGTCGCGTCGCTCGAACGCCTCGAATCGCGACTCGTGGCCGTCCAACCGGTCAAGCTCGTGCCCGGCCAGATCGCCTGCCAGCTCGGCAGCTCCTGGGTCCCCGCGTCGGTGATCCGCGACTTCGCGCTCGAGACCTTCAAGATCGGCTACGGCGACGCGGCCAGGGAGCGCGGCAGCCACCAGACCGCAGCCCAGGCGCGCGGCCTCGAGGTCCGCTACTCCGAGGTGTCCGGCAGGTGGAGCGTCACGTCCGCGAGCGGCGGCATGGCCGCGTCCGTGGCGAAGAAGTGGGGCGTCGGGTCCTACAACTGCTTCATGATCCTCACCGCCGCGCTCAACGGCGGACTCATCCAGATCGAGAAGGACAACCCCGACTACAACCCGGCCTCGGGCAAGTCCAAGAAGAAGATCCCCGACCCGGTGGCCACGGCCGCGGCCAACGCCAAGCGCCGCGAGCTCGAGGAGGCCTTCCGCGAGTGGGCCTGGAAGGACGAGGGCCGCGCGGCCATGCTCGCCGACATCTACAACCGAAAGCTCAACCGCGTCGCCGCGCGCACGTACAGCGGCGACTACCTCTCGCTTCCGGGGATGTCGCCCGACATCCAGCTCAGGAAGCACCAGCGCGACGCCGTGGCGCGCATCATCCAGGACGGCGAGGGCACGCTTATCGCGCACACGGTCGGCGCCGGCAAGACATTCACCGGCATTACCGCCATGCAC
This sequence comes from Collinsella sp. OM08-14AT, assembly GCF_003438115.1. Lineage (NCBI taxonomy): Bacteria > Bacillati > Actinomycetota > Coriobacteriia > Coriobacteriales > Coriobacteriaceae > Collinsella > Collinsella sp. OM08-14AT. Next base: position 17,437 of record NZ_QSTE01000010.1, read on the forward strand.
GAGCTCAAGCGCCTCGGCCGCGCCCGCAAGCCGATGATCGTGGTTCCGAACAACCTCACCGAGCAGTGGGCCGCCGACTACCTCAAGCTCTACCCCGACGCAAAGCTCCTCGTCCTCACCGACGCGGCGGCGAAAAGCCCCGACTCGGTGCGCCGGTTCTGGGGGCAGGCCGCCGCGGGCGACTGGGACGCGGTGATCGTCGGCTTCAGCCGCTTCGAAAAGCTCCAGATGTCCTACGGGGCGCAGAAGGCGGCGCTCACGGCGCGCATCGACGAGCTCGAGGAGTCCAGGCTGCTGGAGCTTTCGGACGGCGCCGACGAGAAGGACTTCTCGGTCAAGCAGATCGAGGGCGTGCGCGACAAGTTCAAGAGCAAGCTCAAATCGCTCGAGGACCGAAACGCCTCCAAGAAGCTCGAGGGCGCGACGTTCGAGGAGATCGGCTGCGACGCGATCTTCGTCGACGAGGCCCACTACTTCAAGAACCTCGCGGTGTCCGGCGGCTCGGTGCCCGGCATGCAGACCAGCGACGCGGCCAAGTGCGAGGACCTTCTGATGAAGTGCGAGTATCTGCGCGGCAACGGGCGCGGCAGCAACATCGTGTTCGCTACGGGAACGCCCGTCACGAACACGATGGCCGAGCTCTACAACATGCAGCGCTACCTCTCGCCGAACCTGCTGGACAGCCAGGGGGTCTCGAACTTCAGCGCGTGGGCCAAGACCTTCGGCGAGGTCACCGAGACCCTGGAACCCAAGCCCGAGGGCGGCGGCCTGGACATCAAGCGACGCTTCGCGAGGTTCCAGAACCTCCCCGAGCTCATGAGCTCGTTCCACTGCTACAGCGACATCATGACCGCCGACGACCTCGACCTCGACCTCCCCGAGCTCGAGAGCCACGCGGTCGCCGTCCCGGCCACGCCCGAACAGCTCGCCGAGGTCGAGGCGCTGGTGGAGCGCGGCGAGAAGGTCCACACCGGCTGCGACCCGAGCGTGGACAACATGCTCAAGATCACCGGCGACGGCAGGAAGGTCGCGCTCGACCCGAAGCTGCTCTACCTCGAGGACGACCCCGACATGGAGCCGCTTTCGGGCGGCAAGGTCGACGAGTGCGTGCGCAACATCCTTGACATCCGCGACCGCACCGAGGCCGAGCGCGGCGCCCAGCTCGTGTTCGTCGACTCCTCCACGCCCGCCTCCGGGCGCTGGAACATCCAGGACGACGTGCGCCGCCGCCTCATCGAGGCCGGCGTCCCCGAGTCCGAGATCGCCTGCGTGACCGACGCCAAGGGCAAGTCGAAGCAGAAGGAGGCGCTGTACGAGAAGGTGCGCAGCGGCGACATCCGCATCCTGCTGGGCTCGACCACGACGCTGGGCACCGGGACGAACGTGCAGACGCGCCTGGCCGCGATCCACGACCTCGATTGCCCGTGGCGGCCGTCCGACCTCGAACAGCGCCTCGGCCGCATCGTCCGCCAGGGCAACACTTTCGACCGCGTTCACGACTTCCGCTACGTCTCGACCGGCACGTTCGACAGCTACCTGTACTCCATCGTCGAGCGCAAGCAGCGCTTCATCAGCCAGGTCTTCACCAACAAGTCGCCCGTGCGAACGATGGACGACCTGGACGAGACCGTGCTGTCGCTCGCCCAGATGAAGCAGATCGCCGAGGGCGACCCCACCGTGGCAGAGCGCATGGACGTCGAGAACAAGATCGGCCAGCTCAAGCTCATGTTGGCCTCGCACCTGGACGGCCTGGCCGACGTCCAGCACAAGATCGAGACGCAGTACCGGCCGCTTGTCGAGGCACTGACCGCCCAGCGCGACATGCTCGCCGACGACGAGATCCCGTTCGCGGAAGCCGACCTCGTGCGCCAGCAGACGCTCGGCTCCAAGGACAGCTTCCTCACCGTCGGCGGCACGCACATCGCCGACAAGGAGGAGGCCATCCGCGCGCTGCGCCGCGCCGCCTACGACGTCCGCCCCGGCTGCGAGGAGACCATCGGAACCTACCGCGGCCTCTCGGTCGTGTGCCGCCGCCAGCGCGTCCTCGACGACGACTGGCTGCCCTATATCGGCCTGGCGGTCGATGCCGCCAGGCACGTCCACATGTCGGACAGGGTCTTCCCTTCCGGAGAGAAAGGAGCATTCACCGTGCTTACCCAGATGGACCGCATCATCGCCCGGGACGCGAAGGGCCCCGCGGAGATCGAGCTGAAGCTGCGCGACGCCCAGCTCGCGCTCGCCGACGCGCAGAAGGCCGCCAGGGAGCCGTTCCCCAAGCAGGCCGAGCTCGACGAGGCCGAACAGCGCCTCGCCGTCCTCGAGCAGGAGCGCATCGAGGCCGAGGCGCAGCGCCAGCGCGAGCAGGCCCAGCGCGCCGAGGCCGAGGCCG
>NZ_QSTE01000010.1:19847-93888 GCF_003438115.1 Collinsella sp. OM08-14AT
CCGCCGCGATCGAGGAGGGCGTCGAGGAGGAGCGCGCCGCCGAGCGCGAGCACGAGCGCGCGGCCGTGGCCGACGACGAGGCGCGCGAGGCCGGGCGCGTGGCGGAGCTGCGGCGCCAAGGGCTCATCTGCGAGGACTCCGCCACACATGCCGCGGCGACGGCCGCGCCCAACGGCATCGCGAGCGGCTGCCCGGACGATGTCGCCGAGGCCGCGCGCTGCTCGGCGGCGGCATCCGCCCGCGAGGAGGCCGGCGGCGGCGAGAAGCACAAGGCCGGCATGTAAGCCGCGGCGCTTTTAGGGTATACGCCATAGATGACACGTCCGACAGGGGGCCGGTCTCCGGCCCCCTGTCCCATTGAAACCGAAAGGACACGCCATGCAGCCGCTCGAAATCGACTCCGCCGTATTCTGCGACGGCGCGCACTACACGATCATCTCCCGCGAGGACTCCAGCATCCTGACCTGCCCCGTCACGAGCGGGGCAGGCGGATACACGCTCAACAGGGTCGAGGGGCGCGACATCGACCGCGAGATCAGGCGGCTGACGGGCCACGCCGCGTGCATCGCCGTCGACGTCCCGACCTGGTGCCGCATCGCCGGCGACCCGCTCGACGCCGTGGCCGACGCGCTGGCCGACCTGCTCGACGAGACGCCCACGCGCTTCGAGCTCGAACGCCTCGCCGCCGCCTCGCCCGTCCTCACGGCCAACACGCCCGGCATCCCGGTTTTCCCCGGGGGCATCGCGCCGACCGCGAACTCCTACACGCTCGCCGGGTGCTGCCGCTCCGCGCTTGTGCGCGGGCTGTCGAGCCCGGAGCTGTACCGCACCGCGCTCACCGCCGCGGGGGCGGCGATCTCGGGGGCGCGGCGCATCGCCGCGAGCAGCCCCGACACCATCGGCGCAGCCGACGCCGTCCTCACCGCGACGATCGGCCTCGGCGACACCGACACCGCCGAGATCGGCGCCGGCTGCGCCGACGCGCGCGAGGACGGGAGCCTGCTGATCGAAGGCGCCGCCTGGCCGATCTCGGAGGGCGAGGACGAACGCGCGTTCTTCGGCTTCGAGGATACCGCCGAGGACCCGAGGAACCGCATGCGCGAGGTGCCGGCAGGGGCCGACGGGGCCAAGAAGCTCGCCGACGCGGCCCTCGCCGCCTCGTGCGCCACGCTGTCGCCCAACACGGCCGACCCCTGCCTCGTGGCGCGCCTCGCCGCCGAGGCGCGCGAGCGCTCCCTGTCGCTCACCGACCCCGAGACGCAGGCACGCGGCGCCAAGAGGGCCGCGGGCTCGAGCGCGCAGGACGAGGCCGCCGGGCGCGGGCCGGCGCTCTAGGGGCGGGGCTTCCCGTTCGGGAACATGCGTTCACACGGCGGGGCCGCATTCCTATCATCAGGGCAATATCCGCGCCGCCGGCACCTTCCGCGCGGCGGACTGCCTAAGGAGTTTCGCCATGGAGCACATCGTCCTCGAATACGACAAGGACACGCGCACCGCGCTCGTCGTCGCCATGTCGGGCGGCCGCGAGCCCGTCCTGAGCGGGCACGCATCGCCTTACATCGTCGCCGACGGATACGATTTCGAGTCCCGCACCTGGGGCGCCGGGCACTACTTCACCGATATCGCCCAGGCGAAGATCGACTACGAGCGCTCGTGCCGCCATGCCTACCCGTTCGCGGAGGGCAAGCTGCGCGACGACGAATTCTGCACGATCCGCTGGTGTCGCGAGGATATCGCGGAAGCGCTCTCGGAATACCTCACCTACCCCATCCCCGCCACGGAGAAGAACATCGATGCCGCGATCGGGCAGCTCATGTTTCGCGACGGCCTCCGGGACCGCTCGACCGAGGACGGCTGGGAGACCATCGGCGCCATCATCGACGAAGACGAGCTCGACTTCGGAATCTCGAGCGCGCAGGGCGTTGACTTCTACAAGGAGGCCTTCGACCTCTCCGTGCGCACCGACGCCGTGATCTGGCCGAGCAGCGAGGGGGGCGCCGCGTTCGTCATGGCATGTCCCCCCGACAGCGAGGACGGCGACCTGGCCGTGTACAAGATCGACGGCGGCCTCATCGGGGATGACGAGATCACCGTCGACGACATCGAGCGCCTGGGCGGCACGCGCATGCTGTGCGTGTACAAGCACGGCCTCGACGGCATCGAGGGCATCCGCGCCTTCGCCAACCGCATGGCGATCCACAGGTTCCGCGAGCGCATCACCGTCCGCGATCCCTTCGGCGACCTGCCCGACCTCGCGCCGGCGCTGCGCAATGCCGCCGTCCCAGCGCGCGCGGCCGTGCAGCAGCCCCGCGACCCGCAGGGCATCGCCGCCGCGGCGCTCACGGCCGCCGAGGGCGGCGGCAAGGCCGTCGCCGAGCACGGCGGCAACAAGCACTGACGTTCTTCTATTTTGCGGCCGCCGGCCCTCGCCGGCGTGCCGCCTGTCCATTTAGGAGCTTTCGCCATGAATCAGAATACGGTTGCGGTCAATGACGATGACGAGGTCGTCTTCAAGATCAAGCGATCGGCTATCGCCGAGGCGCTGCGTTCCGATTTCGAGATGCCCATTCCCGTGACGGATGAGAATATCGAGGTGGTCGCCAACCAGATCACCGCCCTGATCGAAGAATTCCCCACGGGCGTCCCGACCGAGTTCTTCGACCTCGGTATCGACCACCACAAGGGAATCGATTTCTACCGCAAGGTTTACGGATTGCTCGACGGGCCGCGCTGCGGCACAGCATGGGCATCTGAGGACAGCTCCCTCGTCTATTTCGCCGTGACGGACGAGGCCGGCGGCCTCACCGTCTTCCACGTCCCGTCAGCGGCCCTAGCCCAAATCGACAGACGCGACCAGGGCGACCTTCACGGACTCAGCGGCGCGATACGGGATCTCCATGTCGATGACGCCTATGCGGAAAGCGATCGCGTGCTCGAATTCGCACGGAACTCCCCCGCGGCCGCGGCGTTCGGTTCGGGCAGCGAGCCGGAATTAGGATTTTACGGAGTCGTCTACCTGTATCGCGAGGACGGGAAAATCGACTTCAGCGCCGCAGTCGACCATTTCGCCTTCAAGGCCGACGGCCGTGACCTGGCAGCCCTTCGCGAGCTCTCCGATGAGGAGCTGGCTTCCGAAATCGAGAAGGCCAGCGTCGCGATGAACGGACTCGTGGACGCGCACATGAGCCATGTCCATGGGCTCGGCGGGACCGAGGACGACAGCGCCGCGTACTATGCCGCGCAGAAGCGGTACTCGGACCTCAAGTATGAATCGGCGCGCCGGCTGCATGCGTCTCTCGATTGCAGGCAGAAGGAAAGTGCCCACGACCCGAAGGCAATTGCCGCGGCCGCCTCGAAGGCCGCGCAGGGCAGCAGCGAGGATGCCGTCGAGCGCGGGCACGGCAACATCAAACACTGACACCTCAGGAGTCCCACCATGAACGAGAATATCGACTTCATCATCCTCGAGCACGATGAGGGCGCCGGGTGCGCCCTCATCGCCGGCGCCGTCGACGGGGTCGTGCCGGCCATCGACGGATACAACACTCCCTACGTCGTCGCAAAGGGGTACGACCATGCGACCCGCGAGTGGGAGGACTGCACGCTGTTCGACGACATCGGGAAGGCGAAGCTCGCCTATGAGCGGCTGCGCAGACGGGAATACTCGCTCCGCAGCGACTTCTATCCCGACTTCTATCCAGAAAGACTGGTAGAGATCGCTGAAGCGGATGTGGCCCTTCATGGGAGCCCGATTCCGCGTGTTCTGATTCCGCGTGATTGTCCCGCCTTTAAACTCGGCGACAGCGTTGACGCATGGAATAGACGTTCGGAACTGCTTTCCGAAAGGATGCGCAGACTGCGCGCACCCCTCAATTGCGATCATGAGCGCGAGTCTCACGATCCGCAGTCCATAGCCGCGGCTGCGGCGAAAGCCGCGGAGGAGCGCGGCGAGGATGCTGCCAAGCGCGGCGGGTATAATCATCAGTAACCTTGCGGCGGGCGTCTCGACTCGCTGCTTTAACTGTTAGGAGTCATAACATGAACGACAAGCTGGACCATTTCGTGCTCGAGTACGACCGCGGGAGCGGTTGCGCCCTGCTGTCTATGACCAAGGCCGAGGGCAGCCGCGGCGCGGACGGCGAGCGCCTTCCGTATGCCGTTGCCCGCGGCTATGATGCATCTGCGCGCACCTGGGAGTCGATCGAGTCTTTCGACGACGTGACGCGCGCCAAGCTCCGCTTCGAGAAGGCGTGCGGGCGCGAGTACGTGCCCGCCGGCGGCAAGCTCTACGACGACGAGTTCATCACCCTGCGCTGGCGCCGCAAGGACATCGCCGACTCGCTCGAGGACGACTGGGGCAACTTCGGCTTCCCCATCCCCGCGACCGAGGAGAACGTCGAGTGGGCCATGGATCAACTCGGGAACCATATCGACGATGCGATTCACGCGGCGGGATGGGGCATTATCCACGACTGCCTCGACCCCAACTCGTTCGACCTGGGGGTCGGACATGGCGTGCAGGCCAAGGAGTTCTACGAGCAGGTCTTCGACTGCGACGGCGACTACGATTCCACCGTCAACGTCTGGCCCTCGGTCGACGGCAGCGGGGTACACGTCTCCGCCTGGCCCGTCACCCCCGGTGGATGCGACCTGGCCGTCTATTCGGTCGATGCCGGCAAGATCGGCGATGAACCCATCACGGTCCGCGACCTCGAGGACATCGGCACGCGCGAGGTCCATGTCGATAACTTCGCGGAGAAGCCCGAGGAGGTGCGCTTCTTCCTGCGCACGGATGCCGACGTGTACCTGTTCGGCTCCAGCCTGGGTAAGTCCCTTGAGGTCGAGGACCGCGCCGGAGAGGATATCGCCCCCGCCCTGCGCGAGGTCCGCACCTACTGTAAGGACGCAACCGAGAAGCGCGACCCGCAGCTCATCTGCGCCAAGGCCCAGGCCGCGGCGGCCAAATCGGCCACGGCCGAGGGCGAGGCCGGCGGCAAGAAGCTCTAGCAGACCATGGCCGCCCCGACCGTCCGAACGGTAAACGCGCAAAACCAAAGACACCTGGCCGAAGCCGCATCGAACGAGGCGGGGTGGCGGCGCTATCTCGAGACGCTTTCCAGGCACACGGGATGCGCCAACGCCTTCTACAACCTGTCGGCGATGAACTGCGCAGGGCTCGCCGCATCCGATTGGCACGAGTGCCGCGAGATCCTGCCCATCTCGACATGGAAGTCGCTCTTCCCCGGCGCTGACATCAAGGCCGCCGATGGCTGCACGGGCGTCTACGGCGTCAAGTCCAGGCCCCGCGGCTCGGACGGCGGGCTGTTCTTCGTGGACGAGCTGTTCCCGCCGGCGCTGCTCGTGGGACTGCCCCCCACGAGGCTGAGGGGAGCCGCGCGCGTGCTCGACCTCTCCGTCGATATCGCGGCTGCGTCATGGAGCGACGCCAAGGCCGGGCTATACCGGCTCGTCAACGTCGCCGACATGGACAGCGACGCCGAGGCCGTGCCGGAAGCCGAGCGCGTGCCGGTCGCATGGGACGACCTCGACGAGAACGCGCGCTTCGTCATCGAGGCGCACTTCCGCGCCCAGGGCCCCGGGTGCGCCAGCCCCGTGCCGCCTTCTGACGACGTGAGGGCCAAGGCCTCCTCGCTCAAGAGGTACGTCAACGAGATCGTGAAGACCGCCGCGCCCCTCATCAAGCAGATGCGCAACGGATACCGCACGGCCTTCGAGAGGCACCGCCGCGAGATCATCCCCGAAAGCGATCCAGGGCGGGAGAGCGTGCACGACGCCGCCGAGCGCGGCGCCGTTGATAAGGCGAAGGCGGGAAGCGCCGCCAGGCATCCCGGTGACCGCATTGCACCGGTCGAGACCCCGAGAGACGGGGCCGAGCCGCACGTCGATACGGAAGACCTCGCGCGCGAGCCCATCGAGAATGCCATGAGGACGATCGGCAGGCATTCCAGGGCGGGAGACCATGGGGCGGGAGCGGTGCCCGCGGCATCCCCCTCCCCCGGCAGCGCCGGCACGGAGAGCGCCACCGGGCGGCACTTCGCGCGGAAGGACGACCCTGTAAGCCTTCCCGGGGCGCCCGCCCAAGACGGGAGGCGCGTGGAGACGCATATGGAGTCCGATCCCCGCCCGGCAACCACTCCCGCACCGGTGCGCGCGGCGAGAGCCGCCGATGGAGGTCCCGACGTCAAAACAGATCGGGTCACAGCCGGCGATGCAGGCGGGGCCATGGCGGCGAACGAGGGCGCGGGGCTCGCCAAATCACGGGCGCAGGCCCATGATCGCCGCCGCGACCGCATCGGGCGCCACGGGCGCCCATCCGAGCGAGGCGCGGACGACGGCGGAGAGGTCGACGTCCTTCGCCCGCGCGGCAGGCGCTACCGCCGAGATGAGGGCGAAGGGACGGACGCCATCGGCCCCGAGCGCCACGCGATGCGCCGCCGGCGCACACCCGATGCCAGGCCCGAGCCCGAGTCGCCGCCCGAGAAGTACTACCCGCACGGAAGGCCGCCACGGGAGGCGGCCGGGCACGCGAAGAGCGCCGCCGCCAGGACCGCCAAGGACCGCGGCAAGAAGAAGAAGCCGCCGACGGGCAAGGGCTCGTCGTAAGGAGATCGATATATAAATGGCCGAACAACTCGAGGCCGGCGCCGCGGACGGCGCCGAATACTACATGGTGACGATCTTAGAGTCCGTCACCTTCAGCTATCCCGTCCGCGCCACGGACGCGGAGGCGGCGCGCGAGAAGGTCGCCGCGCTCATCGAGGCGGGGCGCGTCCGCGCACCGCTCGACCTCGTCGGAGCTCCGTGCCGCCGCGAGGGAATCGAGGTCGTGGGCGCCGTGGAGTCCGAGGACCTTAGCTGTAGGCAGGTCTGCGCCCAGACGCTCACGCCGGGCGAGGCCGAACGGCTCGTGGAGGACGTCGAGGCCGGGAAGCTCTACGAGAAGACGCCGCCGCAGATGGCGCATGCCGCCAAGTCGATCCTCAAGAAGACCGGATCGGGAAAGCTGACGCCGACCAAGCGGGCAAGGAGAAAGTGACCTGGTTCCCGTTCGGGAACCTTATGGGCCGCCGGGCCGCATCGCGGGCCAGCGGCCCTACCATCTTGGGTACCAGAGTGCCGGCTTTCTTGATTGGAGCGCAGAGACGTGAACGAGCATGGACGGAATGAGACGGATATCTTCAGATGTCTCGATGTGGAGTACACGCCCGAGGGCCATTCCGAGGTGTACCGCTGGGACGATTTCCTCAAGATTGCGGGCGGCCACGTCCACAGCACCATGTATCTCATCGATATGGTCTCGGCTGGCGGCGAGTACGAGGGGGATGAGCCGGAGTATGCCTATGCCTGCGAGATCGTCGGATGCTGCGGCCTCCGCGACGGAGTCGCGCTGTTCCGCCCGGTGTCCCACGACGGGGCGAACCTGATCCAGATCGCGTTCCTGCGCAACGATGTCGACGACGCCACCGGGGCGTATACCGAGCGATTCGAGGCGGGATCGTTCGGTGTCCCCTCCGACGTCCTCCCGTGTTCCGAGTTCGGGGTCGACCTCCTGGAGTATTTCAACGGCAGGTCGTTCAAGTACACGCCCGGCGTGAACCGCGGGCTAGACGCCCGCGAGGCGGTCAACTCCATCGAAGATGCCATCGGTTGCGATCTCGGACTGTTCGACGGTTTCTGGCTCGGCGTGCCCGGCGAGACGGATATGCGCGTCGGTCCCTATTCGAAGAAGAGCCTCCTCGACTTCTCGTATTACGCCAAAGAGCTGTCGTGCAGATACGGGTTCGCCGATAGCGATATCCTCGAAATCGCCCGGCACCTGCCTCAGGAGTGCCCCGACCGCCTCGCGGCGGTAAAGGCCTATCTCGATTGCGAGTACGTGCCGGACGGCAATGAGCTTGATGAGAAGACCTACCGCTGGGGCGACTTCCTCGAGATCGCCGGCGGAGACGCCCGCTACGCGGCCATGCTCATCGACAGGACCTCGCCGGGCGAGCCCGAGGAGGGACTTCACCCCGAGACGCTGGTGGACCAGGATATCCGCGACGGCGAGGCCTTCATGCTCGCCGGGCGGCCCATCGTCCCGAAGGACATCTACGACCTCCCGGAGACCGTTCGCGAGCTGTATAAAGAGCTCCTGAACAATGTCGACCGCTCCGGCATGCTCCTCCGCGACTGGCGCGGCTTTCCCGCCGGCACCGATGCGGACGACGTGCTGCGTGCAATCGACGGCGCGTTCGGCGAGACCGAGTACAGCCGCGCCGGAACGGTGTTCGGCGCCTATGCCGCCAACACGTTCATGTCACCCTTCCATGTGGCCGAGGATGCCGCCCACGACGTCACGCCCCTCACGCCCTGGGAGGACGAGGACGGCGTGGCGTTCCTGTCGCGCACCCTGGATGCCGATGCGGGCGCGACCGTCCCCTGCCTTTGGTACTGCATGAGCGGCGGGGAGGAGGGCTTCGAAGTCGACGGCGTCAAGCTCGACTGCTCGAAAATCGGTTTCGACGAGGTCGCCGCGGCGGCAGCCTCCAACGGTCTCGACAGCGTTCTCGCCTATCTCGAGGAGTCCCCCCCGCGGCCTGGAGCCGCTGTGCGATATCGCCGTGCGCCGCGCCGATGGCGGGCAGGCCGATGCAGTCGAGCACTTCGGCCGCCAGGACGAGGCCATGGCCATGCTCAGCGCGATCACGGGATGCAGGATCCAGGCCTACGGCGCCGACACCCTCATCTATCGCGCCTCGCTCGACAACGCCCCCGCGGCGAAGCTCGCCGCGGGGGCGCTCGCAATGAAGGATTGCCTCAGCGGGCGCGGCGGTGCTGTCGAGCATGGGCCCCGTATCTAGCGGACCGGTTCGCAGGTGGCGTGATTCTCGGCCCCGGGCCCTTTTCGGGTCCGGGGCCTTTTGCGTGCAAGACCTCGGCGAACCCGTCGGCTTCCCGTTCGGGAAATGGGGACCATGGCGGGTGCCGGCGGCGATGCGGGCGGGTACTATCGGTCTATAGCGGTGACCGGGTCGGTCCCGTCTTCCCTGTTTGCAGCCGAAAGGACTTCGCCATGGATCTCTTCATGCCCGCGGAACGCGTCTTGTACGACCGGGCCTACTATCTCTCCAATGAGGCGGAGAAAGACTACGCCTCCGAGGTCGCCGAGGAACATGGAATCGACGTCGGCGAGGTGCTGTCTTCCGACGAGCTCATGGACGAGGTTCACGATACACTCGAAAGGCATATCGATATCGATCTCGACGATGAGATCGGCAACTTCGATTCCATGCTGCGCGAACTGAAGCGCGGCGACGACCCGGAACACCCGGCTGAGATCTCCGTGGTCGCCAAGGGGACGGTCGAACGCTGGGACAAGCCCTCACGCGGACTCGTCATTGCCGACTCCCTGCTTTCCCTCGTCTCGGGCACCGGCAGCGCGGATGCCCTCAAGGATTGCCAGATCGACCGTATCGTAGACATGAACGGCGAGTTCCATATCGAAGCCTCTCACCATGACGGCTCAGCCTATCTGGACGTCCGGCTCATCTCCGGGGTATCGCTCGATGCAAATGGGTTCAAGCTCGGCGGCGAATATTACGCGCCCGGCAAAATGAACATAGGTGATTTCCATATCCTCCTGGACAACCTCTACGATTCACCCGATGTCGGGCCGTGCTCGCTGCCGCGCCTCGCGGAGCGCGCCTACGGCACGGCACGGGAGTCCTACCGTTTCGGGGAGACGAGGTTCGACATCTACCAGGTTGCCGCCTCCCCCGACCGGCCCTATACGGTGAAAATCTCGACGGGTGGAGGTGCCTGCGGAGATGCAGGACTACAGTTCGCCTCCGTCGGGGAGGCCAAAGAGTGGTGCTATCGGTACTCCCTTCGCGAACTCGCCGAAGGAGAGAAGAGGCCCGAGCCGGCCGCTGCCGCCGCGACGGCGAAGAGGGCGGCCCGACGCACCGGCGGGGACGGTGCCGGGGATGCCGGCGCGATCAAGCTGTAAAGGCGCGTTTGAAAGGATAGGGTCATGGCTGAGAATTACGAACCCGGCAAGTGGGATGCGGTCGTCTGCAACGGATTTGCCGCCGTCAACGTCCTCTCCTCCACCAACGTCGAGGAGCTGGGTTGGGACTATACCGAAATGGAGCTCGACCCCGCCGGGCGCCATGTCGGGTTCTTCACGGTATCCTCCAGGACGTCCAGGAACCTCGCGATCATCTCGGCTCCTGGTGAGATATCCCTTTTGTCAAGACGAAAACGCAGGGAAAAACGAGCGGTACGCCCTGCTAGACGCATCGCGATTCCGAAAGACCACGAGGGCTCGCAAGGCATCATTAAATGTAACTAATTGATTTGCTATGTACCATTCATAATGGTACATTGATAATTGTTTAGTTACATGAGGAGGCAGAGCATGAGGGAGTACGTCGAGAAGGCGCTGCACACGAGAGTCGATTGCGAGCCCGTCGACGCCTCGGGGCTCCCCCTCTACCTGAGGGGGCTGTACTCCCTGGAGCGGTGGACCGCCTTCGGCGTGCCGTTCGCCGTGGCCTTCCCCGTCGAAAGCCCGACGGTGAAGACCATGGCGAAGCACCGCGACGCCCTGGAGGCGGCCCTGGGGGCCCCTGTGTCCTTCGCCCTCGAGAGCGCCACGGGCTACAGGGTCGGGCGAATGCTCGAGGCGGGCCTGCCCTTCATCGCCCCGGACAAGCAGGTGTACCTGCCGTTCCTGGGAATCGCGCTGAGCAGCGGAAGGAGCCACGCGCGCGACAGGCGGCAGACAGACGTTGGCACGTTCTCGCCCCAGGCGCAGCGCCTCGCGCTCATGGCGCTCTACGGCGACCTCGACGGCGCCAGCGTCACCCAGGCGGCAGGCCTCCTCGGCACGGCGAAGATGACCGCCTCTCGCGCATTCGACGAGCTCGCGGCCGCCGACCCCTCGATCGTCGCCGCCGAGGGGCGGCGGCGGGTGCTGCGCCCCGGCAGAGACAAGATGGCGATGTGGCGTCGCTTGGAGCCGCGCATGTCGAGTCCGGTCGCGAGGGAGCACCGCCTGGGCCGCGTGCCCGATGCGGAGCTTCCCCTTGGCGGGCTCTCGGCGCTGTGCGGACTCTCGATGCTGCAGGACGACCCCTGGCCGACTTTCGCCGCAACCAAAGCGCAGGAGCGCACTCTGGAGCTGGCGGCCGACGCGCGCGACGCTGGTCTCGACGAGCCAGAGGATCCCGCGTGCGTGGTGCAGGTGCTGCGCTACGAGCCCGTGCCGGCGCCGGGATGCGCGGTCGACCCGCTTTCGGCCATCCTGTCCCTTCCCGCCGACGAGAGGGACGACCCGCGCGTCGCGGGCGAGATCGAGAACGTTTTGACCCGGGTGTTTGGAGGCGATCATGAGGGGAATCGATAAGTTCAAGGAGCGCTTCGCGGGCCACGACGGCGAGTACGTCCTGATCGGCGGCGGCGCCTGCGACCTGCTGTTCGGCGAGGCCGGGCAGGACTTCAGGGCCACCAAGGACCTCGACCTGGTCCTTCTGGTGGAGGCGCTGACGCCCGAGTTCGGCCAGATCTTCTGGGATTTCGTCAAGGAGGGCGGGTACGAGAACAGACAGAAGAGCAGCGGAAAGCCTCAGTTCTACCGGTTCTCCAAGCCGGATGACCCGGCCTTCCCCGCCATGCTGGAGCTGTTCGCGCGCACCGACGTCGACCTGCGCGACGCGGAGTCCGGCCTTATGCCGATCCACATCGACGACGAGGTGTCGAGCCTTTCGGCGATTCTGCTTGACGAAGATTACTATCGGCTGCTCGTCGAAAACAGAGCGTCGGCCGGCGGCGTCGCCGTCCTGTCGGTCGAGGGGCTGATCCCCTTCAAGGCCAAGGCGTGGCTCGACCTTTCCGCCAGGCGGGCGGGCGGCCAGGCCGTCGACGAGAAGAGCGTGAAGAAGCACCGAAACGACGTCTGCCGCCTCGCCACGCTGCTCACGGGCGGCGAGCGCCCCGCCATGAGCGAGGGGGTCCGCGCCGACATGCGACGCTTCCTGGAGGCCTACGAGTCGGACCCCGTCGACCCCAAGGCGCTCAAGATCAAGGGCGTCGGGGCGCAGCAGGTCGTCGAGGTGCTCAAGAGCGTCTACCTGCGGTAGCGCAGCTGTCCGATAGCGCTACCGTGCGGCGTCATCTAGGACGGGCCGCAAGGCGCACCCCGCGCCTTTCATCGCCGACTATCTGCGCCACACCGCAGCTACTGGGTATCCACCAAGTAGTTACTGGGCACTACTGAGCAGTCCAGCAGGTTGCGAAGGCTGAGCTCGACCCGGATAAGCTCGACCCCCTCCACCTTTTCCTCCGGCATCAGGTTGCCTTCCACCAGGTCTTTCACTGAGATGCGCCTGAGGGTCACTCCGTCTATATCGGCGGTCTTCACGCTGTCCCGGGACATCAGGGGAGGCACGACGGCGAAAAGGTCGCCGACCGTGGCCTCGTATCTCCTCAGCATCCCCAGCATCGACTTCGCATCGAACTTTCGCTCTACGGTCATGTCCTCTCCGAACTGACGGGTCTTTTGCAAAAGGATACCCTCGGCGCGGTGGTGGAGGGGCGCCCCTTCCCGAACGGGAAGGGGCGTTTCCGTGCGGGTTTTCGGCGAGTAGCATCGATGGGGACAACCGTTTCACTGGAGGTGCCGACATGGCCGATATCAACCCTAACGACAGCGCGACCCTTACCGATGACCTCGAGATCGACAGCTACGATGACGTCGTGAACCTGCTCGGCGCCGGCGAGGCCGCCGCGATGCTCGCGGATGCCGCCGGCAACCGGTTCAACCGGCAGGACATAATGAAGGCCATCCTGAACGGAGGGGATATCCACCTCGACTACTGGCCCGAATACGGGGAGTACGACTATGCCGCGCGCATCTGCGGCGAACTTCTCGCGGACACCTCGCTTGCGTGGGCCGATGGCCTCGTCGACCCGGATAAGATCAAGACGCACAAGGGGCTAACCACCGGCGACCTGTCGCACGCCGTCACCTGCGTGCTCACGGACAGGTTCAACGACGGGCTTGATGAGGCGAGACTTGCGGATTGCAAGAATATCGCCGATGAGTTCGCCCGGGCAATCGAATCTCGGGTCGGCTCGGGGCGCCTCGGGCGCGAACTCTATGTCGACAGCGGATGCCTCCGCGACGACCTGGCCGATAAGTTCGGGTTCTCCTACGACATCGATTTCAGCGGGCTCACCTTCAAGACCTCGCTCATACTGTCCGTCAACGGCCTGTATTCCGAGGGCGACGTCATCGACGCGGCGAGCGACTGGCAGGAAGATTGCCTCCCATGCGTCTGCCATAGGGGCGGCCAGGGCGAGGACGACAGGTGGGAGTACGAGCCCGCCGAGGACTACAGGCCCTTCACGCGTCCCGCTGACATCCCCAAGAGCATCTTCGACAAGCTGTGCGCCTCGCAGGGCACGACCATCGAGAAGGTCGTCAACGACCCCGTTACGCCTTTCGAGCGCAGCTTCCGCGAGGATATCTTCAATATGCCGCAGAATCGCCCTGTCGGACTCGCGGTCCTCGCGACGCTGCCGCTCGACGCGTTCCTGGATGCCAGCCTGTCGATGATCTGCCGCGGCGAGGGCGAAAACGCCGGCACGTTCACGGTCAAGCCCGGAACGTATGAACCCATCTTCGGTATCTACGACCCCGTCGGCGGGTGCGGCGGCACCATGGGCACCGTGCTCGACAGGGATTTCGAGATCGACCCGCACGACATCGCATACACGATGATGGAACCCGTGCGCGGCGAGTGGAAGTCCGACCGCATCGACCTGTACACCCCCCAGGACTGCTTCGGCTTCTCCGACCCCTTCGGAGGGCGCATCGAGTATTCGGAGAAGAAGCCCGAAATCGACGTCGCGGTGAAGCCCGATCCCGTCGAACTGGGTCACCGCGCCTCAGTCGCGGCCAGCTCGACCGCCGGCGACCGTGCACGCGGCGCCGGAATTAGGCAGTAGGGGTGCCGCCATGGACAATCGGGACGCCAAACGCAAGAGGCCCATCACGTGCCTGGAGTCCGGGGTGACCTACGACTCCGCCTACCGGGCGGCCAAGGAGCTCGGTTTCGCCGACTCGCGCAACATCTTCCGCTCCATCCAGCGCGGCACCTGCACCCAAGGGCTGCACTTCTACTATGCCGACAAGCCGAAGCCGGCACCGGAGTTCTTCATCCCGCCCAACAGGGCGCCGCGCCCCGTGGTGTGCCTCGATACCGGGGAGACGTTCGAATCGGCATTCCAGGCGGGCCGCGCGTTCGGCATCACGCCCGGAGGCGTGCGCACATCGGCCAGCACGGGCGTCGAGCGCGGCGGGCTGCACTTCTATTACGGCGACGAGCCGAAACCGGCGCCGGAGTTCTTCAGGGAGCGCCATTCGAAAACCCGTCCCATCGTCTGCCTGGAAACCGGCGAGACCTTCATGGGCAACCCGGCCGCGGCCCGTCCCCTGCATGTATCGCCCGCCGCGATCAGCCAGGCCGTCCGCTACGGATCGTCCGTAAACGGGCTCCATTTCTACCATGGGGACGAGCCGAAACCTGCGCCGGAGTTCTTCAAGCCGGCGAAGGTCAAAGGCGGCAAGAGCCCTGCGGCGATGGCTGCCGCGGCGAAGGCTGCCGCGGGGAATAGCGCTCCGGGTACCGATTACCGCGAGCACGGCATTCAGCGTAATCGGCGTGCGGTACAATAGGTGCGGTCGGTAAGGCGCCCTCGGTTTCCGAGGGCGCCTTCTTTCGCTTTCGGGGTCGTGGCGATGTGATGCGCAGCGCCCGCCGGTTTCCGGCGGGCGCTATCGTGTTGGGTTTTATGGAATGGTATTCTCGGTGTGAGTGGTTTATATTTAGACCACATGGGTATAGTTGTCGGTAGGGAGACAGGAGGGTTTCTGTGAAAAGCGTCGAGGCAATCAAGATTCTGCATGGGTGCGACCTGGAGGGCCGAATCCTTTTCCGCAGCCGCGAGCTGGGGGCCCTTTTCGGTGAGTCCGGCGATACGCTCCGCTCGACCATCAAGAGGCTCACCGCGGACGGCATCCTCGAGCGCATCGCCCATGACGCGTACCTCTACCTGCTTTTCCACCCCGACGGCTGCGACCTGCTCGGCCATATCGCGGCGTTTTTGTGCCCCGGCGAGGTCACCTATGAAAGCCTCGAGTCCGCAGCATCGCAGTGGGGCTTCATCTCGCAGATCCCGCTCGGACGCATCTCATGCGTGACGACGGGCGCGGAAGGTCTCGTCGATACCCGCTTCGGCGCCATCGAGTTCGTTCACACGAACGATGGTTTGAATGACGTCAAACGGGGAATACTCGACCGTATGCCGAGGAATCGGCTGCCGATCGCGACCGAGGAGCGCTGCCTGCACGACCTCGTCTCGAGGAAGCGCAGCCTTGAGCTTATCGATTGGGATGAAGTGAATGCTGATTGACCTTGAAGAACTTGCCGGGGAGATCGCCAGCAAGGTCAATGGCGCCGGGATCACGCCCGTCATCGAAAAGGAAATCGTCCATTACGAGATCATCCGGTCTCTAGGGAGGAACGGTCTGCTTCAAGACATCACCTTTCAGGGCGGGACCTCACTGCGCCTCTGCTACGGATCGCAACGATATAGCGAAGACCTCGATTTCGTCGCCGGCGATAAGTTCGATTCGCTTCCCCTGGACGACTTCTCCAGGACCCTGCGCTGCGACCTGCTGAGGTCCTATGATACCGAAGTGAGCGTCAGGGAACCGAAGGTCGTCAACGATCTCGACGGCGTCGGGATGCGGAGATGGACGGTCTCGGTAAACACCAACATCGCGCGCCCCGATTTGCCGAAACAGCGAATCAAGCTCGAGATCGCGTCCGTTCCGGCGTATACATCCACGGTCCGCCGCGTCGCGGTCAATTATCCCGAGCTCGCCGGAATGTATGACGACCTTACAATCCGGTGCCAGACACTCGAGGAAATCTTGGCCGATAAGCTGATCTCATTCTCCGCCACCGATACGCATATCAGGCACCGCGACCTCTGGGACATTCCCTGGATCGTCCGTGCGCAGGAAATCGACTTTTCTGCCGTAGCCGCACTCGTCGCGGCAAAGCACGATGACTACCGCTGTCCCGTGCCCCTTGCCAGCATGATCGCTGTCGGTACGCAACGCGCACACGTCTGCTATGCCGACGGGTCATTCACCGGGCAGATGCAGCGTTTCCTATCCCCTGCCGTTCTCGACCGCATGCACGATTTCGATAACCACTGCGATGCCCTCAACGCTATCGTCGAAAAGTGCTACGGCCGCGTCGCCGCCTCCCTCGGCATCTCGGATCAGGTCGAGCATGCCAGGCGCAGGCTCGCAACCGAGATATCGTCGGGATCGATTTCGGCCGCCGGCATGCCGAAAAGGAATCTTGGACTTTCCTAAAGAGATGGGTGTGGGGGCATTATCTTGGCCGCCGGCACGGTCTGGGCGGCGGTCATATCCGTTTCGGGCGTCTCGCGTATGGGAGTTTATCGAATAAAATGCACCCAGTGTCCGGGTGCCTGCCTAGGGTCGATGTGGTCCCCGCCGATTTCCGGCGGGGACTGCCATGCTGTCGCTATCGCTTTTTAGCCGGGTGCTCCTTGCTCCAGGTCGCACGGCATGAGTTGCTGCAAAATGAGCGTTCGCCACCCTGGGTTCCCGAGAGCACGGTCCGCATACATCTCCTGCATGTCAGGAGGTAGCGGTCGGGATGGTCTCTGGCGAGTAACCACATGGCCTCCATTATGTTTCGAGGCTTTCGCTCGGGGGCGATCTCGGTCATCTTCACACCGGAATACGCCAGGCGGGGCTGAAACAGCCTTCCATCAAATGCCTGTAGCAGTCGATTCGCTATCCGCATCTGATCTTTCACGGGCTTACTGCCGATATCTGAACTTACGACCAGATAGCACCATCTGTCCTCTTCCGGGCGGCCTTTGCGGTCGGTACCGTCGGGCTGTTTCGTCTCGAGCGAGGTGAGAAACCTGATGAACCCGTTCCCCTCGCCTTTCAGGCGATGATCGATGGCGGGCCGCGTCGACGGCCTTCCGATGTCGACTAGGTCGGCGTAAAGGGGCCACGCCTTTCGTATATCGAGAGGCGCGTCGGAAATCGCCATGGTATCTGTGCGGTAGAACGGGTTGTATGCCACTGGGATCGCAAAGCAGGCTGCCGGGCCCATATCGAACCGGTCTTTCTGACCCGATGGCTCGACCTTGCGAAACCGTGCAGCCTCCAGGATGGCCTTCGGGTCGGCGCCGGCCCTGTAGAGCCCTCCTATGCGCAGGACTATCGAGAGCAGGTTCCTCGCAAAGACCCAATCGTGCAACGGCTCGACGACGGCGCGGAACTGCGAATCGAGGTAGGATAGGTCTTCGGCATTCGAGAAGTCGAACCCGTCGATAAGCTCCCTTGCGGCCTTCTTTCCCGTCCTGCCGATTTCCCTATAGCCCGTGCCGCCTGTTCCTACGGGCTCGGCATATGGATCGAAGTAACACTCGGACAGCAGACCTCCTAGGTCGGATGGGACTAGGTCCATTTCGCCCTCGATGCCACGTTGGAGCTCGCTCGGTACGAAGATGCGGCTTGCGAGATCGCCTTCCGAGGCCAACATGGGGCCGAGACCCTGGGCCGCCAGGACCAGCGAGCGCGCATCCCTCGCCATCATGAGCTCATTGAAACCGTCTGGGTCGATCGGGAGACAATCTGCCCCTATATCGCCAACTGCCAGGATCCTGACGAGGACATGCATGCCCGACTTCCCGTCTCTCGCGATATAGATTCGATCGGTGCGCATATGGCTCCCCTCTTTCAGTCTTCCTCGGTCTGGCGGTATACGCGGAGCTCCCATTGCTTCCGCTCGACTTTCGCCACGGCGTCCAGGATGAAGCCCGTGGCGAGCGAGATGGCGGCCGTGAACATGAGCGCCGCGGCGAGGATGGCGGTCGGGAACCGCGGCACGAGGCCGGTGGCGAGGTATTCGGTCACTACCGGCATGCCGGCACACAGGCCGCCGATGCAGAATATCAGGGCGACCAGCGAGAAGAACTTCAACGGGCGGTAGTCCTTGAAAAGGGTGCCGATCATCGCGATCACCTTCAACCCGTCTTTCACGGTGTTCAGCTTCGAGACCGAGCCCTCGGGACGGTCGCGGTACTCCACCGGGACGTCGGCGATGCGCCAACGGCGGTCGACGGCGTGAATCGATAGTTCGGTCTCGATCTGGAAG
This sequence comes from Collinsella sp. OM08-14AT, assembly GCF_003438115.1. Taxonomy (NCBI): domain Bacteria; kingdom Bacillati; phylum Actinomycetota; class Coriobacteriia; order Coriobacteriales; family Coriobacteriaceae; genus Collinsella; species Collinsella sp. OM08-14AT. The sequence goes on from NZ_QSTE01000010.1 coordinate 38,135, forward strand.
CCCTCGGATAGCACCGGGAAGGTCTTCACGAACGGCCTGGACATGGCCCGGTACCCGGTCATGACGTCCTCGAAGCCGTAACCGTATATCCACCTAATCATGGCGCGCACGAGGTCGTTGCCAAAGCCGTGGAAGGCACGGGCGTTCTGCTGCGCATAGGCGCCGTTGGACAGGCGGTCGCCCACGACCATATCGGCCTCGCGCGCGAGAACGGGAGCGCAGAGGGCTCGCGCCGATTCCGCCGGATAGGTGTCGTCGCCGTCGACCATGAGGTAGCAGTCGGCATCGATGTCGCGGAACATCTGGCGACAGACGTTGCCCTTGCCCTGGCGCGGCTCGCGCCTGACGGCGGCGCCGTGCGCGCGGGCGATCTCGGCGGTGCCGTCGGTCGAGTTGTTGTCGTAGACGTAGACGGCCGCCTCGGGCAGTTCACGGCGAAAGTCGTCCACGACCTTGGCTATCGTCGGAGCCTCGTTGTAACACGGGATGATAACGGCGATCCTGTCTCGGCTCACTGTCGACTTCCCTATTCGATGTCCAGGTAGGTGCACGGGACGCTGACGTATCCGCCCCGGGGGTCCAGGACCTTGATATGGTCGTGGGAGGACTCGATAACGTCCGCACGGGCGATATCGCCCGGAAGGCGGAACAGGTCCTCATGGTCGATGTAGGCGGCGCAGTACGTCCAGCCGCCCCTGCGGATGATGACGAGCTCGCGGACGCCGGTCTCGTGTCGGCAATATTCGGAAACGGTCATCGGTCTACTCCTTGTCCTTGCCGGATAGATTCCTCTCGACCTGCTTCAGCAGCTCGAGCTTCTGGGCCTCGATCTCGTTACGCTTGCGCAGCTCGTCGGCAACCCTCTCCAACCTGTCTTCAAGGCCATACAGACCACTTACATTTACGGACATTTCGATTTCCTTTCCCACAAATGCGATTTCGGGTCTTCAATCGATATGCGGGGATACGCCCCCAATGTCCAGAGTTCTACCCGCGGTGGAAAAATCTATTCGTTGAACGGGGTAAATATCGAAAAAGGCACCCGGTTTCCGGGTGCCTTGGCGTAGGTGTCGCGAGCATATGAAGGCGTAATACCATTAGCTTGTTCTGACAATTATACGAACGTTGCCAATGCTTACGCGGTATTTAGCCGTGAAGAAGCCTTCGAAGCCAGGGCGGAACTCCCCCACCTCAATCACTTGCGTCACTCTAAAGGTGCGACCGTCGCGCCACGCGATGCTTAGTGGCTCCAAAAAGCCATCGTCGCGCACGTGCGCGACGACGTCAACGTATCGCTTGTGAACGCGTCTCATTCTGCCGTTGCCGTCTTTTATCCAATCTTCCATATATCCGATTATCAAACAGGAGCCCGTTATCAGGTAGCGAACAAACGATGGAGATTCACTGAGTGAGCAAGCAGATCAGCGTTGCTGTCATCTTGCGAAACAAATAGATCAAGCGGTTTATAGCTATGCTTTCTTTCGCTCGATCTTCCTTGTTAACTTCCATGGCTTAACTTCCCCAAGTGTTTCAATTTGTAACGGGAAGGTGAAACGCCCGCGGCGGCCGTTTTGCCGCCGCTGGTATCACTGTTGTTACTTTCTAGAAGAGGTCGGCGAACATCGAATCGTCTTCCTCATAGTCGTCGCTGTCATCATCGTCGTCACTGTCTTCATCGAACGCTGGATGTCCTTGTCGACCTCGACTCGCCAAGTCAAGGCTTTCCTCCAGCTCGTCGAGCGTCACGGTCTCAAGCCTGCCAGCCCGGTAATCCTCGACCTTCTTCAATAGACCGTACTCATACTCAAGTCTGTCAATCTCGGCGGACTCAGTCTCCGAGCCGCCGGGTTCGAGGTCGATACCTGCCTCCGAGCCGTCTCCCGCGGTGTCCGCGGTAGACTCGGGTGAATCCGCATCGGGGCCGTCTTCCGCTGAGGCTCGGTCGTCGGTGCCGTCTTCGGCGGCGTCTGCCGTAGCGCCATCGGTTTCCGCGTCTTGGGACGGCTGCGGTTCGCTTTCGGTCTCGGCATCGTCGGCATCGGGATCGTCCGAGACGGTGCCGCCGCCGCTCACCATGCCGCCCGCGGTCTTCATGGCCACGAGCGCGCCGCCGAAGGTCATGAGCTCCATGTGCGCGTACTGCTCCGGGTCGACCACGACCGTGGGCTCGGGGCGGAGCTCCATAAGGTTCCGGTCGCCGCGCGTCCAGGTTCCGCGGGTCCAGGTGATGCCCGAGTCCAGGTCGTTCCAATCGATCAGGTCGTCGGCCATGAGCATGCCGTCCCCGAATGAGAGCACAGTCGGCACGATTGTCTCGTAGCTGCCGGACTCATAGTAGATGCAGAGGCCCTGCCCGTGGTCGCCCAAGTAGTTGCCGCTGTCGTCGAACAGCACCTCGAAGACGGCCGGAGCCAAACGCGAACCGTCCTCGGTCCTCACGAGGATCGGCTTGCCGTCCGCATAGACGCCGTCTATGGCGTCCAGCTCGTCCGGCTCGATGATCGTCACGGCGCGCTTGAGGAGTTGCATGTCGTCGCTTGTTGTGATGAACACGCTGCGCTCTAGAAGCACGCCCTGGTTCAGGTAATCGGAAATGTCGAGGAAATCGTCCTCGAGCATGATGCCGCTGTGCAGGTCCATGCGCGTCGTCTCGATCACGCGGGCCCTGTCATGCATCTTCACGATGATGTTCACCGTCTATCTCCTCCTTGTGTAGTTCGCCGGCGTATAGCCGTCGTCGTCGATATCCTCTCGGATCTGCGTATACGTCCGCGCGTCTCTCGTCTTGCCTTCGTCCCTCTTCTCGAGTTCGAGGTTCTTGACCTTCGGATGGCTGTTCAGCAATGCGTTGACGTCGGCGATGGTCGGCTCACCGCCGAGGCTGTCGATGTCGGCCTTGGCGATGACGCCGGACTCCACGAGGTCTTCGAGATATTTCATCTGCCTGTCGGTTGCGGGGCGCTGGAGGTACGGCTTCCATCCGGGCTTCGCGCTCCTGTCCGTCTCGCCGGGCGCGGCGATCGTCACGGGGGCGTCCTGCGCCCATTCGCTTCCGGCTATGCCGTAGGCCGACCGCTCCGCGCGCAGGTCCTCCTCGCGCTGCTCGCCGATGATCTTCGCCTTGGCGCGCTCATGGTCGCGCTCGATCTGCTTGATCTTGTCGGGCGTGAGCGCGCCCGCCGCGATCGACTCCGAATAGGCCTTCCGGTAGCGGACGTACTCGCTCGTCAGCATTGCGGTCTGCTCGGCGGTGATGACCTTGGCGCCGCGGCTGTTGCGCCCGGCGCCTTTTTGTCTCTCGCCGCGGCCCCGCACATCGGTGGGGCCGATCGGCATCTGCGATGAGGTCAGGACATCGACCGCGGCGGAAAGGCGGCGCGAGCGGTTGCGGATATCGCCTGCCGCGGAAATGAGGTTTGCGGCGTCCGCCCTGACGCCATCGCGGCGCTCGAGGAGGTCCGTGTAGGTCCTAACGGTGAGCTCGATGCCGCGCTCGGCCATCCATTTGCGGATCACCTCCATCTCGCGAAGCTCGGCGGCGTTATCCTCGCGCCATGCCGCGAGCGCGCCGTGGCCGTCCGGGCGCGCGGTCAGCTGCGCGGCGCAGGCCGTGTACACCTCGACCTGGCGGATCGCCTCGGCCGTCTGCTCGGCCTCCAGCTTGAGTGCGTCGGCCCTCGCGTCGAGCGCTTCGACCTCTGCGGCGAGGCGCTTGGCATCGGCCGCCATGTCCGCGTAGCTGAGGTAGCCGCGCTCGCGGATGATGTTCACGGCGTCGGCTGCGGCGGCGAGGCGCGCGGCGGAGCGCTCGATCTTCTTAGACCGCTCGAGGTTGTTCGACGCGACGGCCTCGAATGTCATGGGCGGTAGTTTGACGTCCGGGACAAGGTCCTCGGCGCACATCCTCACGTTCGGACGCCGTCCCTCGAGGCGCACGGAAAGGCGCTCGCGCAATCCCTCGACTGTATATGAGTCGTCCAGCTTGTAACCTTTCACGGGGCGCCCCTTACCCTCGGGCGGGTAGAAGGTCAGCACGCCGCGGCGGTTGATATTGATGCGGTAGCCCTTCTCAGCCAGGCGGCACTCGAGTGCAGACCATGTCCGGCAGCCCTGCAATGCCGACTCGATGTCGTCGTGCATCGCGTCGGTCCAGAGCTTCCTTCCGCTGTACCTGGCGCGTCGCTGGGCGTCCGTCTCGTGTCGGCGCGCCGGGCGCGCCTCCTGCAAGACGACCTCGCGGCGGCTGTCGGGGCGCGGCGTGCGCGCGTACCAGGAACCGTCCTCGTCCCTCGTGAACTTGAAGTTGTCGAATGCGCTGTAGCCGTAATCGCGGCAGATGCGCTGGAGCTCCATAGCGTCGGCCTGAACATCGTCGTCGTCGAGGTGTATCTTCCTACCGTCGACGGGGTTGACGGAGTTGACGACGATATGTGCGTGAGGGATGCCGTTGTCTATATGTGTCTCGATCACCCACTGGTAACCGCCGTAGCGCTCGCGCACCCAGTCGTATGCCAAGGTGTCGACCGCTTTGGCATCCAGGCCGTCTTCGGGATCGGGTGAGATCACGAAGTGGTAGTACTTGCGGCCCGTATCCTTGCCGAACATCTGGCGCGTCGCGTTCATCTGCTCGTCCCAGTCGGACCTATCGAGATCGATCGAGCTTGAGCGAAAGGTGACAGCTCGGCCGTTGCGCGCAAGGTAGTCCTTGATCTGCTTGCAGCCGCCGAACTTGCGGGCGAGCGTCTTGAGCATCGCCATGCTAGCGCTCCACTTCTGATTGACGCCTCAGCTGCATCATGAGGCCGCGCGTCTCCGCCAGCGCCTTGCAGTATGGGTCCTTCAAGGTGGCGACGAAGTTCTCGATCTGCGCCGCGAGCTCGCGGCGGCGCTCCCTGCCCATGTCGGGCATGTCCTGGAGGAGTATAAGCGTGTTCGCCGCGGCGGCGAGCTGGTTCAGGTTCACGCCCTGTTTGTTGAGCTCGTAGAAGAACTTCTGGAAGAAATCGGGGTCGCCGATGTAGTACATGGGCGTGTGAAGGATGCGGTCGACCATGAAGCGCGATTGCGTCATGCCGGCCTTTCTCGCGGCGTCTCGGATGAAGGTGTCCTCGTAGGGCGTCACGTTGAAATGCTTCTGCACGGTGCGGTGCTCGGTGTCGAGCAGACCTTCCAGCGCCTCCTTCACGTCGACGCACTCGCCGCCGGGCAGCTTCGACAGCGTGAACTCCTGCTTGCCGTAAATCGCCGCCTCGCGGATGAAATCAGAGACGGTCAGGCCGGCAAGCTCCGCCTTCGCACGAACCTTATTCAGTTCGGTTTCAGTCAGGCGAACGCGGATATAGCGTCCCCTGCCGTCTCTGCTGGCTGTCAAAATCTCTCCTATCTCCTCGCGCACCCGTGCGCGACCCCGGTCCAAGGGCGGAGCCCTGGCAAGCGCCGGAGGCGGGCGGGTTTCCGTCGGCGGGCTGTGCCCGATGGCGGAAATCTGACCGACTTCGGCGGCATACTTGTGGCCACATCTACGATGGGGGTACAAGTATGCGTCTCTTGCGAAGTTTTCAGTATCCTACCCCTATTCGCCTGGGTTTATACCGCCTTGCACCGGTCTGTCTGTGTCGAAACGATGTCCCCGTTTATGCCGTCGGCTGTCGCGTTCGAGGCGAACGGGATACCGCCCGGCGGTTGCGTGCCCGATCCGATTCGGATACCGTCGCGAGCGTACAGGTTGTTTTCAGCGATGAGAAAGAGGGCCATATGGATGCCGACGATTGCGCCCGTATCGTCGAGGGGGTTGCCGCCGTGCTCGATCTGCTCGCGGCCGGTGGCGATGCCGTGGACGACCCGGCGCCGATCTACGAGCTGCTTGCGGAGAGGTGCCGCCATGTCCGGGTGGCGCTCGAGGTCATGACGGGCTGCGAGTAGCCGGGGCGCGCATTTTCGGGTTCGGGTCTTGTCGGCGGGCGCCGCTGGGCGGACCTGTCCGGCGCCGCCCGGGGTCGTCGGTCGCGCATCGGGGCGCGGCGGGCACCCGTCCGGCCGTGTCCGGCGCGAGCGTTTCCGCTCGCCTCGCGGCGGTGCCTCGTCAGTGTTCGGAGCGATGCCGCCGGCTTGCGGCCGCGGCATGAAAATGGCCGCCACCGTGTTCCGGTGGCGGCCATTCTGCCGCGTATTCGCGTCCTGTCGGCTCTACGCCCTCTTGTCCGCGAGGCGTTCGTAGTCGTCGCTCGAGAGCACGACGGCGTACACGGCGCCGTCCTTCATCAGGTACGCCATGCCGTTGCGCTCGATACGGCGCTCGATCTCGGCCTGCGGGTCGCTGACGCCGCCGAGGTCGACGCTGGACTCCATCAGGCGTCGGATATCGTCCATCGTCAGGTTCTGCATCTGCTCGGTGAACGCCTGGCGCTTCTGGCGGGCGCGGCGCTTCTCGCGCTTCTCGGCGTCTGCCGCCTTCTTGGCGGCGTCTGCTGCGCTGTCCTCAGCAGACGCCTTCGGCTCCTCGGTCCCGATCGGCTCGATGTCGTGCAGGGTCTCGCTATCGGTATCGAACATGTTCTCCCTCCCTTCGTATCACGTTGCCGGCATTACCTTTCGATGCTACCCAAAAGCGGCCGAGCCCATACACCGCCCGCCGCCTCCGGCGGGATGCAAACGCGCGAGGCGTTTGCGCCGCCGACCTCGCCATGTGCGCAAAACAGATCCCCATCATCGGTTTCCGATGGCGGGGATCTCTGTTACTTGAAACCGCGACGGTGCGAGCCGGCGGTCTTCATGTGGCATCCGGCATGCCCTATGACGATCAGCTCGTTTTCCCGGTCGATGTAGAAGTGGAGGCGGAAGGAGTTCTTCTGGCTCCTCCCCTTTATGTGGGCGGAGATGTCCACGGTGCGCCCGCCGTAGCTCCTCTCGCGCATCTTCATCAGGTCGACCTGCGCCCTGGTGGCGCTGCTCTCGCTGAACGTGAGCTCGTATCCCGTCCGGCGCTGGAACTCGTCGGCGACCCGGCCCTCGCACCCGTCGTCCTCGAACAGAAGGCCGTAGAGCGCCGTCGCGGCGCCGCGCACGATATCCCATTCCTCGGCTAGGTTGCCGTCGTAGGATTTCGCGGAGTCCAAGGCCTCGGGCAGGACGACGATGCGGTCGGGCCAGATGGAGCGAGCGAGCTTCAACAGGTCCGTCAGGTCGCGCGGGATCGCCTGGAGGCATTCGGCCACTCTCGCGGCCCCGTCGTCGTCCGACGGGGCCGCGCACTGCGCCGCCTTGCGCTCGAGTGCGCGCTTCTCGCCCTCGAGCCGCTGGACGGTCCTCGTGAGCTCGTCCACCTTCGCTGCGGCGTCGGAGTAGCTTCGCTCCTGGTCCGTCGCGATCTCCTCCCAGGCCTCGGCATCGGAGCGCAGGCGCGCGATCTCCGCGCGCAGGCCGTCGATATCGGCGACCGGCTCGGCCGCCGCCTTCGCGCGCGAACGCAGGCGATCGATGCGCTCGCCCTGCCTCTCGCTCTCGGCTCGGCTGCGCAGCCACAGCACGTCGCCGACCCCGGCGACGTCGCCCGGCCGGGCGTCGATGCCGCGGCCGAGGCCCTGCATCAGCACGTTGATGAAACCGTCGCGCCCGCCGGCGGAATAGCGCTCGACCCTGTGGCGCGTGAAGAGCGTGCAGGCGGATAGCGATTCCTCGGTCGATAGGTCGATGCCCGGGCGGTACACCATGACGGCGGACCGCCCGATCCTGTAGCGCCCGGCCGGTGTCCGGTCGGGCAGCAGGTCGCGGAACGCCTGCACCAACGCGCCGTCGCGCATGTCGATGACGTAAACCGTGGCCATGCCGACGAGTTTCGACGCAAGCTCGGTGGCGTCCCAAACGGGGGTCTTGCCGTCGTCGTCGGTCGTCATGAGGACGATCGGCAGGCAGCGCGCGCGGTCGGTCAGGCTCGGCATGAAATCGCCCCTCAGCGTGTCCGCGTCAAGGTATATCTCCTCGGCGCTCACGCGCGATGGGCCGATCCTGACGTCGAGCCCGCCGCACGCGAGGATGTCGCGCACGACGCGCGGCACGGACGGGAACGGGCTGCGCTGGTATCCGAAAAAGCCGTTGACGGCGTAATGCGATACCTGGACGTTGAGGATGCACCCGCCGTCTCCGGCGGGTGCGAGGCCGATCCTCGTGTGCCAGCGGCGGCGCGAGAACTCGCCGTCGAGCTCATCGGTCTCGACGGCCCATGCCGCGCCCTGCGCACCCGATAGGCCGAGAAAGCGGACGGCCTTGGCGACGTCCGGCTCGTCGGCGGCCGTCCAGCCCGAGGGCACCGCGATGTCCGCGGCGCCCTCCGGTACGTCCAGCCCCTTGGCGTGCAGCCAGCCCATGACAATCGCCTTCACGGTCCCGGACGCATCAGCGCCATCGGCCGCGGCGACCTCGAAGCGCGCGCGATAGTGCGGGGTCTCTCCCGATATGGTCCTCAGTGCGGGAGCCAGGGCGGGAGGCGTGGGGCGCCGGATGGGTGCGGCGGCAGGTTCGGGCAGCTGCCCGGCTTGCGCCCCCGGACCCTTCAGGACCCTTCAAATGGCCTCCTTGAACGGAGCCTCCATCACGTCGTAGACGGTGTCGGGGGATGTCACCTTCGCGACCTGCTCCAGAGCGAGCATCATGTCGTTCGCGTCGCCCTCGTTGCGGAACACCATCACCGGGGCCGTCCCCAGATTGCCCGTGCACATGAGCGTGTAGCACTTGGCCGGCTCCGTCTCCGGAGCCTTGGTCCCCGCGCCCGCCGTCTTCTGCCCGTCCGCCTTCGATACCTTCTGCATTTCCGTCTCTTCCTTCCCCATGCCCTGTGACTGTCGCTCGGCATCGGTCTCCGATGCCGCCTTGCGCTCCTGGCGCTTCCTTGCCTTTCGGTCGCGGCGCTCCTTGGCCCTGCGTTGTTCGCGGTTCATCGGGCGCCTCACGGTTCCCGCGCCGTCGTCGAAGCCGTTCCCGCATGCCTCCGCAGCGAGGTCGAGCCCTTCGGCCTCGACCCATGAGTCGAACTTCCCGATCGCCTCGTCCTCGCCGCACCGATATGTCTTGACCATGAACTTGGCGTTCGGCATGCGGACGTGGGCCTCGTAGCAGCGGTCCTCCGGCTTCCATAGGCCGGCACGGTAGCGGTCCCCCCTTATGAGCTTACGGGTCGACATGGACAGCCCCTTCCATCGCGGGCGCGTCCGCGCCCCGGACGACCATCGCCCTCCCGCAGGACGGGCAGCGCGCGCATACCGATACGGCCACGCGCCTGCCGCAGCGCCCGCAGGTGTAGGAATACGCGGCGCGCCTTGTGCGGCCCGTGCGCTCCGGGCCAACCATAGGCGAGACCGGGGCGAGCATGTCGGCAAGCCGCATCGCCGCAGTCTGAAAAGCAGTGCGGTCCGCCCTCTTGATATCCAGGGCGGCGAGCGTGCGAGCGGTGAAGCTCTCGGCATCCAGCGTATCGGTCGCCCGCGCCTGGCGGCGGAGGCCTGCGAGGCAGCCGAGGTCGCCGCACGTCATGCCGTCGGCATCCGGCATCGCCTCGCGGGCCGCCGCGAGTCTCACGATCGCGTGCAGGCAGCCGAGGTAGCCCAGCCGCCCGGCGGCGTCCACGGCGTCGCAGACGGCATCGGCGAAACTCGTGCGATCCATGTCGGCGACGCGCTGCGCGACGGCCTGGAGGCGCAGGGCGATGCAGATGCGCCCAGCATCGGGTCCCATCTACGCCGCCTTCTTGCCGAGGTCCGCGATATAGGGCGCGACGCGGTAGCCCTGGGCGCTGTACTCGAATGCTGTCATTTCCGTTTTCCCTTCTATTCGATACCGCACGGCCCGCCTAGCGGTCCTTGCGCAAATGGTCCTCGAGCAGCGAGCGCATGAGATCGCTCGCGCTGCGGTAGCCCTCGCCGCGGTGCTCCACCAGGTACTTCTTGAGCTGCCAGTAGAGGTCGTCGGGGACGATCACGCTCAGGCGGTGCGACGGGCCCTCGGCCTTCGCCTCCCCCGCCTCGGGCTCGGGGGCGGGGTTCACGACCTTTTCGACGATCGTCTCCTGGCGGTCGATCATTTCCTTGGAAGTGTCCGTGAAAAAGCTGTTGATGGCGGAGTCCGCCTTCTTCGTCCGTGCCATTACAGCATCGCCTCCACCTTGTCCAGAATCCCCTCGATCGCGTCCGCGGCGCGGCCGCCCGGCTGCACCTCGGATACCGGCTTGTTGAACGACGCGCCGCGCTTGAACGCCTCGGCAGTCGGCACGCAGCCCAGGATGGGCAGGTCGTCGGCCGCAAGGAAATCGGTGAAGCTGCGGTCGATGACCCGCTTGTCGGAATAGCGGTTCACGATCAGCCCGATCTCAAGATCGGGGCTGACGCTCGTGATGAGCTGGATCGTGCGCTTCATAGCGCGCAGGCCGCGCTGGCTGGGCTCGACGGGGACGATCGCGATGTCGGCGACCTCCACGCAGCCGCCGAGCTTGTCGTTCAGATAGCCCGGGGTGTCGACGACGGTGACGGCCTTCTCGCCCTCGACGGTCCTCTGCTCGTGACTCGCGCCGCCCTGCGGGTCGAGGTTGATGAAGCCGACCTCGCGCCCGCGGCGCTCGAGGCCCCAGGCGATCTCGTCGGCGAACGTCGTCTTGCCGACGCCGCCCTTCTGATTGACCAAAACGATTGTCTTCATGTGTTTCCCTTCTACGGGTGCCGCCCGATTTCCGGGCGGCCCTCTCGGATATCTGCCGCCTGCCGGCGGCGGGCACGGGGCCGGCGAGTCGCTACCGGTCCCGCATCCGCCGACGGCAGGGCGCTAGGGCCCTGCCGCTGCCATATATGTACCCAGTTATGCGGATGCGTAAACGCACATCTGCATACCTGTGCGGATGCGCGTTTACTTATTCTTGCCCGTCGGCGCCGCTATGCGCCGTATTCCGACGCCCTCGCGGCGCGATACGCGCGGCGCGTTTCGACCTCGCGGCAGTACTCCTTTCGTGCCGCCACCGTCCTCTCCGCCACGTCGTAGGCGTACGCGATGAGCGCGCCCGCCACCGGGAATACGGCGCAGTTGATGTAGACATAGCTGTATGCGAGCATGAACCACATCCCGACGAGCCCCGCGACCAGCGCGGCGGCGGCGGCGACCTTCTCCCTTCCGCTCGGCTCCATTACTTCCCTCTTGCAACCGGCCATGACGGCCTCCTTCCGATATTCGGCGATCCCGCGCCGATGCGGTCGCGGCCTCCCTTGCCGCCGGTATGTATGTACCCAGTTGCGCACATGCGTATACGCACAAATATGTAAATTCGCAAATGCGCGTTTGTGTAACTTGAGAATGTGCGCCGCACCCTGCCCGGGTTCCGGGCGGCAGGGCCCTGACCTGCGTTTTCCATGACCGGTGAGCCGAAGGGACCCCATCCATCCTGCAGGCCGCCGGTTGTGGGTAACGTGTGGAGGGCTGATTGCGGCATGAAAAAGCCCCGCCGAAATCTCCGGCGGGGCAATCGCGTGGGCATGAGGGCTATATATATATGTGGGCTAGAACGGGATATCCTCGTCCGCGATCTCGAGGGCAGGAGTCTCGGGGACCGTGTACTGGAGCTCGCCGCCGCCTGCGGCGGGAGACGCCGACGAGGACGAAGCGGGGCGGGCGTTCATGAACTCGATATCATCGACGATGACCTCGAGCTTGCTGCGGCGCTGTCCGTCTCGCTCCCAAGAGCTGTAGCGCAGCTTGCCCTCGATCGCGACCTTGCTTCCCTTGGAGATGTATCGGCCCACGGCCTCGGCACGGGTGCCGAACATGGTGCAGTCGACGTAGTTGGGATAGTCCTCCCACTCGCCGGTCTGGGGGTTGCGGCTGCGGTCGTTGACGGCCACGCCGAAGCTGAGCACCTGCGAACCGCAGTCCCAATCGAGTACGTACCCGGCAAGGAGCATCTTGGCATCCAGATGGTCCTTGGACATCCGCCCGGATCTTCTCCTCGAGGGTTCGAGCCGGCCTTTCGGTCCCCGGTTCCGGGGTACCTCCCTTGCCGTTCTCCAGGGCGCCTTCCAGGGCGGGAGGCGTGGGGGCGTCGGGGTCCCTGCCGTCCATGAGGTCTCGGATGTAGGCGCGGACCCGCGACTCGTAGCGGCGCGGGCACTCGATTTGGACCGGCTCCTCCATCCTGTGCTCGAGGGAATCGTAGAACTCCACGACCTCGTGGCTGGCGATCAGGCGGTTCGGCTCGATCTTGGGGAACACGGTGAGGCCGGCGGCGGAGCGTACGCGGGACAGGCCGACGTACAGCTGGCCCTCGGCGAAGACCTTCGTGTGGACGCAGCAGGCATCGAACGTCAGGCCCTGCGACTTGTGGATGGTGATGGCGTAGGCGAGCTTGAGCGGGATCTGGGTATAGGTACCCACGACGGCGGTCTTGACCCTGTTGACGGGCCTGCCCTCCTCGTCCATCTCGACGACGGCCTCGGACTTGTTGATCTCCCATCTGTGCCGCTCGATGCGGACCTTCTCGTCCACCCCGTCGAACTTGACCGTCACGCCGTCCGCGGACGCGTCGGTGACGGTGCCCTGCGTGCCGTTGACGTAGCCCTCCTGCGGGCTGTTCACGAGCGACATCACGCGGGCGCCGCGGCACAGGACGATCCTCTCCGGCGCCATCTTGTCGCCGTTTGACACCGTGCCTGTCGCGGCGGCCGCGAACTCGACCTTCGGGGCGTCGAGGGCTTCGACGTTCTCGCGGTTGATTGAATCGGCGATGCGGTTGTTGGCGCACAGCACCAGCGTGTCCTTCGGCAGGTAGGCGCGGGAGCTCTTCGAGTGCGCGTTGAAGTAATCGAGGCACGACGCGTCGCCGACGCGGGCGCGGTTCAGGTTGTCGATGAAATCGGGGTCGGATTGGCGCACGACCTTCTTGAGGACGTGCGGCTCGAAATCGAAGCCGGCCCAGTACCTCGACTTGAAGCACCAGCCCTGGAGGTTTCCGGGATAGAACTTCATCAGCAGCGCGGAGTCGCGTTCGGTCACGACCGGCGGCAGCTGGAAGAAATCGCCGACGAGGACCACCTGCTTCGCGCCGTTGCGCGTCATGGACTGGGAGATCATCCCCATCACGTGGTCGAACAGGTCGATGCGGCACATCGAGATCTCGTCGATGATGATTACCTTCGCGGCGTCGAGCACCTTGCGGGACCCCTTGGGGCCATCGGGGGCACAGACCCCCGGCGCGATTTTCAGCGTGCGGTGGATCGTCGAGCCGTCCGTGAGGTTCAGCGCGGCGATGCCGGTGGGCGCCAGGGCGAGGAAATCGACATTGCGCGCCTTCAGGTCCGATATGAAGGCGTTGAGCACGTAGCTCTTACCCGTGCCGGCGTTGCCCGAGAGAAACACGTTCCTCCCGTCCCTCAGCGCGCTCAGCGCCTCGGCCTGTTCCGGTGTAAAGCGGTCACCGTCTGCCATTTCCATTTCCCGTCATCCGTTCGACCAGTAACGGGGAATTGATACCCGCGCAAGCGAAAAAATATACGCTGAACGGGGGTTTCGCAGAAACTATAGGAAGTTTTGGAAGGCGGGGCGGATATGCTTCCGCGCATTTCCCCGCGCGCCCGTATACCCCGATGCGCAAACGGGTACGATAGCCTCAGAATGATGTGGGTCCCGCGCAGCCGAACGGCTTGTCTTTCCCATGCGGGCATCGCGGATTTCTTTCATGGGTGGGACTTCGGTTCGAGAACAGGCCGCGATCTCGCAAGGGGTCGCGGCCTGTTCATCTGTGCGTCTATGTCTTTATGCGTGCGCGCATATGTGCAATGGTGCTGGTGTGTATATATGCGTGTGCGCATATGTGCCTCGGCGTATGTATGCCGATGTGCGGATATGCATCCGGACAGATGTGCCGGTGATCTATGCGGGAAAACCGGCGCCGGTCTCGCATGAGCTCTTCCGCCTCAACATCGCCCATATCAGCTCGATTGCCGGGGCGACGCGCACCTGCCGGAATTCGGAAGTGTCGTAGCGCTTCCGCAGGGCGCCGCGGGCGTCGGGCGAGTACACGGCCGCCCCCTTGGGCAGCATCCCTTTGGAAGCCAGCGAGTCGGCGAGCTCGAGCGGGCACACCAGCCAGTTCTCATCGCCCTCGAACGTCCTGCCGTGGCCGCTCGTGAAATCGTCCATACACGACTTGACCTCGACGAACGTGAAGGTGCCGGCCTCGAGCTCGGCGGCGGTCGCATGGTTCGACGATCGGTCGCGCGGACGATGCGGCCTGTAGGCCACGAAATCGACCCGGCGGGCGTCATCGACCCAGACCTCGCTCGCGACCAGGGCGTTCTCGCGGCACAGCCTCGCCCATACCTTCTCGGAAAGCTCGGCGGTCACCTCGCCGCGGTTTCGTTTCCCCTCCATGGGACACACTCCCCTTCGATGCAAAACTCGGCGGTCACCTCGCCGCGGTTTCGTTTCCCCTCCATGGGACACACTCCCCTTCGATGCAAAAGGCCGCCCGACGGTCTGCGCGACGTGCGGGCGGCCCGCCCCGGTACTACTCCTCGGAACCCTCCGGCTTGCGGGGCCGGAAGGGCACCGGCTTGATGATCGACAGGTCCATATGCCTGCGAGCCTAGAAGAATATAAGCCAGATCGTACCCAAGAGCAGGGAGACATATCCCACAGCGGTCACGAGGAAGTCTATGAAGGCGAGGGCCGCGGCAATATCGACCCGGATGCCACAGGGGGCCAAGTTCGATGCGAACCCATGCAGGGGATACATGGCACAGATGAGGCATATCGATTCGAGACCTGCCGCCAACAGGGGATTCACCCCCGCCAGCTCCCTCGGATAGAGCAAGCCCATCAGGACGGAATCCGCCACCAGCGCCGCCCAAATCAGGAACACGCCGACCTTAAATGCCTTGGTGTCCTCGACCAATGCCAGGGGCATCATGCAGCCTAAGAAATCGAGCAGTAAGGCCGAGGCGATCAGCGGGACGACCATCACTCCACCGAGTTCTCGGCGGAGTCGGCATCGATATCGGGGTTCGAGAGCAGGCCGTTCAGCAGGGACGGCAGGTCGATTCCCGTGCTGTCTTTCAGGCCGGATGCGACCTGGTCGACAATCGATGTGGTCTCCTTTACGAGTTTTTGCGCGTTGCCCGATCCGTACATCTTGATGGAATCGACGGCAGTGAGGGGCTTCGCAACCTGCTCGGCTACCTTGGGCATGATGTCGATGTAGCGATTGGCGAGCAGGTAGGGGTTATCCATGCCGTTGTTCGCCACGGCGCAGGCGTGGATGAGGATCGCGTCCTGTGTGGGGATCTCATTTTCGGTGGTCAGCTGCACCTGCACGGCACCGAGGGAGAGAGTGTCAACGCGCTGGAGGAGCGGGATAACGAATGTACCCTTACCGGAGACGCTGCGCATCTTACCGGCGCCGGAGACAATCATGAGCTTGTCCGGCGGGCATTTGCGCCAGCAACTCTCGAACACCATCGCCACGACCAAGATGCCGACGATGATGGGGAGCAGGCTGAAGATTACAGATTCGAAGAACATGCAGCTTCCTTTCTTTAAGGGCGGCCCTGACAGGGCCGCCCGGTGATAAACAGTTGCTTGTGAGGGGAATTACGCCAAGAACTCAATCGGACGTACGAGCATCACGAAAAGCGTGGCGATGCAGGCGAGAACACAGAGCGTGAGCGAGAAGGTCCATACACCGTGCAGGATCTCGACCTGCTCGGAGCGGCTCAGGCTATTGAACCCGCCGCCGTATCTTGTCCAGATATCGCGAAGTATGTTGATGATGGGCATTTAGCACTCCTGTGAAACTAGAAAGTGTTCGGGTTCAGGTTGCTCAGCATTTGCTGGAACTGCTCAAGTTCGTGAGCAATTCGTGGTTAAAAAACCACGAGAAATGTGACCATACATGCGAGGGCGCCACCAAGGAGAACGAGGATCCATGCGCTATTTATGAACTCGTCCAGCTCGTAAGGGCTCAGGCTATTGAACCCGCCGCCGTATCTCATCCAGATATCGCGAAGTTTCTCGATAACGTGCATCTATCACTCCTGTGAAGCTAGAAGGTGTTCGGGCTCAAAGGCGGTGGCGATCATGGAGCTCCAGTAATTCGTATAAGAGAAGAGGCAAGGCCATCACGAAGAGAGACGGCAGTAAGATGTAGCAAAACGCTGATCTTATAATGATGTCGTTGGCCGTCATCAGGGCCTCGAATGCTTTCAAGGCCTCGTCTGGTTCCGCGTCGGAAACCGATTCGCCCTGACTGCTTTTCATATCGGCTTGTTCGGTCGCATCGCCGACAGGCGCACTTCCGTTCATGTCGACGTCGACGACGACATGATCACCGTCGTCGGAGATCACGGCGGCGGTCGCGTTCTCGGCGTAAGCCGCGGGCGCGATGCAGCCGAACGATGCTGCGGCTATGGCCATGGCGGCGAGCGGCTTCAGCGCCCTTGCGGGTATTCTCATTTCAGTTCTCCATTCCTTCCGAAATGTTCCGGTGCGCGCCCTCCCTCGGCGCTGTCCGTTTCCCCTCAGGTGGTTATTCCCCGTATCCGGCGGCTTAAACGCCGGATACGGAAAACGGCCGGAAACAAGGCGCCCACCGGGGCTGGAGCTCGATGGGCGCGTGTGCGGCTATGTGCATGTGCGTAGATATGCCGACGTGCATGTGTTCCATTGTGCGAGTGTGCGTATGCGCAACTGCGTATGTGTGCGTGTATGCGTATGTGCGATTGCGGAACCTACAGGATCGTATCGAAACCGGGCCTGCCCAGATCCTGGCGAATGCTGCCGGTCGTGAGCTCGACGTGCGGGCGGCCGTCGGCGCCGAAGACGAGGTTCGTGGCGCCCGCCCCGGGAACCACCGTATCCACCTGCCCCGTCGTGAGATCGCATCGCATGTTGCCGACCTGCTGCTCGATATGCACCGTGCCGTCGGGTTTCAGAACGTTCCTGATCATGGCGTGCCACCTTTACGCATATATGCGGATGCAGATGTATGGGTATGTGCGGATGCGCGGTTGAGCGTTTGCGTGTGTATGCCAAAGCGCCTGCGGGCGCATCCGCACCCCCATGGTATCAGTGCCGGGGCGCGGAGTCCTTCGAGACCTCGCGGTCAGCGTCGGCGACCTTGCCGGGCGACGGCTTCTCGGCCGCCAAGGACGCGGCGGCCTTCCGGGCGGCCGCGGCGATGGAGGCCGGGGTCCTCTCCGGCCTCACCCAGCCGTAGGCCTCGGCCATCTCCTCCATGTCGACGATATCCCGATTGAGATATACCGGCGAGATCTCGCCGGTATAGGCCCGCTCCAAGTCCTCGACGATCGCGTTCTCCGCGAGGAAGTTGTCGCTCGCCAGGCGCCAGTCGCCGTCGGCCTGCTGGAAGAGGACCGGGTCGGCCCCCTCATCGGTGTAGTAGACGAGCGTCGACGCCTTCTGCCCACCATCGGCATCGATATCGTACGAGAACGTCTTCGCTTTAAGGTCGGAGATGCGGAAGGCGACCTCGCCGGCGCCCCAGTCCCCGGCGAGGTCGCCGTGGACGGCGTATGCGTCCGCCTGCGTGTCGCCGTACAGTCCCCCCATGATGAAGTAATCGTACCCGTCCACCACGCGGTAGACGCCCAGCGTGCGGCAGTCGGGGTCGTTGCCCTGGGCACGGACGGAGTCCAGGGAGTCCTTCAGGCGGACGGCCGCCGGGTAGGTCGAGCACAGGTAGACCAGGCCGGGGTCCGGGACGTCATCGTGGATGCCCCGGTCGAATACGCAATAGCCGCCTCGCCTCGCGCTATCCAGTGCGGATTCCAGGGCGGCGAGCGCGGGGGCGGATTCCTCGCGCTCGAGCTCGCGGGCCATCGCCGAGACAAGTTCGCCGCCATAGGTTCCCAACGGCACCTTGCCGCCGAGGGCCTTGCATGAGTCGACGAAGCGCGCGCAGTCCCCGATGTCAGGGAGAATCACCGTCAGCTGGCTTTCCCCATGCCCAAAGCCGATCTCGCCGCCGCGGCCGTCAAGGATCCCGACTGCGACGGCGGGAGGATACGCCCCGTCTACCATCTTCGCCGTGATGATCTCACGTTCGAGTGCGTCGCCCAGCATGCCCTCGATCATCTGCCTGTCCATCTTGAAACTCCATTCCATTGCCCAGGCGCATCTGGCCCATGCGTGTCCTTCTGCAAAATGCTAGCGCCGATCACCGATGGGGCCGGCGGTGCGGGTCGGGGCTTTCCGAACGGGAAGTGCCGTCGGGCCGCAGGGCGCGCAGGCGCCGCGCGATGTCGCGGATCTCGAAGCGCGCGTCGAAGCGGTGCGGCATCCCCTCGCCCGCCCAGAGCATCCCGGCGCGCCCGGTCGCGATCCGGTCGACGCGGGTGAAGTCCAGCCCCAGCATATCGCAGATGCCCCTCACCTCGTCATGGACCGGCGAGCAGGCGCACCGCATGGCGCCCTCGCCCGAGACCTCGCCGTCGAGCTCGAGCCCGTACAGCTCGTCGCCGTAGAGCGCGGCGATGTGCTCCTCGGCCTCGCCGGCGGACATGTCCTCGATCTTCTCCACGGGAAACCCCAATCCCTCAGGGAGGGCGCGCGGCCGTGCGCCCTCGTATGTGTGTATCTGTGCAGGTATGCGCATGCGCAAACGCGCAGATGTGCGGACGCGCATGTACATACCCATGCGGACGTCAGCGAGGAAGCCCGCGGACGAGCGATGCGAAGTCCGCATCGACGCGCGACCGGTCCAGCTCCCAGAGGTCGGCGATGAAGTCGAGCAGGACCCTCACCGTCCCGGTGCGCTCGGGTCGCGGGAGGCGCGGCACCAGCAGGACGACGGAGTAGAGGGCCTGTTCGTAGCTGCGCCCCTCCTGGGGGGCACGGCGGCTCATCGCCCGGCCCCCTCGGCATCGCAGGGCGCCATGCGGCGGTCCGGGCCGTCCATCTTGACGCGCTCGGTCATCTCGGCCAGGCGCGAGACGATAGCCAGGGCGTCCTCCTTGCGGCCGTACTCCGACAGCACCGCGGCGAGGCCCGCCTGGGTGTACTGGCTGGTGACGATCGTGGCGCGCTCGGCCTCGTAGCGGCCGTTGACGATCTGGAACAGCTTCGCGAGCACCCACTGGGTCGAGGAGTCCTTGCCCAGGTCGTCGATGATCAGGACCGGGACGTTCACGTACCTGCGGATTACGTCGGCCTCGCTGTCGCCGCCCTTGTCGAAGGTCGAGCGGAGCTCGGTCATGAGGTCCGCCGAGACGACGAACCTGACGCCGTGCTTGGGCCTGCCCTTCGGGACGGGCCGGTACGCCCAGTTGCCGAAGCGGGGATCGAGGCGCGAGCCGGCGTAGTCGTAGGCGATACGGCACGCCATCTCGGTCTTGCCGACCCCGCGCGGACCGTAGATGTACAGCCCGCCGCCGTGCGCGAGGCGCGCGTCGTAGGCATGCTCCGGGGCGGCCACTCCCTCGGCGATGCGGCGGGCGAAGCGCGGCGGGATGCCGGTCTTGCGCACGACCGCCTCATGGAACGCGGGGTCGGTCGCGGCGAGGGCGGCTACGTCCACGATCTCGAGCGGAGGCAGGGCGCCGCCGACGGGAAGCGGCGCGGCTGTTGCAGCCGGGGCCTCGGGCACGGGCGCCGCTGGCACCGGAGTCCGAACGGGCGCCGCGGCGGGGGCCGGGTGCTCCGGCTCGAGGTAATGCGGCCCCATCTCGTGCCACGCGTCCGCCTCCGCCCTCCAATCGAGCACCGGCGTGCCGTCCGCGCGCCGCCAGGCGCGGGCATCGTGGTATGCGTAGAAGAAGTTGCCGTAGAAGGCGTTGGCGGAGCCGCGGTCGTCGTAGCCCTTCCCGCGGACGTAGGCCTCGACTTCCTCGAGCGCGGGTCTTTTCGGCCTCGCCTGCGCTTGCGTGTCGTTCATCTCGGTTCTCCCTCCGTCTGAGCTAATCGTCGTTGAACTCGCTGAAATCGCTGTCGGCGGCCACGCGCTCGGCGACGCTCATGGCCCTCTTCCCACCGGACGGGCCGGACTTACGGGCGGAGCGCGGCGCGGGCTTGCGGCGCCAGGCGTTCACGACGTTCTTCCATCGGACGATCGGCACGCCGCCCGCGCGGACCCAGCCGGTGGCCTCGTAGTAGTCGAAGAACTCATCGGGGTCGATCACGCGGTAGGCGGGATTGTCCGGGTCGGGGGCGTCATAGCCCTTCTCGTGCACGTACTTTCGGACCTGCTCGCGGGTCGGCGCCTTCGACGGGGCGGCCCTCTCCTCGGCGGCGGCCACGGCGCCGGAATCGACGAGATCGGCCCTCAGGTCGTAGAACCTCAGGCCGTTTCCGGCGGCGAGGAACTTGGGCAGCGACATGATGTAGCGGCCGTCGGTGTGCGACGCCGCGTACTCGCGGCGGTATGTGTCGTAGGCGCGACCGATGCGCGGAAGCGTCCAGCCGTCCGCGAGGGCGCGGGCATAAGCCTCGGCGACGTCGGCGAAGACCTCCGCCTTGCCGATGGACATGCGCATGAGAGCAAGCACCTCGGCGTTGGGGACCGGGACCTCCGTCTCGAGCCCAAGGCCGGCCTCCGACGCGACCTTCACGACCGTGACCGAGTCGCCCGCGGCCTTCGACACCGCCGGGTTCTCGACAGACGGCCGCGCGCCCGCGCGCCCTCTCCCACTAACATCAATAACAACATCCTTGTTAGTGTCGCAAAAATTGGTACACGGCGAAATCGTTTCCCCAGTTGGGCCCGTGTACCAATTTTTGGTACACGGTGAATCTAGTTGCAAACTAACGTTAGTTTGGCCGCCCGTGTACCAATTTTTGGTACACGGCGAATCCTGCGGGTTGTTGATAACTTCGTTTTCGACGTCTTCCCCAAGCGAGTTTTCAACAGTGGCGGCATCGGTCGATTTCGAGTTATCGACAGGCACGAAACGGCGCTCCTCGGGGATCTCGGCATTGACCACGTAGCGGTTCGAGAGATAGCGCCCGCGGCCCTGCGCGCGGCCCTGGTGCACGCTGATGTAGCCGCACTCGACCAGGGTTCGGCGGTGGCGGTAGTAGGTGTTGCGCGACATCGCGAGGTGGGTGCAGATCGTGTCCACGGACGGGAACAGCGAATGGGTGCCCGCGCCGGCATGGGCGCAGAAGTAGGCGTAGACGCCCTTGGCCGACGACGACAGGCGGGTGTCCTCGGTCGCCTTGGCCGAGACGATGCCGAAGCCGCGCTCCATGAGGTCGCCGCCGAAGACGACGACCGCGCCGTCGCGGTCCAGGATCTCGAACGTCTCGTCGAGCTCGTCGCGGGTGCGGCCGGCGGGCTGTGCCGCCATGCCGCGCTCCTTTGCGCTACTCACGGCACTGCACCCCCTCCCGCACGACCTCGGCGGGGATCGGGACCATGCAGAGCTCCCCGTCCCGGTCCTCGCCGTAGGGCGTCACGATATCGACGATGTAGCCGCCGCGCTCGAGCGCGGCCAGCGCCTCGTCGTAGTCGCGGCGCGGCAGGCCGGCCTCGGCCGCCGCGATGTCGCGCGCCGGGCACTCGATCGCCACCGACATGGGGTCGCGCGCCACGATGCAGCAGAAGACCGACTTCTGCTCGAGCGTGAGGTCGCCGTCGTCGAAGATCGGGCGGATGCGCCGCGCCCAGAACCTATCGCCGACCGTCATCCTCGCCGTGCCGGCCTGATTCCCGGCGGAATCTTTCCTTCCCATATGCCATCCCTCCATGGTCATCCATCGCGGGCCCAGGCCCGCATCCTGTGTCTGTATCTACCCAGATGTGCAGATGCGTAATCGCACAAATACGTAAAAACGAAAATGTGCGGTTGCGCATATGCGCATATGCGTACATGCGTATGTATGCTGATGTGTGGGATGAAAAAGGCACAGGCCGTTTGGACCCGTGCCTGAATCAGCGCGCGTCGACCTTGAGGAAAGTCGATACCTTGATCTCGCTCTGCCCGCCGGCCTCGGCCCTCCTCGGCCGTCCGTCGAGAAACGATGCCGCCCTCGCCTCGGCCAGCTCCCCCTCGAGCACCACGGCGACGCCGGGGGCGAGGGAGGCCGCCA
The DNA here is from genome assembly GCF_003438115.1 of Collinsella sp. OM08-14AT. Taxonomy (NCBI): domain Bacteria; kingdom Bacillati; phylum Actinomycetota; class Coriobacteriia; order Coriobacteriales; family Coriobacteriaceae; genus Collinsella; species Collinsella sp. OM08-14AT. The sequence goes on from NZ_QSTE01000010.1 coordinate 60,203, forward strand.
CGGCCATCGCCACCGGGCCGAACGCGACGCAGCGGAACCTGTGCTCGACGCGGCGCGAGCCCGCCGCCTTCTCCTGGGACAGGCAGAAGCGCGCGTGCGCGGGCCCCCTGTCCGGCTCCGTGAACTCCACGGGCCCGAACACGAGCCCCGACACCACGATCCTGTTGACCGTTTCCAAACCCCGACTCCTTCCTTCCCAAGCCATCCGTCTCGGAGGTTAAGCCGCCGGCTGCGGCGGCCTGGGGCTCTTTATGCCCATTGAGGGGGAGTTTCAACGCGCGGGTTGCGCGATTTGCGGCAAACGAAGGCGCTTTTCTCCATAAACGGTCCATATGGAGAGAAAAACACAACTCGATCGGGGGCATTTCCGCGGTTCGCCCATGGGATAGGTAGGCTTTCGGTCGGATCCGGAGCCATGGGTGCGGGAGGTTTCCACGCCCTAAAAATGAAAAAGCCCCCTGAACAGGGGGTTTGAAAATAGGAGGGAGCGATAATTGCAGCCATCAAACAGCAGGATCTTCGGGCGACTTGCGGTTTCTTTTCTAGCCATTTCGTTCCAACCCTGTATCAAATCCTCAAACCAATACCGACATTTGCGCTGCTAGAAGCATAAATCGTCCTTCCAGACGGAGATAGGTCGGATTACCCTGTCTCCATCGAAAGAACCGCCTCCGGAGCCATCTCGAGCCATGCGGGAGGCATGTTTCCACATCACCAGAAAGGAGGCCGGACGTTGCCGGAAGCGAGGATCAGGTCGGTCAGGGAGCTCAGATGCGGCGTGTGGGAGGTTGACATCATCGACGCGTCGCGCAAGCGGCTCCGCAGGAGGTTCCGGGCGGAAAGCGCGGACGGCGCGCGCGCCGCCGCGCTCGCAGCCCTGCCGGGGCCGAAGGCGTGCACCCTCGCCGAGGCCCTGGACCACTACTTCGAGATCTTGGCGGCCAAAGGGACCGCCAAGAAGACTATCGCCCACTACCGCAAGGAGTGCAGGGCCCTCGAGGCGGTCGCGGGATGCTGCCTCGACTCGATAAGCCCCGCCGCGGCGGCGCGGGCGCTCGAGTCGGCCGAATCCCGCGGCGTCTCGCGCGTTCGCTGCTATCGGCTCAAGACCATCTGCGCCGCCGCGGGCAGACATGCGCTCGCCGACGGGCTGTGCGCCTCCAACCCGTTCTCGGAGGTCCCGTTCGACGTGCCCCGGCCGCCCAGGAAGAAGCGCCCGATCTCCCCTTCAGGCCTCAAAGCCGCGCGAGCGCTCGGCGCATCGGGATCCGGGCATTCCGCCGCGGCCATCGGCCTCACCCTCGGATGCGGCCTCAAGCCCGGCGAGATCTGCGGGATACTCGCCGACGACCTCGATGCGGAGCGCATGACCGTCACCGTCCGCGGAATCTGGCGGGAGAGCGTCGGCGAGCCGAACTTCTTCGTCGCATATCCCGAGCCCTCCGTGATGCGGCTGCCGGCATGGCTCGGCAGCGCGCCGCGCTCCTGGGCCGCTGCGGCCGGATCCAGGCTGCTGCTCGAGAAGAACGGCCGCCGCCGCGACGTAGAGCACCTCAGAAGCGATACGAACGAGCTGTTGCGCATCGTGGGCGCCGGATGCACGCTCTACGGGCTCAGGCTCGCCCATGATGAAGGGGAGGCGTGAGGAACATGCACTACGAAAGGGTCTCCCTCGCCCGCCGCGGCGGTTCCTGGAGGATGAGCTACCGTGCGGTCTACGATGCCGAGCACAAGGGCGATCGCAAGTGGGTCACGATCGGCGCCGCGGCGAGCCGCGCGGAAGCCGAGCACCTTGCGGCCGAATACCTCTACAACCTCCCCCGCGACCCGGAAGACGAGCGGCGGGCCGCCGCCATCGAGGCGACGGAGGGCCATATGCCCACGGTCGGCGAGCTCAGGCAGGACGACATCGACCATGCGCTCTCCGTCGGCGCCATCGAGAAGTCGACCTATACCGGCTACTGCCAGCACGTCAGGCGGCTGGGCGACCTGGGGGAGATCCCCGTGGACAGGGTCACCGCCCAGGACGTGCAGCTCTACATCGACTCGCTCGTCGAGGACGGGTACTGCTCCGAGACCGTGAACCTCATGCTCTGGACGGTCAGGGAAACCCTCGAGCTCGCCAGCTTCCGAATGCTCCGGACCCCGCTCGACCTGCGCAGGATCCGCGCGCCCTGTTCGCAGGCCTCAGATGCGGCGAGATCTGCGCCCTGCGCTGGACGAACGTCGATTTCAAGCGCCGCATGGTGCGCATCACGAACGCCATCGGCGCGCTGCCCTCCTCCAACGGCTACCTCAAGGGGCCGAAGAGCCCGGCCGGCATGAGGGCGCTGCCCATCGCGGACGGGCTCATGGAGGGGCTGGAGCGCCGACGGGCGGAGCAGGAGGCCCGCTGCCGCGATGCCGGCGTCCCGTTCACGGACGAAATCTTCGTCGTCGGCGACATCGACGGCGCGTTCATGGTGCCGAAATATGCCAACCAGCTGTTCAGGACATTCGTGCGGACGTTCAACATCGGCGGCGGAAAGTGCGGCCTGCACCGCCTGCGGCACACCTTCGCCACCGAGCTCATCATGTCCGGGGTCAACCCTAAGACCGTGTCCAACTGGCTCGGGCACACGGACCCCTCCTTCACGCTTAAGATCTACGTGAGCTCCAGCCCGGAGAACCTGCGCGCGAGCGTCGATACCGTCAACGAGGTCATGGCGCTGCCGGAAGGATATGACGGGCAGGGCTCCGAGCTGCCGGCGCGCATCCGGGGCGACGAGAAGAAAGAGGAGGCGGAAGAGCCCGCGCCCGATCCCAAGGCGCCGCGGCCGGTGAAGATCATCTCATGGGAATCGCTCGCGTGCGGCTAGCCCGGGGATTCGCAGATGCACGGGCGCGTTTCCGCGCCCGTGCGTACATGCGTAAATAAGAAAATGCGCGAATGTGCGTATGCGCATGTACGCGTTTGGGTATATATGTATATATGAATCTGAACCGCGTCCGGCTTCCCGTGCGGGAAGGCCGCATTGCGCACGGCGCGGCGCGGGCGGATAATCGGCAGGTCGCGGCATCCCGCCGCGCCATCATCCAAGGAGCGACCACCATGGGCCTTTTCAAATCGAAGCGAGACATCCCCGACGAGGAGATCTACCGCCCCGGGGACAGGTACTTCGACCCCGAGCTCATCAAGTCCAGCGACCTCATGAGGCGCTGGTCGGACCTCTACAACGCACATGAGGCCTCGACCCATGTAGTCGAGGAGGGCTACACCGCGGAGATCGCCGTAGTCGGCACGCTCTACGACACCTTCTACATGACGGGCGACATCGACGTGCCCGGTGCCGTCGAGATGTGCTTCACGCCCGAGCAGATCCGCGAGCACCCCGAATACGTCACGTACAACGCGTTCATCCCGCCCCACCAGCTCGGCTACACCATGGACGAGGTCGACACGTCGCGCACGCATTGCAGCGTCGTGAACTACGTGGCCGTGCCCGAGGGATATTCCGTCGCGCTCGGGCAGGACGGCCGGCTCCACCTCTACGACCCGCAGGACAACGTGTGCTGCGTCACGATGCCGAAGATGTTCCAGCCCTGGTTCGATATCGAGTCGCCCATGGGGCATATAGGCACCCAGGCGCGCCGCCGCTACCTCGTCAGCACCCGCAGCCCGTTCGAGGACGTCGGGCATGCCGCCCACCGCTTCGCCGAGCACGACGACCCCGAGACCGGGGAGCATTGGATCGACACCGACGCCCATGCCATGAGGGCGCCGTCCATCGCCGAGGACGAGCCTGTGCAGGCGGAGGCGCCGTCGTGCGCCCGCGCGCTCCCGCGCAAGGGCTGATTCGCGCAGATGCCCAGATTCCTAACTGCGCAGATGCGCAGCTATAGATATATGCGCATGCGCATATATGCCGGTGTGCTGATGTGCGCACGCGCACGGCTCAGAAGTCCTCGGCCATCGCCCTCGCGACGTCGAGCAGGGTCCTCTGCTTGGCCGGGTTCATCATGTCGTAGTAGGTCCGCATCTTGCGCCAGCGCAGGGCCGACTCGTCCTTCTTCCTGCCGCCCGCCCTCGGGTCGCCGATCTCGGTGAAGGCCGTGACCATGTTCACGCCGTACTCGTTGAGCAGCGCTCGCAGGTCCCCCGGCGACACCCACAGGGTCCCGGCCTCGTACTTGTACACCGTCGTGGCCTTCTTGCCGATGACGGCGCCCGCCTCATCGCCCTTCAGCCCCGCATCGTAGCGGTAGCGCTTGAGCTGCGCCGCCAGCTCGGACTTCTCCGGAATCCTCGACCTCATCGAACGCATCACTTCCTTCCATGTCGAAACGCACGGGGCATTTCTACCCCGTGCTGGCAAGTATCGCACCGCGCGCCATCCACCCGTTCCTATACTGTTCCCGTCGGGGGTCGATACGGCCCCGATACTTTCGGTATCGGAATATGGAACGGAAGGCTTCCGACATGAACAGACAAGACGGCATACACCTGGACGCCCTCGCGGCAGCCCTCGGGGAGACCGGCGACACGGCTCTCGATATCGTCCGCGGCACGGGGATTCCGCTGCCCAAGATCCTGAGGCTGCTCGGGCTCTCCACGGCGTCGCGCGCCGCGCCCGCGCTCGACGGGCTCGAGATCGTCCAGCTCTGCCTCTACGCGGAGCTCCCGCTGTCCGCCGTCATGGATGCCGAGGAGGGGCAATGAGCTCAGTCATTGAGGACCTGGCGGCTCTGCCGAGATTCCTGACCGTCAAGGAGACGTGCGCCTTCCTGGGCGTCAGCGCGTCGACCGTCAAGAGGTTCGTCAAGTCGGGGGACCTCAGGCAATGGACCCCCGAGCGGGGGCACCGCAAGATAACGCGCGACTCCGTCGCCAGGCTCGTCGGGGTCGACCCCGCCGTCATCCCGAACCGGCGGAAATCGACTGAATAGGAACGCCCGCAAACGGTTATAATGCCACCGTCGATGGTCCGGCCTGCCGACTGCATCGACCTCACCACCTGACCTTCCGCCGACCCCGGCCACGCCACCTGACCCCAGCAGGCCCATATCCATACCTGCTCTACAGAAGGGGTCAGAAGAAATGGCAGCAGAAGACGAGGCGGTACAGCTCGCGTTCAGGACCGGCACGGCAGCCGTGCAATCAGCCTCAGAAATCATCAAGTACCTGCTCGAGGGCCTGGCTCAGGCGCGGCGAGCCCGCGCGGCCGGCAACAGGAACGACCGCATACCGGCGAGATTCGCCCGCGCCCTCACGCACGGGGCCGCGAACGCGATCGACGGCCACGGCGAGAAGGGCATCGTCTCCGCCGAGACCGTGCGCGCCCAGAACCCGGACCAGTACCGCGAGGCCATGGTCTTCCCCGGGGCGGTCGCCGACAATCGCGAGGACATCCAGAAGCTCAAGCGCGAACTCATGAACCACGGAGTGAAGTTCTCCGTATTCGACACCGTCAACCCCATGGACGGAAGTCCCGCGGTCTCCATCGGCATCCAGGGCCGGGACATGGACATCATGACCCAGGCGCTCGTCAACATCGGCGTCGAGTCCTTCGGCATGGACCGCAAGGAGCTCGAGGAGTGCGCGCGCGGCATCGAGCGCGACGACCAGAACCGCTATCCCCGCGCCTTCAAGCGCAACGGCATCAACTGGGAGTTCGAGCGCACCGGCGACGGCCGCAACAGCTGGGTCGGGTCGGCCGGCGGCCACTCCCGAGAGCAGTATCGCGTGACCCTCGACCCGGACAACGAGAACAAGGCCTCCTTCGAATGCACCCGCAACGGCCGCCCCGTCGCCAGCGCCGAAGTCGATGCCACCCAGGGACCCGAGCTCTGGAAGACCGGCTCGGACGGCAGCAAGGAGTTCTACAACGAGATGAAGGCCGAGGGGGCCGCGTTCGCGGCCGCGCCCGGCATGGTGCTCGAGGCCGCCATCGACCGCGGCTGCTTCATCTCCGAGAACAAGAAGAAGATCGACCCGAAGCAGGCCGCGGCCGCCGAGAAAAACGCCGCGCTGCTCAGCGAGGCCTTGGGAAACTCCCGGGCCGCCTCGCCTGAGTCCCCTGTCGGACAGACGAAGGCGGCCAAGAAGATCGCCGAGAGCAAGATGCAGCCCTCCATGCCTGCGCGCAACGAGGGGATGCACCGATGATCGACCTTGAGACCCTGGCCGCCTCCTGCGCGACGATGGCCGACGAGATCGTCGCACGCGGCAGCTCCGACACGTTCAGATACGACGCCGACGGCGTCCTCGAGTTCGGCGACAACCCTGAATACTATTCGCCGCTCTCGTCGGCCGTCACCCGCAGCGCGTTCCCCGAGACGGCCCGCGAGTACGGCTACACGAGGGAATACCTCGAGCAGGCTGAGCGCCGCCTGCTCGCCTGCGTCATCGGGTACTGCGCGCTCGACGGCGAGCTCGCGTCCATCCGCGACGGCGGCGAGGACCGCGACGGCTTCCGCGTCAACCCGCTCGACGTCCATGAGGTCCTGCTGTGCGCCCGCACCGCCCCGTCCGACCCGCGCGGATGCGCGGCGCTCGCGGGCGCCATCAAGGGCAACAGGTACGTGGACGGCGAGGAAAGCTACCTCGACCGCGCGATGGCCCACATGGACTACAACTACGCCAAGCTCGCGGGATCGCGCTGGTCCTACCCCATCGCCGAGCTCGACGGGTTCCTCGCCATGTTCCCGCCCGCCCGCTCCGAGCAGGGGCCCATCGCGGACCGCGTGCTCGACAGCGCCTCGATGCGACTCAAGACGTTCTTCGCCCTGTCGATGCCCATGGCCGACGCCGCGACCGGGTTGCCCGGCGACGAGGCCGAGGGCGGCAAGCACTACCACCGCGCCGCGGCGCCCGACGATGGCGGCCGCGCCGCGGAAGAGGAGTAGGCCAATGCGCACTCTCAGGGGATTCCTTTATCTTATCCTCGGCGGCACGCTGTGCGGCTGGATGTTCAACCGCATCGCCGCCTGGTTCATCGACAACCCGCTCACCGTCGGCTCCAACCACACCGTCGCCGAGTGGGCCGTGATCTTGCAAGACCCGTTCTACCTCGACTCCCGCACGATGCCGTTCTTCTTCCTGGCCTTCGGCGCCATCGCGCTGGTGGCCATGACCAAATACGACTGGACCGGCGAGCGCGAGGAGCAGAAGAAGCTGCGCGGCGAGGAGTACGGCAACCAGCGCTGGGCGCGCGACGACGAGATGCAGCAGTTCGCGCACACCTCGACCGTGAAGCGCGTTCCCATCCGCATCCCGCAGCGCACCCGCGACGCGCTGCGCTTCGCCCGCAACAACCCGAAGGACTTCATCAAGGCCAGGCTCGGCATGACGAACAAGGTGGCAAACCCCAAGCCCGACTACGTCGAGAAGATCGAGGACGACAACATCATCCTGTCCGAGCGCGCCGAGCTCCAGATGTCCAAGATCCCGGACCCGGCGCTCGAGCGCAACAAGCACGTCTACGTGCTCGGAGGCTCCGGATCGGGCAAGACCTTCAACTTCGTCGGCCCCAACCTGCTCCAGCTCAACAGCTCGATCGTGACGACCGACCCCAAGGGCGACACGCTCAAGCAGTACGGCAACTTCTTCCTGCGCCACGGCTACAAGCTCAAGGTCGTCAACACCAAGCCCGACCAGATCAACCAATCGATGCACTACAACCCGCTGCTCTACCTCCAGGACTCCACCTCGATCATGCAGATCGTCAACCTGCTGGTGGAGAACACGTCGGGCAACGCCGAGGCCGAGAAGGAGGACTTCTTCGTCAAGGCCGAGAGGCAGCTTTACATGGCGCTCATGGGATACCTCTTCTACTTCTACGCCGACCAGCCGCAGTACCAGACGTTCCCGCAGATGCTCGACCTGCTCCAGCTCGCCGGCAAGGACAACCCCAGCCAGACCAAGACGCCGCTTGACATCATCATGCTCGGCACGACCGCCGAGGACGGCTTCCAGGGCTTCGAGGAGTGGATCGTCGCCAACCACGGCGGCGACGAGGCCGCCGCGCAGGCCTCCGAGGAGTACTTCGTCATCAAGCAGTACAAGGGCTTCAAGTCCACCTCCGGCTCGCCGGAGACCGAGGCCTCGGTCATCGCGTCGTGCAACGTCCGCCTGGCGCCGTTCGCCGTCTCGGCGGTCCGCGAGTTCTTCAGCGAGGACGAGCTGGAGCTGGAGATGATCGGCCAGGAGCCCACGGCGTTCTTCCTGGTCATGTCCGATACCGACAAGACGTTCAACTTCATCCTGGCGATGCTGCTCTACCAGCTGTTCGACGTCAACACGGCCATCGCCGACAAGAACCCCGGCTCGCACTGCAAGATCCCCGTGAACTGCATCCTCGACGAGCTCGCCAACATCGGCCGCATCCCCGACCTCGACGTCAAGATCGCGACCCTGCGCTCGCGCTGGATCTACATCACGGCCATCCTGCAATCGGTCACGCAGCTCAAGAAGATGTACAAGGACAACGCCGACATCATCGAGGGCAACTGCGACACGACGCTGTTCCTCGGGCGCTGCGACCTGGAGACCAACAAGAAGATCTCCGAGCGCCTGGGCAAGTTCACCGCCACGGTCCGCAACCGCAGCGAGTCGCACGGCCGCCAGGGCAGCTGGTCTGAGAGCGAGAACAAGATCGGCAAGGAGCTCATGGCCGCGGCCGACCTCGGCAACAACCCCGAGAAGTTCAGCGGCGACGACTGCATCGTGTTCATCAAGAACGCCTTCCCGTTCCTCGACAAGAAGTACAGGACGATCGACCACCCGCGCTACCACGAGCTGCGCGAGGTCGGCGAGTTCAACCTGGACGACTGGAACTGGGACCGCAAGTGCGAGCGCGAGCGCGCGCACCGCGCCGAGGTCGAGGAGATGCGCTGGCGCATCGAGGAGGCTCGCGCGTTCTTCGACCCCGAGTTCTTCATGTAGGAGACCCCCGGCGGGGGAGACCCCGGCGGTCGACATATCTCACCCGCCGCGGCGGGTCAACAGGGCGCCAACGCCATACGGGCGGCGCCGCGACAACAGAAGGGAAAACCCCAACATGGCTTTCTTCAACCAGCTCCTGAACTACCTCTGGCAGATCCTCACCTTCGTCGGCGGAATCACCGCCGCCGTGGGCGTCTTCCGCTGGGTCTCCGGCGGCAAGGCCCACGACGCGCAGGCCCAGGAGGGCGCGGTCTGGGTCATCGCCCTCGGCGGCGCAATGGCCGCAATCGGCCTGGTCGGAGGCAGCTACCTCACCTTCCCCACGATGTAGGGACGACGGAGGGAACTCCATATGACTGCCCTAACGGGAAATTTCAGGCGCGCGGCGGGGCCCTCTGCCCCCCTGCGCGCCGCGCTCGCGGCCGTGCTGGCGCTCGCGCTCGTCGCGTCGGCCCTGGCCGCGCTGGCCTGCCCATCGCCGGCCCTGGCCGTGGAGACCTCCAAGGAGAGCTTCGAGGCGAAATACAAGGACGACTACCACCAGGCGATCAAGGACCGCAAGAAAGACCCCAGCATCACCACGAACACCATGTGGACCGATGACGACCTCATGATGGGCGCCTGCGGGGAGTATCCGGGCTTCGATGTCGTAAACGCAGGGCCCTGGGTCTCCTATTTCGTCTACAGCACCGCCGAGGGCATCGCGAGCTTCTGCGTCGACTGCGGCGAGGCGATGCTGCAATGCATCTCGTCGTCGTGGCTGCTCAAGCTCGACTTCACCGGCGAGGGGTCCGATTTCGCCAAGATGTACTCGGCGGCCGCGGACGTCTCGGTCAAGGTGATCCAGCCGATATGCGTGGGCTTTCTGGGCCTCGCGTGCGTGTGGGCCCTGCTCGAGTTCTCCAAGGAGGTCTCGACCAACCGCGGCGACCACTTCTCGATGGCCGGCAACTACGTCTGGATCATCGTCAAGTTCTCGCTGGTCATGGTCCTCATCAGCCATACCGTGCAGCTGTGCGGCGGCGTGTACGAGGTCTTCCTGTGGGTCGCCAACAAGGTCTCCGACACGCTTGCTGCCGGACAGATCAGCGGCGTGGGCTTCAACTCCTTCATGCTCTCCATGATGGAGATCAGGTACAGCCAGTTCGCGTGGTCGATCGGCTACGCGCTCGTGTCGCTGGTCATCCTCGTCTCGACCGGCCTGTGCCTGATTAAGGTCCTCACGCTCACCATCACCCGCATGTTCGAGATCTACCTGATGACGGCCTTCGCCGGCTTCCCGCTCGTGATGCTCACGACGCGCGAGACAAGGCCGTCCGGCATCGGGTACTTCAAGAAGTTCGCCGGCGTGTGCCTCCAGGCGGCGATCCTCATAACGATCATCGCCTTCGCCGGGATCTGCTTCTCGGCGGCCGGGTCGCTTTTGGCGACCAAGCCGAACCCCGGCATCGACGACGCGGTCTGGACCATCATCTCGCTGCTCGCGTCCATGGCCGGGTGCTTCGGCTTCTCGGCGCTGTGCGGGCAGTCCAAGCATATAGCGGACACGATCATGGGGGCGATGGGCTGATGGTAGAGATCATCCTGCGCAAGGACATCCAGGACTACGAGGCGAGGCCGCTGTTCGGCTTCACGTACCGCCAGGTCGCAACCGGCGCCGCCATCGCGATCACCGCCGCCGGCATGGGCCTCGGCATCTCGTCTTTCACCGAGATCAACACGATGTGGCTGATGCTGATCATGACCGTGTGCGGCGCAATCGGGCTCGTCGGCCTCGGGCGCATCCACGACCTCAAGTTCGAGCAGTGGTTCGCCATCTGGAAGGCCGACCGCGACTGGCCGACGGTCGCCCTGTTCGCCGCCCCGACGCTCTCGCCCCACGGCGACCGCGCCGACGCCAAGGCGAAAGGCGGCAAGAAGCCCAAGAAGGAGACCAGAGCGGAGAAGGCGGCGGCGATGGAGGCCGACGCCGAGGCCGAGGCATAGAGATAACGGAGAAATTAACATGATCTGCCCCAACTGCAACTGCGAGCTCGTGGACGGCACCGCGGTGTGCCCCTACTGCGGCACGCCCCTGGCGGCCGCCTCGCCGTCCGCCGACGCCACCGCGACCATGCCCGCCATCCAGCACCCGGCCGCCGCGCCCGCACCCGCATACCGCGCCGAGGACGTCTCCGTGCCCGCGCCCGCGCCTGCGCCCGAGGCCCCGCAGCCCGCCGCACGCGATAACTGCGCGCAGGCCACCGCATACGGCCGCTTGGAGACCGCCGCGGCCCCGGCCCCGCGCGACCCCTACGAGGACTACTACCGCGAGACCCCTTCGGCGCCTTCATATCGAGAGCCCGCGCCCCGGCCGGACCGCGACCCCTACGATGACTACCACCGCTCCACCCCGAGCCGCGGCGGGCAGGAACCTGCCGCCCGCGACCCGTATGGGGACTACGCCGTATCCGGCGGACGCGGCACCTACGGGGAACATGCCCCGGTCGCCGCAGCCCGCGACCCGTACGAGGACTACTACCGCCAGTCCCCGGCATCCCCGAGCGCGCCGGCGTACCGCGAACCCGCACCCCAGCCGGAGCGCGACCCATACGATGACTGCCGCGACGCGCCCCGCGCAGAGGATACGGACGGGCACGGGCGCCATGGACGGCGCGAGGAGAGCCGCGACGACGTCCGCGCCGAGGGCCGCGACGCACGCCGCCAGCAGAAGCTCAACGCAAAGGCCGCGAAGGCCCGCAAGCGCCGCGAGCGCGCCGCGGAGAAAGCCGGAAAGAAGAAGGGCATGAAGCGCCTTCTGCCGACCGAGGACTACCCCGGCACGCTCGTGCTGCGCGCCGACAAGTGCACGCAGGACGCGCTCGGCTACGAGCTTCTGTGCGAGGACGGCACCATCAAGCTCCAGCAGGGCGTCTACAGCCGCGTCGTCGAGTTCCAGGACGCCAGCTTCCAGGCGGCCCGCGAGTCCGAGCAGCGCGAGATCTACGAGAACTGGTCGGAACTGCTCAACACGTTCGACAACACCGTGCACCTCCAGGTCAAGATCCTGTGCCGCGTCATCGACCGCGACGCCTTCCGCGAGGACGCCTTCCTGCCGCCCGTCGAGGGCGACTACGCCGGCAACCGCTTCCGCCGCGACATCAACCAGATCATCGAGAGCAAGGTCGCCGAGACGCAGCAGAACGTCGAGAGGCGCCGACTGTTCATCGTGACCGTGGAGGCGCCGACCCGCGAGCAGGCGTCCCCGCTGCTCGCCCGCGCGACCGAGCAGGTCATGCGCTCGCTCAAGAACATGGGGATCTCCTCGGAGGAGGTCCGCGGAAACGAGCTGCTGCGCATCATCGACTCGATCACCAACCCGCGCGACTCGCGCGGCTTCGTCTCGTTCGACGACCTGAAGGTCACCGACGAACATGGGGTGAGCGCCATCCAGCTCGGCTACACCACCAAGGACCTCGTCGCGCCCGCCGACCTCACCAAGATCGACGACACCCATATCTCGTGGAACGGACTCGTCGGCCAGGCGCTCTACCTCCAGAAGTGGGCGGGGTCGGTCCGCTCCGACATGGTCTCCAGCCTGGCGGAGCTGCCCATCAACCAGGTGATCACGCTCGACATGACGAGCTGGGAGCAGTCGCGCGCCATCGAGACCGTCGAGTCGATGAACACCGACCTGAAGGTGCAGAAGTCCGACTACGTGCTCAAGCACTCCCAGACCATGTACATCACCGACGAGATGCTGCCGACCAACCTCCAGGACGCCATGGAGAATGCCCGCGACCTGCGCGACGACCTCGTGAGCCGCGACCAGAAGATGTGGTCGCTCACCTGCACCACGATGACATGGGCGGACTCGCTCGAGGACTGCGACGAGAACTCCGGGGCCATCCAGGACGTGTTCCGCCGCTTCACCTGCCGCGCCGTTCCGCTCGTGAAGCTCCAGCGCCAGGGTTTCGCCGCGATGCTGCCCACGGGCCGCTGCGACATCCCTTACGTGCGAAACCTCACGACCGCGCCGCTCGCGGCGCTCGTGCCGTTCACGTCGGTCGAGCTCATGGAGCGCGGCGGCATGTGGATGGGCCAGAACCAGACGTCCAAGAACTTCATCTTCTACAACCGCCGCGACGCCGTCGCGCCCAACGGCTTCATCCTGGGCAAGCCCGGCCGCGGCAAGTCGGTGACGGCCAAGAACACGATCCTGTGGACGCTTCTCACCGACCCCACCGCGGAGGTCATCGTGCTCGACCCCGAGCGCGAGTACATCAACGTCGCGCACGAGATGGACGGCGAGGTCGTCCAGATCTCCGGAGACTCGCACACTTACATCAACCCGTTCGACCTCGAGCTCGTGGAGGGCGAACAGCCTCTCGCCATGAAGGTCGACGCGATCATGTCGATGGTCGAGATGATGGCCAAGAACCTCTCGCCGATGCAGAAGACCCTCGTGGACCGCTGCGTCTCGCGCATCTACGACCGCTACTTCGCCACCCACGACCAGCGCGACATCCCCACGCTGATCGACTTCTACAACATGCTCAACCAGCAACCCGAGCCCGAGGGACGCATGCTCGCCGTCACCATCGAGCGCTACGTCACCGGCCAGGCCTCGCTGTTCAACCACCCGACCAACGTGAACACGCACAAGCGCTTCGTCGTCTACGACATCCGCGACTGCGCCGACAACATGAAGGGCCTGGCGCTGCTGATCCTGCTCGACCAGACGTGGAACCGCATCGTGCGCAACCGCGAGCGCCACGTCCGCACGTGGGTGTTCATCGACGAGATGCAGCTGCTCTTCGAGAACGACTACGCCATCTCGTACTTCGACCAGCTCTGGACCCGTTCGCGCAAGTACGGCGCGATCCCGACCGGCATCACGCAGAACATCGAGCGCATCATCAACAACGAGAAGAGCCGCCTGATGCTGGCGAACTCCGACTTCCTGGTGCTGCTCGGCCAGTCGGCGTCGGACGCCGCGGCGCTGGGCGAGGTCATCAAGCTCTCCGAGCGCCAGGTCGCGATGATGCGCAACGCCGGGCCCGGCGAGGGCCTGCTGGTCGCCGGCGGCAAGATCATCCCGTTCGAGAACCGCATCCCGACGGACTCGGCCATCTACCGCATGGTCACCACCAAGCTCGACGACCTGATCCAGTACTCCAACGAGGACGGGCGCGCCGATGCCGCCCGCCGCGGGTAGCGTGACCCGAGATGGCAGACGAGAAGCCCACCGTCACCGACAAGGCGAGCCCGCTCGAGATGGAGAAGGTCAAGCATTCCTCCCTCGAGTACGCCGTGCAGCACGACGGCCCCGCATACAAGCAGAAGGCCGTCGCGCCCTATAAGGAATCGGCCCTCCCCGAGCTCACGCGCGAGGAGGCCGCCAGGTCCGTGTTCAAGGACCGCGTCAGCGAGTCCGTCGGAAACGCGCTCGGAGCGGCCAAAGGCGCCGCCGAGGGGGCGGCCAAGGGCGCGGCCACAGGGGTCGCCGAGGGGGCGGCCAAGGGCGCGGCCACAGGGGTCGCGAAGGGAGCCCTGCACAGCCCCCGCGCGGCGCTGGAGGTGAGCGCGGCCATCGGCCTTTCCGACGGCAACGCCCAGATCGCCGACGATGGGGCGCGCGCCGCCGACACCGTCGCCAACGCGGCGATGACCCAGGCCGACCCGCGCAACCTGTACCGCGAGGGAAAGGCCGTCGTCGACAGGTTGCCGGCGGGACGGGCCCGCAGGCGCATGGCGAAATGGGACGCGAAGTCGAAGAAGGCCCTCGCCAAGCAGGACAAGGTGCTCAACCAGCTGGAGCACAGAAGGAAGCGCGCCGACACCATGCGACGCGCCGGCATGTCGGACAAGTCCCTGCTCGGGCGCTGGATCAACCTCAGGCAGAAGCGGCTCGAGAACAAGGCGGGGCGGCTCGGCGCCAAGGCAGGGCGGCTCGGCGGCACGAACACCTCCGGCATCCGCGGCAAGATCATGCAGCTGCGCCGCACCAAGGCGACCGTCACGAACACCGTCTTCGGCTGGCGCGGCGTGGCCGCGGCGGGCGCCGCGGTGGGCGGCACCGCGGTTATCTGCCTAGTCGGGATGTCACTGCTCAGCGCAGTCATCGGCGGCGCCGCCGCTTCGTCTTCCGGCGGCAGCGCCGAGGGCTACCTGGACCAGGCGCAGCGATACGTCGACGATGACTCCATCGGGTACTCGCAGTCCACGCGCTGCCACAACCCCAACATGGACTGCTCGTCGTTCGTCTACTACTGCCTCGTCGATTCGGGCTACTGCACGACCGAGCAGCTGGGTACGTACCCGTTCACCACCTCCACCATGGCAGAACCTCTGCTCAAGGCGGGCTTCGAGAAGGTCGAGTGGGACGGGAAGATGGACTCCCTGCAACGCGGCGACATCCTCATCAACACCGAGCAGCACACGGAGATCTATGCCGGCGACGGCAAGGACTACGGCGCGCACGAAGACCTCGACGGCGCCGACGGCGACTCGTCGGGAGACGAGGTATCGCTGGGGTCTTACTGGAACGACGCCTGGGACACGATCCTGCGTCCGACCGGAGGGGCGGGCGTCACCATCCCCGAACAGTACGGCAACGGCGGGTACTCCGTCACCTTCTACACCCCGCGCGGCTGCTACGTCAACGGCCGTGACACCGCGTGGGCGGCAGGGACGTCGCAGGCGGCGGTCCACTCCAAGTGGTCGCTCGCCGGGGCGAAGTACGACGACGATATCGCGACCTACAACGGCCGCTACCTGATCGCCTGCACGACGACGTACGGGCGCGTCGGCGACAAGGTCGACTTCACGCTGTCGGACGGCACCGTGATCAAGTGCGTCATCGCCGACGCGAAGAACCCCAACGACCAGGGATGCAACAAGTGGGGGCACTCGAACGGCCAGAACGTCATCGAGTTCGAGGTGGAGAGGTCGCGCTTCTACAGGAGCGGCAACCCCGGCAGCTCGAGCTGGAAGGCCGAATGGGGCGGCAAGCGCGTCTGCTCGTCCGTCAACAGCGGCAGCATCCTCTAGCCCATCGAATGAATGAAAGGGAAAACGAACATGAACATGACCGACAGGTTCAACCCGGCCAACGAGAACGACCCCAAGAGGAAGCTGGCCTACGGCCTGATCGCGCTGGCGTGCGTGATCGCGCTGGGCTTCGGCCTCGACGCCGCCTCGTGCTCCCGCACGGGCACCGCGGGCGACGAGGGCCGCGAGCAGGACGCCACCGAGGCGGTCGATGGCGGCAGCGCCGCCGGGGGCGACGAGCAGGATGGGAAGGAGGCGGGCGACGAGAAGAAAGTCGAGGCGTCGCCGGACCCGTCCGAGACCTCCGGCGTTCGGTTCGAGGGCTTCGACAAGCTCTCGGGCATGACCGCGACCAAGCGCGAGAGCTTCTGCGACGCCGTGGCCTCGACCATGCGCGCCAACGGCTACGGGCTCGATGAGATCACGGTCTCGATCAAGAAGAAGCCCCAGGCCACCGATAACGGCACCGTCGTGTTCATGCGCGTGAAGGGCACCGGCGACTGCTACTCGGCGCATTACGCCGACGGCACCTGGACCGTCTTCCCCCTGCTCGAGCGCGTGGACGGCGTGAACGACGACCTCGCGCAGGACCAGATCGACTCGCGCGCCGACACGGCGGCCGACGCCGACGCCACCGAGCAGAGCGCCGCGGCGCCCAAAAAGACCTTCGCCATCACCGACACCGAGCAGGCCGCCAAGTATATCGGCGACTCCTGCGCCGGCGCGCTCATGGACGCATGGCGCGCGTTCGCCGCGGAGAAGGAGGGCGGCGCCGATGCCGATTCCGCGCTGTTCTCCCGCGACCATGTGACGCACAACGACGACGGCACGGTCACGTTCACCGTCTGGATGCCCTCGAGCCAGAAGACCTACCGAGGCGTGGCCGACATGGCCGCCGGCTCGGTCTCCTTCTCCGAGTAGGGGGGAGCGGCATGCCTACACTCATCATCGCCGAGAAGCCGTCCGTCGCGCGCGGCATCGCCGACGCCGTCGGCGCCCACGAGCGCCGCGACGGCTATATCGAGGGCGGCGGCTACCTCATCAGCTGGTGCCGCGGCCACATCATCGACCTCGACTTCCCCCAGAACTACCCGCAGTGGTCCGGCCACTGGTCGATATCGCAGCTGCCCATGATCCCGGAGCGGTGGAGGTGGAGCGTCGCCGCGCCCGAGCAGTACAAGGTCCTGAAAGGGCTGCTCGACCGCGCCGACGTGGAGCTCGTCGTGAACGCCTGCGACGCCGACCGCGAGGGCGAGGGCATCTTCCGGCGCGTCTGGATCCATTCCGGCTGCAAGAAGCCCGTCCGTCGCTTCTGGTCCACCTCGCTCGTGCCAGAGCAGGTGCGGACCGACCTCGCCCACGCCAAGCCCCTCTCCGACTACGACGGCCTCGCCGACGCCGCCGAGGGCAGGGCCAAAGCGGACTGGCTCGTGGGCCTCAACGCCTCGCGCGCCCTATCGTGCCTCTACGAAGGCTCGCGCCTGTCCGCCGGCCGCGTCCAGACCCCGACGCTGGCGCTGGTCGTCGAGCGGACCCGCGTGATCCGCGACTTCAAATCGGTCCCCTTCTTCCAGGTGGAGTGCTCGGTCGGCAGGACGGCACACGTGCGCCTCACCGGCGAGAAGCTGAAGACCCGTCAGGAGGCCGAGCGCCGCGCCCATGCGGCCGTCGGGTCGCAGTGCGCGATCCTGAAGGTCGAGCGCAGGCAGGAGAAGTGCCGCGCGCCCAAGCTCTACGACCTCACCGGGCTGCAACGCGACGCATCGACGCGCGCGGGCCTCACCGCGGAGGAAACGCTGAACGCGCTGCAAACGCTGTACGAGAAGAAGCTGGCGACATATCCCAGGACCGAGAGCCGCTACATCGGCGAGTCCGACATCCCCGAGACGGCCCGCGTGCTCTCGGCCATCGCGGTGCCGGGAATCGTCGGCGAGGCCGCCGCGGCCGGGTTCGACGCGTCGCGCTCCGACGTCGCCCGCGTGGCCGACGACTCGAAGGTCCACGGCCATGGCGCGATCCTGCCCACGGCTCTGCTCGGCACCAAGGAGATGGCGGCGCTCGCGGGCGCCGAGCGCGCCGTGGCCATCCTCATCTGCTGCCGCCTCATGGCCGCCACCATGGACCCCGCGACGAAGCTCAAGGCCAAGGTCGAGGCCGAGATCTGCGGCGACGCCTACACGGCCTCGGGTAGCACCGTCACGGACGCGTCCTGGATCGCCGTGGATGAGGCGTGCCGTACCGCGCTGGCCGACGGCGGCAAGGCCCCCGACGACGAGGACGAGGCGCAGGCCATCCCCGCCGACATCGAGCAGGGCGACTCGTTCACCGTGGGCGAGGGCGACGTGCGCGTGAAGGACGGCAAGACGACCCCGCCGAAGCCCTACACCGACGCTACGCTTCTGTCGGCCATGGAGCACGCCGGGCGATCCATCGAGGACCGCGAGCTGAAGGCGGCCATCGAGGACGACTCGATGCACTCCGGCGGCCTGGGGACGCCGGCCACCCGCGCCAGCATGATCGAGAAGCTGGTCAAGGCTAAGTACATCCGCCGCCGAGGCAAGACGCTCTCGGCCACCGAGCGCGGCGAGACGCTGATCGACATCGTGTGCGACTCGCTCAAGACCCCCGAGCTCACCGCGAAGTGGGAGCTCTCCCTGTCGCACGTCGAGCGGGGAGAGGGGTCGCTGTCCGACTTCCTCTCCGGCATCGAGGGCTACACCGCCGCGGTCGTGTCCGACCTCGAGGGCGGCTTCGACCCCGCGCAGGCCGCGGCCGTGTCCGGCCGCGAGGAGCTGTGCCGGTGCCCGGCCTGCGGAGCGCCGATCGTGCTGTCGCGCAGCGGAAAGCAGTGGCAGTGCTCGTCTTCGAAGTGGGCCGGCAAGGAGGAGGGCTGGCGGCTGCTCCAGGGCTGCGGCGTGAAGCTCAACATCGTCCAGAACGGCAAGAAGCTCACCAAGTCCCAGGCCAAGGCGATCCTGTCGGGAAAGACGGTCCACCTGACCGGCCTGGCGAAGAAGGACGGCAGCGGCACGTTCGACACCGACGCGAAGCTCGGCGAGGCGCCTTACACCGGGTTCGTCGAGTTCTGCCGGGGCGAGAGGCCGGACGGCGGCACCGGCGGCGCGGGCCGCACGGGCACGCGCCGCGCTCGCGGGAAGCGATAGGCCATGGCCGCCGTCACGCGCGACGGGGACGGCTGCGTTCCCCTCGCCGAGCTCGACATCAACCCGGCGCTGCGCGCGACCTGCCAGCGCCGGCTCGCCGCGGCGCTCGAGGGGCGCGCCATGACCGCCAGGAAGCTCGCGGAGTTCTCCGGCGTGTCCGAGGCGGTCATCTCGAGGACGCTGCACGGACAGCGCACGCCCACGCTCGACGCGATCGTGCGCCTCTCGCTCACGCTCAACGTATCGGCCGACTACCTTCTCGGCCTCAAGGCGTCCCCCCAGGGCGATTACCGGAACGGCCCCCAGGGAGACGGCGGGGCGTAGGGCGAGCGGAGTCCGCTTCCCGTTCGGAAAGTCCCGGCGGTCACCGGTGTAGACCGGCAATCGGCTGGGTAACATATCTCAGATTACGGGCGCCGTGCCGGGGTCTCCCGGCCGGCGCCAAGGACATGGAAAGGATGATGCCGAGATGAAGCATACAGGAAGCGGCAGCCATACCGCCCGCGCGAAGCTCGGGCGCCTCGGCGTGGGCGCCCTGTCCATCGTCTTCGCCCTGAGTCAGGTGCTCGGACTGCTCGGTACCGCCGTGCCGTCCGCTTGGGCGGAGGCGGCGGAGCCCGAGACCGTGACCGTGACGCTCGCCGCCGGCGAGCACGGCAGCCTCGCCATAGCAGGCGAGGACGCCGAGAGCGACACGGTCGCGGTCGACAAGGGCTCGAACGTGACCGTCGAGGTCACGCCCGACGACGGCTGGTTCGCCGACTCGCTCACGGCCTTCGCCGGCGACGGGTCCGAGGCCGCAAAGCTCGAAGTCGAGGACGGCCGCGCCACCTTCAAGGCGGAGACGGACACCACCGTGACGTGCGCCTTCTACGAAAACGGCTCCAACGGGTCGGCCGCCCTCGAAGCCGTCGCCATCGATGCCTCGGCCAAGCAGGCCAAGCAGGCCTCGGACAAGGCCTACATCAAGGCCAACCTCGACGAATCGCTCTCGGGCCTCGACAAGTTCGAGCGCCGCGACGTGCTGACCGTCACCACCACCACGGTCGACTCCGGAAAGGTCGCCTCGCCCACGCTCGACGGCCTGTGGGCCGATACGGACTGCGACGGCATGGGCGACTACAGCGACGCGCTGAAATCCAACGCCGTGAGCCATGCCGTGCTCTACGACCTCGACGACTCGTCCGACTACCTCGTGGGCCGCGCCGGCTCCGACATCTCGGGCGCGACGCTGGCCGACTGGGGCGCATCGGAGAACAACGCCGACGCCGCCATGCGCCGCGGCCTCAAGTTCGACGCGGCCACCGGGCTCGTCTACGTGCCGAAGAAGTACACGGTCAAGAACAAGGCCGGCGAGTACAAGGTCGCATCCTCCCGCATCCAGCTCCTCTACGCCACGCCCGACAAGGGCGCGGCGAACACCTTCCCCGTGAGGGTCGAGGCGGAGAACGTCGACGGCCGCGCGGCCAGGTCCGGAACCGCCTCGGTCGACGTCTCGTCCCCCGACACCCAGATCACGCTCGCCCGCGACAAGGCCGCCCGCAAGTCGATCTCCGACGCCACGATCGAGTCCGTCACCGTCAACGGCATCGAGTACACGCGCGACCTCGATATGTGGACCTACGACAAGGACACCGGAACGCTCGACATCCTCATCGCCGCGGCGGGCGTGCGCAGCGTCGACATCAGGCTCGCCAACGACGCCGAGAAGAACATCGGCTCCTGGCTCGCGTCCCTCGCCACCGAGGCCTTCGCCGGAAACGTGTGGAACATCGGAACGTGGGAGTTCCAGTCCGCGCCCTGGGCCGGCATGTCCTTCCACACCGCCGGTCACAACAGGTACACCGGCACCACCACCGGCGCCACCCTGCCGGCGGTCGAGAACCCGTCCGGCGGCCGCTACGAGGCCAAGACGATCTACCAGGCGCTCGGCACGCAGAACGTCGACGTCTCGGCCCTACAGTCCGGAGCCTGGTCGATCGAGCGCACCTGCACGATCGCCGCGCAGACGGTCTCCGGCGTCACCATCCCCAGCGCGACGAAAGTGGACCTCACCTGCGGACATGTCGGCGTGAACCCCTCCGGCCAGATCGACCCCTCCTACAACCAGGCCGTCCACGCCGACGACGACTACGGCCAGACCGTGCGCATCGCCGCCGTCAACGGCGACGAGGCGATCATCGGCGTGACCGTCCCGACCACCTTCACGCAGGCCGGAGCCGGCTTCTTCAAGATCAAGTGGAAGCTGAACAAGGTCCGCTACACCTTCTCGAAGTGCTCGGCCAACGTCTCCATCACCGACGGCAACTCCGAGTACTCCGTCGAGGGCGCCGAGTACGACATCTACCGCTCCTCCGACAACGCGCTCGTGTCGCATATCGTCACCGACGCATCGGGCAACGCCGCGCTCGACCTCGAGCCCAACCAGGCCTATTACGCCGTCGAGACCAAGGCGCCCGCCGGCTACACGCTCCACGAGGGCCATATCAGCTTCAGGACCGGCAACTCCGCCGGGACCGAGCAGCTGAAGGACGACCCGGGCACGGTGCGCATCAAAATCAACAAGAAAGACTCGGCCACTCTCGGCGAGGCCCAATCCGGCGCCTCGCTCAAGGGAGCCGAGTATTCAATCGCCTCCCTGTCGACGCCTTCCTGGGGACCTGTAACCGCTACAACCGATGAAAACGGCTATGCGGTTATCCGCGACGTTCCTCTTGGAGAGTTGGCTGTCACGGAAATCAAAGCTCCCGCCGGTTACAAGCTAGATGCCACCGTGCATAAATACACTATTAGTCGTGACGACCCTCGTGCAGAAGGCGTATTCGAGCTTGAGCCCGAGAACGATTTCTCCGAAAACCCCGTCTCGTTCGATATCGAGATCGCCAAGACCAAGGGCGGCGAGGACGACAGCTGGGAGTCCGACGACGGCCAGGGGAATGCCGCGGCCGGCGTCCAGTTCCAGATCATCTCGAACACCACCGAGGAGGTCGTCGGAACCCTGACGACCAACGATGCCGGCTTCGCCTCCACCAAGGACGCGGCAACCTGCGACGAGACCTCCACCTCCGATGCCAAGACCGACGACCAGGCGCGCCCGTGGTTCGGCTCGGGCAAGCGCAACGCCGGCATCACCGGCGCCGTGCCCTACGACGCGGCCGGCTACACGATCCGCGAGGTCGATTCCACGGTGCCCGAGGGCTTCGACCATGTGGACGACTGGACCATCTCGGCCGACGAGCTGGTGGACGGCACCACGAAGTACTACTCCGTCATCGACAAGACGCTCAACAGCCGCATCCAGATCGTCAAGACCGACGCCGAGACCGGCAACACCGTGCCCCTTTCCGGCTTCAAGTTCCAGGTGCTCGACTCGGACGGCAGCACCATGAGCTTCGCCGACCCCTACGACGCCAACGGCACCGTCGACACCTTCACGACCGACGGCACCGGGCAGGTCACGATCCCGCAGCGCCTCAAGTCCGGCAAGTACTCCATCAAGGAAATCTCCGCCGTGGCGCCCTATACCGTCAATGGCGAGGCCGTCGGCTTCGAGGTCCCCAAGGACTACAAGAAGGCCTCCCCCGTGACCGTCATCAAGGTCGCAGACGAGCAGGCGAAGGGCAAGGCGACCATCACGAAGACGTGCTCGCATGACGGCCTGACGCTCGCCGGCGCCGAGTACGACGTCGTGGCGCAGCAGGATATCGTATCCCCCGACGGCACCGCGCGCGCCGCGGCCGGAGACGTCGTCGACCACGTGAAGACCGGCAGCGACGGCAAGGCGACCACCAAGGAACTCTACCTCGGCGCCGGCTCGGCGACCTACGCCTTCGTCGAGACCAAGGCCCCGTCGGGCCACGTCCTCGACGAGACGCCCACCCCGTTCACCATCTCCTACAAGGACGGCGCAACCGCCGAGGTGAAGGCCATATCCGACCAGTCCGACCCCGCGACCAGGTTCGATGTGACCAAGACCGTCAAGGGCGGCGACACCCCGCTTCCCGGCGCTAAGTTCCAGGTCTGGAACGCCGACGACGAGATCTCGATCGGCAGCGCCGCCGGCAACCTCGCCGTGCGCGCCGAGACTGGAAGCGAGGTCTCCATCAGGAAGGCCGCCGCGAGCGCAAGCGTCAAGGCCGAGGCCGATGACGGCACTTTCCTCGTCCTCAAATCCCCCGACGGCTTGGAAACCCCGCTCGGGGCCGATGCCGTCGATATGGAACCCGGTACGTATACCCTGATCGCCACCCAGGACGGCAATACCCTCGAAGTCGAGGAGGCCGAGATCGAGGCCGGCAAGTCCTACACCGCCAAGGTCGCGACCGGCCTGCTCGGCGCCAAGCCCGCCCTCACCGACGACGGATATACCATGCCTGCCATCCGTCTCGCCTGGTCCGATGCCGATTCGGCATACGAGGGCCGCGGGCTCGACGCCGGCACTTACGACCTGACCGTCTCGGGCAAACCCGCCGGCAGCATCGCGGTCGATAAGGACGGGGCGACCTACGCCTCGGTCAGCGGCGGCAAGGCCCACCGCGTGCCCATCCTGCTCAAGAAGGGCAAGAGCGCCGAGGAGGGCGTGACCGGCGCCGACGGCTCGATCGACTTCTGGCACCTCGCGCCCGGCACGTACCGCGTCGCCGAGAGCGAGGCGCCCGCCGGATACGTCGAGGCACCGGAGACCAAGACCTTCACGATCGACGCCGACGGCCGAATCGAGGGCTGGGAGACCGGGCAGGCGAACTTCGAGGACGACTTCACCAAGGTCCGCATCTCCAAGCGCGACATCACCGACGAATCCGAGGTCGAGGGCGCCAAGCTCACCGTCACCGATTCGGAGGGCAAGACCGTCGACTCGTGGACCTCGACCGCCGAGGACCACGAGATCGATGCGCTCGCCCCCGGCAAGTACACGCTCACCGAGGAGCGCACCCCGACCACCTACGACCAGGCCGAGAGCATCGAGTTCGAGGTGAAGAAGACCGGGGAGGTCCAGACCGTCACGATGTACGACTCGCCCATCTCCGTCAGCGGCGAGATCGACAAGCGACAGGAGATCGCCGACCCCACCGCCAAGGACACCGAGGCAAACGGCGACGGCCTGAACACGGCCGAGACCAAGGCGACCGACGACGGCTCCTATGCCTACACCATCGATTTCCGCTCGACCTCGAGCACCTGGACCGACGAGTTCACGGTCGAGGACGACCTGACCGCCGCCACCGACGGGCGCGCGCAGCTCACCTCGATCACCACACCGCAGGCCCTCGAGGACTACGACGGCAAGATGAACGTCTGGTACAAGACCGACAAGACGCCCGAGGATCATGTCGACGAGTCCGGGGCCAACGCGACGCTGTCCGACGGCCATGAGAACCCCTGGCTGTCCGACGAGGCAACCGCACCCACCCTCGGCGAAGACGGCCGCGCCGTCGACTTCACCGGCTGGAAGCTCTGGCGCGCCGACGTGCCCACGACCGAAGCCACCGAGCTTTCCGTGGCCGACCTCGGACTCGAGGACGACGAGCACGTGACCGCCATCCGCTTCGAGTACGGCCGCGTGGAGAGCGGCTTCACCACCCGCGACGGAGGCTGGGACCGCGACGGCATCAAGGACGCACATGACGATATCGCCAGCGCCGAGGACACGGCCAAGGAAAACGGCTCCCGCCCCGACAGCTCGGGCGGCATGGCCGAGACCGCCCTGGCGCCCGCCATCGTGCACATGAAGGCCACCGACGGCTACACCGCCGGCCGCGCGCTTGACAACTACGCCCGCGTGGACCTCTTCCGCAACGGCGGGGGCGGCGGACTCGAAGGCCATGACGAGGACCAGGTGACCCAGACGGCGAAGGCCGTCACGGTACCGCCGACCAACCTTGACCAGACCGGCCGCAACGTCATCATCGGCCTCGCCGCCGCACTTGCTGTCGCCGCCGCCGCGGCCGCGGCCCTCATCTACCGCCGCCGCACCCGTGGGTCCGCCGCGGACGACGACGAGCCGGACGACGACGGTTATGGCCGCGAAGACTACGGCCATGAAGACCGTTACGGTGACGGTTGCGACCGCGACGACTATGGGTACGATGACCGATACCGCGACGAGATCCGCGACCGCTACTGACGATAGGGCCGAATAGCCCACATCGGGGCCCGACGCAACCGTGCGCCGGGCCCCTTTCTGATTCCAGAGGAGATTCCAATGAAGAGACGACCGCGACGCAAACGCAAGGCCCTCGATATCATCCTCGTCGCCATATGCGCTTCATCGCTCGCCGCGGCCGCCCTCATCGGGTGGACGATCCTGCACGATGGCACCGTCTACAGCGAGATCTCGACCGAGGCGGGAGCCGCCGAGGGCGGCGGCATCGACTGGGAGGCCCTGCGCGCGCGAAACCCCGACATCTCCGCATGGGTCAACGTCGAAGGCACCCCGATCGACTACCCGGTGGTCTCGCCCAGGGAAGGCGACCCGCAGGGCTTCTACCTCAACCACGACTTCGACCGGAACTGGTCGTTCGCCGGATGCCCCTACCTCGACCCGCGCGGCACGGCCGACGGGCGGCACGCGCTCGTCTACGGGCACCACCTCAACTTCGACAGCGAGATGTTCACCTACCTGAGGGACGCATGGCGGCAGGAGAAGTTCGATACGCTCGGCGACATGTACTGGTCGACGCCCGACGGGGGCACCGTGCGCCTCCACCCGGCATTCTCGCTGTCGGTCGACAAGAGCTTTGCAGGCATCCAGAGGTTCGACCTCTCCGGCTCCGCCGAGACGCGGGCATGGCTCGCGGACCTCTCGGCGCAGGCGGGCGCGAGGGCGGAGGGGTGCGACGACCTGTGCGCGCACGCCACGCGCGCCGTCACGCTCGTGACGTGCACCGGAAACTTCGCAGGCGGCAGGGCGAGGACCCTCACGGTATTCGTCGGCTGAATTTTTCCGGCAAACATGTCACACCATGGAAAAGAGGCACAAAAGAGGGAATAAAAACGGGTATAAAAAAGGTAAGAAAGCGATAAAACCGCTTCCCATCTCGATAAACGCACTATCGGAAGGAGGTGTCGAAATGGATGGAAGCGCCAAACTGCCGCCGCACGCGTCGGTGGGGATAACCGAACTCAAGAACAACTTCGCCTCGATCGCGAAGCGGGTGCACGACACGTCGGTGCCCTGCACCGTGCTCAAGCAGGGCCGGGCATACGTCGCCATCGTCCCCGTGGACCCGGGATACAGGACAATGGGGAACTACGCCTGCAACCAATACACGAGGGCGCTGCGCCGCCTGTTCGCGTTCTGCCGGAACGCCCACGACCACCAGGTCACGTTCGTGCTCCGCCGGCGCAACGAGGACTACGTCGCCATCGCGCCGCTCGATCCTCCCGATACCGAGAACTGAGCACGCAGTAAAACCCGAGGGAAAGGACCGACCCATGCTGCCCACCATCATCATCGGAGCGTTCGTGCTCGCAATCCTCTGGCCCTTCATCAAGCTGGGCTATGAACTCATCAAGCTCGCGGGGTCGCTCGCCCTGCTCGTCGCCTCATGCGCGATCGGGGCGGTCGCCCTTGTCGGACGCGGGGCCTGGGCCCTCATCTCCGTCTGCCGCCGACAGGCGGGAGCGAAGAAGGAGAAGCCTGTGGAGCATCCGTCCGCGCCCCGCGAGCGCATTCCCGCGCTCCCCGAATACTCCTCGGTGCGCTAGGGGCACACCGGAGGGGACCGAACAAACGAAGAGACCATCAGGCATATATCTCGAAAGGACCATGCCATGAAGAACAACCCGATCGACAAGATCCGCGACCTCTTGGCGGAGCCCGCCGCGCGCCGCAAGGCGGTAATCTGCGCCGGCGTCGTCGCCGTCCTCGCCATCGGCGGGGCCGGAATCGCCATCGCATCCAACCGACCCGAACCGATCGATAGCTCGCCGTCCGCCGTCGAGAAGACCGAGACCGACGGCGATAAGGCGCCCGGTGCCGAATCCGTCGCGCCCGCCGACATCGCCAAGATATGCCCGACGCTCACGCTCGACGGGCAGGACGTCGGCGCGCCCGCCGACGAGCTCACCGTCACGACCGGCCAGGGCCGCGTCCTCGTAACGCAGCGGGCCCGCGGCGATGCCGCGGCCATCGTGGACTCCACCGCCCGCCGCAGCGCCGCGCTCGCCCGCTCGCTCAACGGATGCGAGACCGGCGGCAAGACGGTCGAGACCGTCACATGGGCCGCGATCGACGAGGGCGGCAACGTCGAGGTCGCCGTCACGAACTCCCCCGCCTCCGCGCCCACCGGCGGCACCACCGCGGACGTCGTCAACGGCTCGGGCGGCCATGTGATATCCGATGGCGTCTGGAACTCCGACGGCGTGCACGACGCCGGCTACGAGCAGAACGCGGGAACCGTGACCGATTCGGCCGGCGGCAAGATCGAGGCCGGCGGCAAGGCCGAGACCACCGAGACCGACGAGGGCGACAAGAAGGACCCGGGCAAGACCGATGAGGTCAAGGCCAACGACTCCGGCGGCAAGGCCGATTCCAAGAAGGACGAATCTAAGGGCAGCTCTGGGTCGCAGAAGTCCAGCGGCACGTCCGGCTCCTCTGCGACCGGGTCCTCCCCCGCGCAATCCCAAAAGAAGTGGGTACCCGAGCAGGGCCACTGGGAGACCGACTACGGCCAGGTCTGGGTACCGAACGTCGTTTACGTGCGCCATGGCCGCTTCATCTGCAATGCCTGCGGCGCGACATTCGACTCCAAAAACGGCTTCTACGCACATAGCGATGCGATGTATGCCCAAGGCCAGAACCATGATGGTTATACCGATGACTCATACACCACCAGCGAGGACCAGGGGCATTACGAGCAGCAGGCGACCGGCAGGCACTGGGTCGTGGACGTGGCCGGCCACTGGGAGTAGGGATTGCCTTCGGGCGGTATCGCACACATGAGGCTCACGTGCTGTAAAATGACGGCACCAATACAACCGGCAATGCGAGGATTGGAGCCAGAAGATGAACAGTAGAACGCCCGAGCTCTCGCGGCTCACCCTCATGTGCCGCGACCACGAGGTCGCCGAGTTCACCTGGAACCATGACCGCCAGACCGTGACCGGCAAGACCCATATCATCGATGCGGCCCATGCCCCCCTGATGTCGACCGACCCATCGGGAAACATCACCAGGGACAGGCTCTCTAACTGGTTCAAGAACAGGGGCATACCGGATTTCCGACCCGATGCCGTCGAGCGCCTGCGCGCAGTCGGCTTCCCGTCGGCCGCATCCCTCATGGCCTCCGGCTTCGGGACCTCTCTCTCCGATCAATACTGGATCCGCCCCGCCGGGTCGACTTCGACATGGAGCGACGTCAACTGCTTCGAGAACGATTTCAACGAAGAGCTCGGCGAGCTGCTGCTGCCGCACGACGTCTCCTCGGTCCCCTCGCTCATCGACAAGATCAAGGGCAATGCGGATATCCTCGCGTCCTCGCCCGATGCGGCCCTGAACGGCAACCTCCCGAAGCGCTGGACGGTCGAAGGCGGCCGCCGGGTGCTCGTCAAAGCCGGCAGGCCATCCAATAGGTTCCAGGAACCCTTCAACGAGAAGATCGCCAGCGTGCTGTGCTCGCGCCTGCTCGATGGCAGCGACTTCGTATCCTACAGCCTCGAAGACGGCGGATTTATGAAGTGGGCGTCTCGCTGCGAGACCATGACCGACCAGTTCACCGAGTTCGTCCCGGCCTACGCGCTCCTGTGCTCCTCGAAGAGGCCTTCCGATCTCGGCCTGCATGGTTTCTATGTCGGGACCTGCGCCGCCCACGGACTCGAAGTTCGCGAGGATATCGAGAAGATGCTGACCATCGACTACCTCATGGCAAACTTCGACAGGCATTGGAACAACTTCGGCATCCTGATTGACACCGAGAGCAGGGAATGGCTCCGTGCCGCCCCCATATTCGATACCGGCGAGGCGCTTTGGTGCGACCTCGATATGTCGCAGAGGTTCGTAGGCTACACGACGCCGCGTGCCGGGATGATGCGCCCGTTCGCCCGCAGAATCGACGACCAGCTCGAAAGACACTGCCGCGACCTCTCGTGGTTCGACCCGTCTGCTCTCAAGGGCTTTTCCGAGGAGGCCTGCGACATCCTCCTCGGCAACCCCTTCATCGCCAACGAGCCGGGCAGGATCGACAAGATCAAGGAGGCCATCGACCTTCGCGCCATGATGCTGGTCCGGCACGCGCGTGAGGTCAGGCATGAACGCGGTTTCACCGTCCCCGTCCCGCATGCTGACTCCACGGCCCAGGCTGACGCGCGGAAAAGGCACCACCGGTAATTCCCAAAAATCGAGCATCGCGCCCGCATATCGGTATGAAATGCTTCCCGATTGGGAAAAAGGGTTACAAACTTCGGCTCGCGGCCATACCGTGATCGAAGCTCACCCACCGATTCTCACCGAAAGGGCCTCTCAATGGGAAAAATGAAATTCGACGGCGCAGACGTCACCTTCGAGCTCGACGGCTTCGATGCCCTGGCCGAGCGCGTCCGCTCCAAGAAGATCAACTGCAAGATCAACCCCTCCGACCTCCCCAGGCTCTACGCCGTCATGGATGCCGAGCTCGAGGGCAACGAAGAGCTCTCCGCGGCATTCGCCGAGGCGCAGGAGGCGGCGTTCAACAACGCCGTGCTCGCCGTCTGGGCCGAGCGCATCAAGAGCTTCAAGGACTCCTTCATCCCCGTTTTCGGCGATGCCTGCAAGGACGCCGCGTGCCGCTTCGGCTTCTCCAAGGACGGCAGCAACACCTTCAAGTCCGCGGTCGACGCCTTCGCGGCCAACATCTGCGACCTCTACGGCGCGGCACCGCAGATCGTGGACGGCTTCTGCGAGTTTCTGGCGCGAAACGCCTGCCTCGAGTTCGACGGCTACGCCGCCGACATGCCCGTGCCCTGCCAGCTCTACGTGGCCGAGGGAATCTCGAAGATGGCCTACCAGCAGGCCATGAACAGCGTCCGCGGGTTCAAGCTCGACACGGACGCATCCGTGGAGTTCGCCGAGAAGTTCATCAACGACAACGTCACGACCCCCGACAGCTTCATGCACCTGAACGACGCGTGCGTCGCGATCGAGAACGTCATGGCCGCGACCTCGACGCCCAGCGTCCCCGAGGCAGCCGGCATGTTCGCTGTGACCAAGGCGGCCTTCGAGCACAAAACCGTCGACCACTTCGACGACGCGCTCCGCCCGGTATACACCGACGAGACCGATGCCGAGTTCGAGGACGCGGTCGATGCGGCGCAGGGCCTCAACCCCGACGCAACCGGCATCATCGCGCACCCCGATACCGACCACCCCGCCCGCCCGGACGAGGCGACGTCGGCCCCGGTCCAGCCCGAGACGTACCGACAGGACGCCTACCAGGGAGAGGGAGCGGGATATGCCCGCGAGCAGGGCGACTACGCCCGTCCCGAGACCTATGGCGGCGACACCGGCAGCCAGTACGGCTCCTATGACCGGGACGCCTACGGCAGCACCTACAAGCAGGGCTACTAGGCCCATCTGAACCTCTGGAAAGGCAGGGTCGGCTCATGGCGGACGTACCACCCGCACCGTCGGGACAACGCTCGGTCACGCTCGACATCGGTGCAATCGGATCTAAGCTCGGGGACGGCATCGATATCGAGGAGGCATATCGACTCGTGGCAACGGCTATGGAAAACGATGCGGAGCTCATGGCGGCGGTCGGAGCCGCGCGCGAGCGCGCGGTCGAGACGGTGAGGGGCAACCTCGCCGCCAAGTCAGCCCGCGGCGGGCTCGAGGAGTACCGCCGGGTGCTGGACGCCGCGTTCGAGGACGCCATCGACGACCTGACGGCATCGATGGGCATGACGGCATCGCCCGACCAGAAGAACACCTTCAACTCCGCCTTCGACGCCTTCGCGGCCGCCAACGCCTCCATCTACAAGAGCAGCGCCGATTTCCGGCGCGAGTGCGTCGACCTGCTCGCGAAGCGCGCGCTGGCCGAGCTCGGGAGCCCCGTCCCCGCCGACTTCGATGTGCAGTCGCGCATCTCGGACTACATCGGGGAGCTCTCCCGCGAGCAGGCCGCCAAGACGATCTCTTCGCTCCACGGCCTCAAAGTCTCCGAAGTGCTCGCCGCCGGGCGCAAGCGCATCGCGCAGGCCCTGGGCGACCTGATGCGCCGACTGCGGGGCAAATCGGCCGCAGCAAAGGCCCCGGCCGCACCCCGCCAGGCGCCCGCGGCACCCTCGCCTGCGGCGGCATCGCCCGAGGTCGAGGATGCGCCCGCGGAGAAGGAGCCTCCGAGCGCACCGAAGCATGCGGCCGCGAAGGCGCCCGCCGCGGCAGACGACAGCGACGAGCGCCTGCGGGACCTCATCAACGGCATCGGCACCTCGCTCAGATCGGGCCTGCCGACCGGCACGCGGGGGCGCCACGCCGCGCCCGTCCGGGCCGCCGCGGACGATATCGACGAACCGCCGTGTGCGGACAACATCGTGGAGTTCAAACCCCTCGACGCCGAACGCGAAAGGGAGCGCAGCGCGGCGATCGACTCGCGCGTCCCGGCGGTGCCCCCCGTCCGGGCCGCCGCGGCCGCGGCCTGCGCGAGCGCCGCGGCCCCCGTCAGAAACTACTCGCTCAACCTCAGGTAGCGTCTCCTTTCCGTCAGCCCCCGCTTCCCATTCGGGAAACGGGGGCTTTCGCATGCCCCGGCGCCATCGCGTGCGGATACGATTGCCCGTAATACCAGCTTTCCGTCGAAAGGGAAAACCATGCCCGACCAAGAAGACTTCCGTATGGATCACAGCGACATTCTGGACTGCAAACTCGCCCTGATGGGCGTCTGGACGCAGGCGTGCCGTGACGCCGCCGCCTACTTCGGGGTCAACCCAGACGGCACGGGCAGCTTTTCGTCCGTCACCCAGGCCCATGCGGGCATGACCGCGGGCACGCTCGCCATGGACGGGATCTCGGCCGACGAGATGACCGGACGGCTCGCGGCCTCGCTCGTCGAGCACTTCCCGGACAAGACCGACATCATCACCGGAGACCCGGCCGCGGCCAAGGTCTACGTCAAGCAGTACGTGGTCGATCTCGCCAACCACCAGGCGCTCGCCATGGCACGCACGAACAGCAAGCTGTTCCACAGGCAGCTCGACCGCGCCGCCGCGGGCCTGGCCAATGAGCATGGCCCGTCCGCTCCCGTGCCCGCCGCTGAGGAGGAGTTCGACATGTGCGTGCCCCTCATGGACGGCACCATCGAGGAGAACAGCGAGGAGGTCGCCGAGTTCAGCCGCGAGCTCGACCGTACCGGCATCCGCTACAAGTTCAGCGAGCTCGCCGCCGCGGGCTCGGCCAAGGTGCAGACCTGCCTCAACTTCATGTCCCGCGACATCAAGGCCGTCCAGGCCGCCTGCACCCGCGCGGTCCAGAACATCTCGGCGCGCGGCCGGGCGTTCGCAGACAAGGTGAAGTGCGTGCCGCTCGTGCTCTCCGCCGCGGCGGAGGGCGTCTCGGATGCCATGCGCGATGCCGCCGAGCTCATGGACAAGGGCTATGAGAAGATCATGGCGCAAGCCGCCATGGACCCGCGCTCGGTGGCCGCCGCGGCCAAGCACTGCGCCGACGCCACGGCGAACGTGCCAACGCGCCACCTCCCCAAGGCCTCGCACGGCGCCCATCTGGGCTAGCCGGCGCCCGCGGCATTCGATATCTCGGACCAGACCACGGCCAAGGAGGCCACCATGTTCAAGACCTGTAGCGACCCGGACTTCAACTGGATGCACTGCCTGTGCGATTCGGCCACCTGGGTCGTCAAGGAACCCGGCAAGCCCATCAGGTTCTTCCACTCGCAGCTTATCGACGACTCGCTCTCGCCGTCGGGCTACGGCTTCGCCATCGACGCGTTCCGCATCGATGCGGACGGCACGCTCGACGACTTCTACAGCGACACCCTCTGGGACTACGGCGCGGCCGACGAGCTGATCGCGGCCTACCCCAACAGACTCAGCTGCGCGGTACGATGCGACGGGCTCAACCCGTACGACATCCCGTTGAGCTGGAGCCGGGGCGATGCCGAGCGCTTCCGCGCGCGCGACACCGTGCTCGCGGCGGTCGATATGCTCACCGACGAGGCCGACGAGACCGGCATCGACGCCTGCCCCGAGTTCTACCGCGACGACTACATCAGCATGTACATCAAATCGCAGGGCCTCGGCGAGACCGTGAAGGTCGGCGGCATCGAGTACCCGCGCTTCTCGGTCATCTCGACCGACTGCCTATGCGGCGACGACGAGAAGGGCGATTTCGAGACCCTGGGCGAGGCCATGAGGGCGGCCAAGAGGCTCGTCGATGTCGAGGGATATGACGGAGCCGCGGTCTACGACCGCAAGCAGGAGGCGTGGTGCGCGGGATGCAATGTCACCACCCTCATGGATATGAACGGCGCGGCCGCCGTCACGCATCCGTTCTGGACGATCACCTGCGAGGCCGAGAAGAGGGAGCCCCCGCAGCGAGTCGCCGCCCTCGAGCGCGCGCAGGCCGCCGACCGCGCCCG
>NZ_QSTE01000011.1:0-92551 GCF_003438115.1 Collinsella sp. OM08-14AT
GAGAGCATTTCCCAGTTGACAAAACTATAGGAACACCCCCCTGCTCAATGGCGTACTGCCTCCGTAGCGATTAGAGCGCAGGGAAATGAGCCTGCTGACTTTTGGTGATGACGAGAATTAAAGCAACCTCCAAGAAAGAGGTCCCAACATGAAAACAACCAAGAACATCGCACGCCTGGCAGTAACCGCCGGCCTCACCGCAGCCCTGAGCTTCGGCGGCGTTATGGCGACAGTCACGATGGCGTTTGCTGCGGAGGGTGCTGCCCCCAGCTATTCGCTCACGATTAACAAGTCCGTGGACAATGACTCCACTTCGTTCAAGGCGTATCAGATTTTTAAGGCTGACGTTATTGACGGAAAGTCCGGTAAGGTTGCGTCCAACATTGAGTGGCCGAGTGATGACGCAGAGACTGCGGTCCTGAAGGTGCTTGTTGATAATAATGTCCCAGGGATTACCTTAGACTCGACCGCTTCTGACGTTGCCGACTACCTTTCCAAGATCACTGATACCACTGATACCACGAGTCTGCCGCAGAGCAGCATCCTTAACAAGATTGCCTTGGCTGTAGAGAAGAGTGTTACCGCTACGGGCGATTCCTTTGCCGCCGGTCGCGCTTTCACCACTACGAGCGCTGGCTACTACCTGTTCATGACCGATACCGACTCGCTCAGTGCGAATGAGAAGCAGACCGGTACCTCGCCGATCTTTGCAGTCGTGGGCGGCAACGCAGTGGTCGTTACCGAGAAGACGAGCATCCCGACCGTGACGAAGCAGGTCAAGGACGATGGTGCGGACAACGACTGGAAGCACAAGGCGGACTCCCAGATGGGTCAGACCGTTCAGTACAAGCTGACCGGCACGGTTGCAAGCAATGTCGACACGTTCAACACCTACTATTATGAGTTCCACGATGAGCTGTCTGCCGGTTTGACTGTTGATAAGTCCACTGTCAAGGCCGTGATTGGTGAGACTCAGATCACGCCTACTTCTGTGACCATGTCTGATCCCGATTCAAATGGCAGAACGGTCTTGAGCGTAAAGTTTGACGATCTTAAGGCTGCCGCCACGGCGGCCGGCGTCACTGTCGGCGAGCATACAAGGGTCGTTGTCACGTACAGCGCCAAGCTCGACCCGAATAAGTCCCAGCATGTCGTTGTCGGTGGCACGGGCAACTCCAACACCGTCAAGCTCATCTACTCCAACAACCCTGGCCACGATTCCCGGGGTGAGTCTGTGCCCGACACCGTGCGCGACTACACCTATGCGCTCAAGCTCGTCAAGAAGGACGCGACGGATGAGAATAAGATACTTAAGGGCGTAAAGTTCACCATCCGTGCCACTGATCCCGACGATATTGCATCCAAGGACATGTATGTCCAGGAGAATGGCTCCCTCGGTACTGAGGCTTCTGAGTTCACGACCACCGACTCCGGCGAGATTAACGTCAAGGGCCTCGATGCCGGCACCTACACCGTCAAGGAGACCCATACGCTCGCCGGCTATAACACCATCCCCGAGTTCACCTTCACCATCAAAGCCATTGGATTCAACCAAGCAGAGGGAGAGGGAGAAAACAAGATTACGGTCAAGACGAGCACCAGGGGTTCCAATTTGGTCGAGGTTGACACGACTAACACGGACAACGGTACTGCTGCCTTGATCGTCAAAAACAAGCAGGGTTCCGGCCTCCCGCTCACCGGCCTTAACGGCGTGACGTTCACTTGGATCGCTGGTGGCGCGGTGCTGTGCATCGGCGTGGCTCATCTCATCCGCAGCCGTAAGCAGGCTGAGGAGTCCGAGCAGGAGTAACGCTCACTCACCCATCTCTTTGGCAGGTGGGATGTGATGGCCATGAGACTTGCGGACACTTTTCTCGTCCATCCACGTTCTTGCTTTGCCATTCTCTTTTCGGGGCAGACTCCGTACTGGAGTCTGCCCTGTTTTTTGGACAATGCAGCCAGCCTCCATCGTCCGATGCAGACTCGTTCGTCATCGCGTTTCTTGACTCGTATGAGGTTCGGTTTAAGGTCCGTAGGCGCACGCGCGGTGCGGACGGCAGAAGGCATTTGCGCCGAAAGCGCAAATAAGAATGCCCGGGGGTCGGATCCCGGGCATTTAACAAAAACTGAAAACTAGGCCGCCCGCGCTCTCGTACACTTACGCGGGGTGCGTCGTTTTCTATTGACATTGTATCCCGAATCGCCCAGCCGATTCGGGACATTTTGAAAACTCAAATGCGGGCCCATACTCGCGCTGTGCAATGCTGTCAGGCTGCGTTGTCCGGCGCGGAAGCTCGCGAATCGGCTATTATTTGTTTAGACAACTTGAGTTGTAGAGGAGTGACTGGCGATGGTGCAGGGCGCCAAACATATGAAGAGCAATAACGCCGCGGACAACGGCGGCTCAAGCCCTCAGCCCAAACCTCAACCAAAGTCCAAGCGCCGCCGCAAGCGGCTGCCGCGCTGGGCCGATCGGCTCATCACCATCGTCATCATCCTTATCGGCGTGGGCCTTATGACCTGGCCGTGGATCTTGGACCGGCTCGAGGCCTCGGGCGTGTTCAACCAGATCAGCACCGTGTCCAGCACCGTGGACGCGCTGTCTGCCGAGGAGCGCGAGCGCATCTTGCTGCAGGCGCGCTCCTATAACGAGCAGCTTGCCGGCGAGGCCACCGAGCTTCCCGCCGACCAGATCGAACCCTACGCTCAGCAGCTCATCTTTGACCGCGACCCCATGATGAGCTGGGTCGAGATCCCCTCCATCGATGTGAGCATGCCAATCTACCACGGCACGAGCGAAGAAGTCCTCATGGCGGGCGTCGGCCACCTGGAGGGCACGAGCCTGCCGGTGGGCGGCACCTCGACGCATTGCGTGCTCACCGCGCACTCGGGCATGCGCAACCTGAGCATGTTCGACGACATTCACTCGCTGGAGCCCGGCGACCTGGTGCTGCTGCACACCATGAACAAGACGCTCGCCTACAAGATGGTGGACTCCGAGGTGGTGCTGCCCGAGGAGATGGAGTCGCTGACCATCGAGCCCGGCGCCGACAAGGTGACGCTCGTCACCTGCACGCCCTACGGCGTGAACGACCATCGCCTGTTGGTGCATTGCGTGCGCACCAAATACAACAAGAAGGACGTCGACAAGCAAAAGTCGCTGGCCGGCCGCCACTGGGGCAAGCGCGAGTTTGCCGTGCTCATCGTGGTCGTGGCCATTGTGCTGTTGCTGCTGGACATCGTGATCCACGCGGTCCGCAAGCGCCGCAAGGCCAAGGCCTCGGCATAGGACATTCTCCAGAACCACCACAATGGGGACAGGCACCTTTGTGGTGGTCGGGGCTTCCAAACCATCACAACATTCGATGAAAATCTCGATTTTGGCGAAAAGCGTCGAATGTTGTGATGGTCTTCGTTGTGGACGGCGCGGTTTTCGTTATGGGCGAGACGGTTTTCGCTACGGACGGTGCGGTTTCGCTGCAGAATCGCCAGCCCATTACCTGCCAGCCCGCCGCCCTCGTTACGTTTTCGCTGCATTTAGGTAAAGCGCCTGCTCCAAGCGGCGTTGCCTTGTATACTAGAGCGGTTTATCTGTTATGCGGAAGGGAGCGCCTATGGCACTCAGCGAGAAAGACGTGCGCGGTATCGCCGAGTACGCAAAGATCGCACTGACCGATGACGAGCTCACCCAGATGACGTCCTACATGAACGACGCCGTCCAGATGCTCGAGCCCGTCTTGCAATATGACTTGCCCGACGTGGAGCCCACGTTCCATCCCATCGGAAGCCTGTCCAACGTGATGGGCGATGACCTGCGCGAGCCCGAGCGCGACCTGCCGCTCGACGTCGCGCTCGAAAACGCCGGCAGCGCGCGTGAGCGCTACTTCCGTGTGCCGTCCATTTTGGGAGAGGGGGAGAGCGAGTAATGGAGCTAAGCTTCGATTCCCTTACCGCCGCCCAGATCGCCGCGGGCGTTGCCGCCGGCGACTTTACCGCTACCGAGGTGGCCCAGGCCTCCCTTACCGCCATCGAGGCGCGCGAGGGCGGGGTCCAGGCATTCCTACAGGTGGCGCCCGAGCTTGCGCTCGAGGCCGCTGCGCGCGTGGATGCCGACCGTGCCGCCGGAAAGCCGCTGCCCCCGCTCGCGGGCGTGCCGCTGGCCATCAAGGACAACATGAACCTCGTGGGCACGCACACCACCTGCGCTTCCCGCATGCTCGAGGGTTACCAGAGCGTCTACACCGCCACCTGCGTCCAGCGCATGCTCGATGCCGGCTGCCTGCCCATGGGCAAGGCCAACATGGACGAGTTTGCCTTTGGCAGCTCCACCGAGAGCTCGGCGTTCCACCGCACCAACAACCCCTGGGATACCGAGCGCGTGCCCGGCGGCTCCTCGGGCGGCTCCGCTGCCGCCGTCGCCGCGGGCGAGGTCGCGCTCTCGCTGGGCTCGGACACCGGCGGCTCCATTCGCCAGCCGGCGAGCCTCTGCGGCGTGGTGGGCTTTAAGCCCACGTATGGCGCCGTGAGCCGTTACGGCGTGGTTGCCTTTGGCTCGTCGCTCGACCAGGTGGGCCCCTTTGGCCGCACGGTCGAGGATGTCGCGCTGGCCATGAACGCGCTTACCGGCGCGGGCCATGATCCGTACGACTGCACCAGCCAGGATTGCGCCGTCGACTTTACCGAGCATCTCAACGACAGCATCGAGGGTAAACGCGTGGGCATCATCCCCGCGTTTATGGAGGCCGAGGGCCTGACGTCCGAGGTCAAGGCCGCTGTTCAGCGCGCCGCCCAGGAGCTGCAGAACCAGGGCGCCGAGCTGGTCGAGGTCGACCTGCCGCACCTGGACGCCGCCATCGCCGCCTACTACGTCATCGGCCCGGCCGAGGCGTTCTCCAACTTGGCCCGCTTCGACGGCATTCGCTACGGCTATCAGGAGGAGGGCTGCGCCAACCTGTCCGACCAGAGCTCGCTTTCGCGCGCCCACGGCTTTGGCGCCGAGGCCAAGCGCCGCCAGATGCTCGGTGCCTACCTGCTCTCCTCGGGCGTGTACGACAAGTACTACTATGCCGCGCAAAAGGCCCGCACGCTCATCACGCAGGACTACGACGCCGCGTATGCCAAGGTGGACACCATTCTCATGCCCGCCTCGCCGCGCACGGCTTTTAAGTTTGGCGAGATCAGCGACCCCACGCAGATGTACCTCTCCGACCTGTATACCATTTCGCTCAACATCTGCGGCAACGGTG
Source organism: Collinsella sp. OM08-14AT (assembly GCF_003438115.1). Taxonomy (NCBI): domain Bacteria; kingdom Bacillati; phylum Actinomycetota; class Coriobacteriia; order Coriobacteriales; family Coriobacteriaceae; genus Collinsella; species Collinsella sp. OM08-14AT. The sequence continues at coordinate 5,247 of NZ_QSTE01000011.1, forward strand.
GCATTTCGGTGCCGCTGGGCCTGGGCGAGGATACTCAGCTGCCCGTTTCTGCCCAGCTGGTGGGACCTGCCTTTAAAGACCGTCAGCTGCTTACGTTTGCCCGCGCCCTGGAGCGCGGCTTTGCCGATGCCGCCACGGGTGCGCCCGCGCTTTCCGTCGCGCCCGATTTTGCCGGGAAGGGAGGCGAGCTGTAATGAAGGAGCTTTCCGAGGTCCTGCAGGATTGGGAGGCCGTGATCGGCCTGGAGATCCACACCGAGCTCACCGCACTCGATACCAAGATGTTCTGCAACTGCAAGCTCAGCCACGATGACGAGCCCAACGCCAACGTGTGCCCGGTGTGCCTGGGCCTGCCCGGTGCCCTGCCGGTGCCCAACAAGCGCGCCATCGAGAGCATCGTCAAGGCTGGTCTCGCCACCAACTGCGAGATTCAACGCCACTCGATGTTCTACCGCAAGCACTACTTCTATCCCGATATGGCCAAGAACTTCCAGACCACGCAGGGTCCGGTCGCCTTTGCCATGTACGGTCACCTGGACCTGGACGTGACCGGTCGCGGTGCCGCCGAGCGCCCCGACTGCGCGTTTGGTGAGGCCGAGGCCCAGAGCCTGGCGAGCGCCTCGGCCAACGCCGAGGGCCTGTCCACGTCCATGACGTCGACCATGCGCGAGGGCAACCAGCGTGCCGGCCATCTGGCCAGCTACGATGCGTCCAACCTGCAGATGCCCGAGCGTCGCGAGGACGGTTCCTACACGGTGCCCATCCGCATCCTGCGCATCCACATGGAGGAGGACGCCGCCAAGATGGTCCACGTGGGCGGCGCCGAGGGCCGCATTACCGCCGCTGCCGAGTCGCTCGTCGACTACAACCGCTGCGGCACGCCTTTGATTGAGCTCGTGACTGAGCCCGATCTGCGTACGCCCGAGGAAGCGCGCCTGTTTATGGAAAAGCTCCGTCGCATCTTTGTGACGCTGGGCATTTCGGACTGCTCCATGGAGAAGGGTTCCATGCGCTGCGACGGCAACGTGTCGCTGCGTCGCCGCGGCGAGACCAAGCTGGGCACCAAGACCGAGCTCAAGAACCTCAACTCGTTTAAGAGCCTGCATGACGGCCTTGCCTACGAGATCTGCCGTCAGGCCGAGGTGCTCGAGGAGGGCGGAATCATCTATCAGGAGACCCGCCACTGGGAGCCCAGCCGCAAGCGCACCGTGGTCATGCGTGTGAAGGAAACGGCCGACGACTATCGTCTGTTCCCCGATCCCGATCTGGCGCCGTTCGATCTGGACGACGAGTTCATCGACCGCTGCCGTGGCGAGATTCCCGAGCTGCCCGATGCCAAGCGCGCCCGTTTTGAGACCGACTTTGGTATTAAGGCGGCCGATGCCGAGCAGATCGCGGGCGACCCCGAGTTTGCCGAGTTCTTTGAGGCTGCCGCTGCCGGTATGGCTGGCAAGGAGGCCCAGACGGTCGCAAACCTGCTGGTCAACGAGATGATCGCCTACCTTAAGAGCGCAGGCGTGTCGCTCGCCGAGTCCGGCATCGCGCCGGCTCAGGTAGCAGCGCTGGCCAAGCTGCTGGTGACCGATGCCATCAGCTCCAACCAGGCGCACGAGGTCTTTGAGGCCATGGCCCAGACCGGTGACGATCCCAACAAGATCGTCGACGAGCGTGGTATGCGTCAGGTGAGCGATGCCGGTGCGTTGCAGCCGATCGTGGACGAGGTGCTGGCTAACTGTGCCGATCAGGCGCAGCAGTATCGTGACGGCAACCAGAAGGTTATCGGCTTTTTGGTGGGCCAGTGCATGAAGGCGAGCCGCGGCAAGGGCAACCCCAAGCTCTTCAACGAGTTGCTGAGAACGTCGCTCTCGTAAACGGGAACCGAGGGGCCGGGCGCAGGGCCTTGCCTCTCAATTTCGGACAGTCCTGACTCACGACGGAGGCGCCACTGGCGCCTCCTGTTCGTGCGGAACTCATTGAGAGGCAAGGCCCTGCGCCCGGCCCCTCGGTTCCGTGACGACTCGGCCGTTCGGGTCAGGTAGGCTGAATGGAATAGAGTGAATGGGCGCGCCGTTGGCGCGCCCATTTTTGTGCGGGTGACAAAGAGGCTGTCCCTTTGTCACATTTTTGGAGCTGTGGAAATCGAAGGTGAATGGTTTTCCCGAGAAGTGAACGACCTTATTTGAACCCCTGAAGCATCGACACTTTTGGGACTCTGTTTCCTGCGGTTTTGTCTAGTTTTTCCTGCGGTTTTGCTGGCGAAAAATGCGGATGCTTCGGGGGTCCGATTTTGCTCGTTCACTTCTCGGGAAAACCATTCACCTTCAATCTACTGAGAGGGGAAGATCTCCTCTTTGGCGCTATAGATGCGCATCGCGGCAGGAGGATTGTCGAAAGTCGGCTGGTCTGCGTCCCAAGATTTCCAAAAAGTTAACCTGTGTTGACCTCAATAGTTAGATAAACTAAACTATTTTCCAAAAGTGTGCTCGAGCAAACTTGTTTACTCGGGTGCTGAGGCACCGTGCCGCGTCCAATGCGGCAAAAGGGAGAAGCAACATGAAGAAGTCGACGTTCAATACCCTGCTTGTCGGTGGCGGTTTTCTGCTCGGTACGGCCGGCATCAAGCTGCTCACCAGCGCTCCGGTAAAGAATGCCTGCGTGCAGGGTATCGCGTGCGGCATGCGCATCAAGAACGGCTACCAGGACATGGTCGAGCAGGCCAAGGCCAATGTCGATGACATGGTTGCCGAGGCGGCCTACATCACCCAGAGCGAGGCCGCTGCTGACGAGGCAGCCGAGTAACGCTCCCAGGCGCAAACTATGAGATTCTCGATTATTAGCGAGATCCCCGGCAGGACCCGTCTTCAATTGGCGGGTCCTGTGCCAGAGAGCGATCTCGATGCACTTCTTAAGCTTGGCGGCGACATCGATGGCGTGCGCAAGGTGTGCGTCTACGGCCGCATCGGCCAGATGGCGCTCGAATACGACGAGCCACGTCGCGATGCCGTGCTGGCCGCCGTCGGTGCGCTCGACGCTCAGGCCATTGCCGACGCAAAGACGGGTTACGTGATGCAGCTTGAGCCGCGCAAGCACAAACTCGTTATGGACCTGGCGACACTCGTCGGTGCCCATTACGCACGCCGCTGGTTTTTGCCCACGCCACTGCGTGCGGTGTTTGTCGTGGCCGGTTACATGGCATTTTTGCGCGCCGCCCTCCGTGAGCTCGCGCAGCCGCGCCTGACCGTTCCCGTGCTCGACGCTTCGGCCATCGGTATCTCGTTTGTCAAACGTGACGTCGACACCGCGGGCCAGACGATGTTCCTGCTCAACGTGGGCGAGCTGCTCGAGGACTACACCCGCGCCATGAGCGAAAACGAGCTCATCAACTCGCTGCTCGATGTGCCCGACAAGGCGCAAAAAGTGGTTGGCGACACCGAGGTAAGCGTTGCCGCGACCGAGCTTGAGCCTGGCGATCTGGTCGCCGTGCGCACCGGCATGTCCATCTGCATCGACGGTGTTGTCGAGCAGGGGAGCGCCATGGTCAACCAGGCGACCCTGACCGGCGAGCCGCTTGCCGTCGAGCGCAGCGTGGGCGACGACGTATTCGCCGGCACCGTCGTGGAAGACGGCGGCATCTTGGTACGCGTGCGCGCCAACACGGCGCAGACCAAGCTGCGCTCGATCGTCTCGCTCGTGCAGACGGCCGACTCGCTCAAGTCCGAGGGCCAGTCGCATATGGAGGACCTCGCCAACAAGATCGTCCCGTGGAACTTCCTGCTCGCGGGTCTGGTCGCGCTTACCACGCGCAGCCCTATCAAGACCTCGGCGGCACTGATGGTCGACTACTCGTGCGCGCTCAAGCTCACGGGTTCCGTTGCCGTCATGACCGCCATGAGCGATGCTGCCAAGATGGGCGTCATGGTCAAGGGCGCAAAGTACTTTGAGTCGTTTGCCAAGGCCGACACCATTGTGTTTGATAAGACCGGCACGCTCACCGAGGCACAGCCGCGTCTAGCTTGCGTGCTCACGACCGATGGCTGGAGCGAGGACGAGATCCTGCGCCTTTCCGCTTGCTTGGAGGAGCATTTCCCGCATCCGGTGGCACGCGCCGTGGTCAATGCGGCACGCGAGCGCGGGCTCGAGCACCGCGAGCGCCATGCCGCCGTCGAGTACATCGTGGCGCACGGCATCGCTTCGTCCATCGAAGGGCGTCGCGCCATCATCGGTTCCGCGCACTTTGTATTTGAGGACGAGGGTGCGCAGCTCGATTCCGACATTAAGGAGCGCATTGAGTCCCAGATGCAGGGCCTGTCGCCGCTGTATCTGGCGGTCGACGGCAAGGTCGTCGGCGTGCTCGGTATCGAGGACCCGCTCAAGTCCGGGGTCCGCGAGGCCATCGCCGACCTGCACGCGTTGGGCGTTAAGCACGTGGTCATGCTCACGGGCGACTCGGAACGCACGGCCGAGCGCATTGCTCGCGAAGCAGGTGTCGATGAGTTTAAGGCCGAGCTGCTGCCCGAGGACAAGTACGCCTATGTGGAACGCATTAAGGGCGAGGGGCGCCACGTTGCCATGGTGGGCGACGGTGTCAACGATTCGCCGGCGCTCGGTTTGGCCGACGTGGGCTTGGCGATGGGTGGCGGAAGCGACATCGCCAAGGAGGTTGCCGACATCATCCTGACCGATACGGATCTTGCCGCGATCGTGCGCCTGCGCCGTATGAGTCAGGGGCTTATCGATCGTCTGACGAGTTCGTATTCCAAGGTGATGCTCACCAACTCGGCGCTCCTGGCGCTGGGCATTACCGGCATGATCACTCCGCAGACGTCGTCACTGCTGCACAACGGCTCGACGATTGCCTACAGCCTGAGCAACGCCAAGGCATATCTGCGTTAGCAGACGTGTTCACCCACGTTATCTGGCCTGCGCCCGGACGGCATCGGCGTCGTCCGGGCGCAGGCCTTTTTAGACAAGTGCAGCTTTGATGGTGGGACTTTCTGCGAGCTGCTCGGCTGCCTTTTCGTTGGAGCTGTCGAGTGCTGCCAGACTGCGGTAGACCCACTCGTTGACCTGGGTGTTCTTGACGCCTGCGGTCTGCATAAGGGCGCCTACCTCGCGGATTGCTGCGAACAGATCGGCCTTGGGACCCGCGAGCTCGACCTCGATACCGTGGTAGGCGGCCACGCCGCGGTTCTCACTCACGTGGTCGATAAAGCCCTCGACGGTCTCAAGCTGCTGGGCGAGAGTTGCATCATCGTCAACGTCCAGCGCGACGAGTGCGTTCGATACCGTGAGGGCGGGATGTCCGCAGGGGACAAAGCCCTCGATGACATCCATAGCTTCGGTAATGGTTGCGCCCAGGCCTGCGAGGGCATTGACGAGTTGCTGCTTGGTATCCATAACGGTCCTTTCGACGGGTCAATTTTGCTTGGCGAAAATATACGTGACGCGATCGGTAACAAAAGTGCGAAGTGCGGCGCACATTGGGGTCTTCACAGCTCGTGCATAGAACAGCTGTCCGCTTTCAGAACGTGGTAAGATAACACTCCACAAGCGGGGCTTGCCCCGCATGTTCCTTGAAAAGTCGACGGTTATCGGGTGTTTGCAGGCCCGATGCCATCCAGACTTTCCCGACATTCGGGGGCGACTGGTTTCGACACGATAGCTCTGAGAGAGGAAGCAAGCCGAGGTCTCCTCGCCTCGTTAAACAGGGGTACCGTCAAATTGAATTGACAACAACTCTTCTTTTGAGCCTATGGCTCTCGCTGCTTAATTTATAGCGGCGCGTCAACCCGGTGATTTCCCCGACACCGGCGCGACGTCATCTTAGGGGAATGCTCCTGCGCACGTAATCGGTATGGCGCGGGCTAAGACCGAACCGGTTAGGACGTCGCGAGCGTGTCGCTGCGCGCAAGGCGTCCGAGACTAAACCAGCGACTGAGCTTGGAGATGCCAATCAGGGGGCTTTCGTGGACCGGAGTTCGATTCTCCGCGCCTCCACCATAAGTAACAGGCAGGTAGATATTCGTATCTACCTGTCTTTTTATTTCTAGTCCGTACCGCGGAGAATCGAACTCTGTGCAGGGCGCGGGCGTTAAGCAAACGCGAAGCGTTTGTAGCCCGCGGGCGAGGGCGGCGGCAGCCGGCCGAAGCCGGTGCAGCAAATACGCGGATTCTTCGCGCAAAGCTTCAGCCCAATATAGATGCGATGTTTATCGAATTTCAGCTGGCCTCGCCCAGCATCAACGGATCCCCCGTACCGCGGAGAATCGAACTCTATGCAGGGCGCGGGCGTAAAGAAAACGCCTCAGTGACGCAGAGTGGGACGCGTTTTCCCAATGACTGCCCAGGCGGAAACCGCATCCCGGAATCTAAGCTCGGAATGGGATACATTTTCCGGATGACGCCTCAAGTGGAAGCTGCGACCCGGAATCGAGCCGTAGAGTGGGACATGCTTTCCCCATGGCAACCCAGGCGGAAAGCGCATCCCGGAATCGCCCCTCAGAACGGGACGTGCTTTCCGCCAGCCGCCCCCTCAACTCCAAAACCCATGCGCCCTCCATCCCAAAACTGGGTAGAAGAAAGCCAAAACGCAATCGCAGGAGGTCAATATGACTGCAGAAGATAAGGCAAAGAACGCCGGCAAGGTCGCGCTCGTCTTGGAGGGTGGCAGTTTTCGTGGGCAGTTTACCGCCGGCGTGCTCGACGTTCTCATGGAGGCCGGTGTCGAAATTCCGGCGGTGTACGGCGTTTCGGCCGGTGCGCTCAACGGCGTCAACTACAAGTCGCACCAGATCGGTCGCGTCAATCGCATCAACCTGACCTTCTGCAATGACAACCGCTACATGGGTGCCGCATCCTTCGCATCCACGGGCTCCATCGTGGGTTACGACTTTATCTTCAACGATATCCAGGACCGCCTGGATCCCTTTGATAACGAGACGTTCGACGCCAGCCCTATCGAGATGTACGCCGTCGCGACGGACATGCTGTTTGGAACCGCTGCCTACCTGCCGGTCAAAAGCGCCGTGCTCGACCTCGATGCCGTGCGTGCCTCGACGTCGCTGCCGCTGGTGACGCCGCCGGTCGAGATCGACGGGCACAAATACGTCGACGGCGGCGTAGCCGATTCGGTCCCCATCGAGCACGTGCTGGAGGAGGCGGGCTTCGATCGCGCGGTTGTCATTGTCACGCAGGACCGCTCGTACGAGAAAAAGCCCTACGAGTTTATGCCTGCCGCGCGCGCCCGCTATGTCGACTACCCCTATCTGCTCGAGGCTATCGAGACGCGCCACGACCGCTATAACCTCCAGCGCATGCACCTGTGGAAGTATGAGCGCGAGGGCCGCGCGCTGGTCATTGCTCCGCAAAAGCCGGTCGAGGTCGGCCATGTCGAGCACGATCCGGCAAAGCTTTTGGACCTGTATATCCAGGGCCGTCAGGAGGCAAAGCGCTTGCTGGGAGATATCGAGGCGTTTGTCGAGCGTTAACGCTGCGACATCACGGCTCGTGGATGACATGTGCAGAAACTCTGGTCGGAGCCAAAATACCTGTTGACTCGTACGGCGAGCGGGGTAATATGGACGGGTTACTTGCAGAGCCCCGTGAATCTCTGTAACAACACGTACTGTACATGGAGGAGTCTAAGTGATTTCGAAATCGACTCACTACGCCAAGCAGGGCGAGGTCCAGCGCAACTGGGTTCTCGTCGACGCCGATGGTGCTGTCCTGGGCCGTCTTGCCACCCAGATCGCAATGATCCTGCGCGGTAAGAACAAGCCCCAGTTCACGCCCAACAGCGACTGCGGCGACTTCGTTGTCGTCATCAACGCCGATAAGGTCCAGCTTACCGGTAACAAGGCCGACACGAAGACCTATTATCGCCACAGCGGCTACAACGGCGGCCTCAAGGCTGAGAGCTTCCGCCAGGCTATGGAGAAGCACCCGGAGAAGGTCATCGAGCGCGCCGTTCGCGGCATGCTGCCCAAGACCACCCTCGGCCGTGCCCAGATGACCAAGCTTAAGGTCTACGCTGGTGCCGAGCATCCGCATGCTGCCCAGAACCCCACGAAGATTGAGCTGGAGGCTTAAAGATGGCTGAGAACACCGTTGTCTACCAGGGTACCGGCCGTCGTAAGAACGCCGTCGCCCGCGTCCGTCTCGTCCCCGGCACCGGCAAGGTGACCATCAACAAGCGTGACGCCGAGCAGTATTTCGGCCGTCATCAGCTCGTTGAGAACGCCCTTGCTCCCTTCAAGGTGACCGACACCGCCGGTCAGTTCGACGTTATCGCTCTGTGCGATGGCGGCGGCATCTCCGGTCAGTCCGGCGCTCTGCGCCTGGGCATCGCTCGCGCTCTTCTGAACGCTGGCGACTACCGTGCTGACCTCAAGAAGGCCGGTTTCCTTACGCGCGATGCTCGCGTGGTCGAGCGCAAGAAGTACGGCCTCAAGAAGGCCCGCCGCGCTCCCCAGTTCTCCAAGCGCTAAGGTTTTATCTCCTTTCGAGATACAATGTACAAGCGGGGCCTGCCGATTCCTCGGCGGGTCCCGCTTTTCTTTTTCGACTAGGGTGGGCGGTTGCATATCGCCTGCTAGGGAAGGAGCGATCCTATGCCCCAGAACATCTTCGGTACCGACGGCGTCCGTGGCGTCGCCAATGCCGACCTCTCGTGTGACCTCGCGTTTCGTCTGGGTCGCGCGGCGACCAAGTTCCTTGGTCCGGACATCTGCATCGGTCGCGACACGCGTCTTTCGGGCACTATGCTCGAGAGTGCTCTGACCGCCGGCATTATGGCCGAGGGCGGCCGCCCGCACTGCTGCGGCGTTATTCCTACGCCGGCCGTGGCACTGCTCACCGTCCAAAACGAGCTTGACGGCGGCATCGTCATCTCCGCTTCGCACAATCCGCCGGAGTTCAACGGCATCAAGTTCTTTAGTCGCAAGGGCATGAAGCTTCCCGATGCTGTCGAGGAAGAGATCAGCGCCTGGGTCATGTCCGAGGAGGCCATGGCTGCCGACACGCTGCCGACCGGTGCCGGCGTGGGCCACATTATCAAGATGAAGGATGCCCGCAAGGCATATGTCGATCATGCCATCGATACGCTTGATGGCCTGAGGCTCGACGGCCTGGTCGTTGCAGTCGACTGCGGCCATGGTGCTTCTTGCCAGACTACGCCCGCCGCGCTGCAGCGCCTGGGTGCCACGGTCCATGCCATCAACACCGATTACTGCGGCACTGACATTAACGTTGAGTGCGGCTCCACTCACCTTGAGCCCCTGCGCGAGCTCGTGCTGCGCACCCACGCCGATATCGGCCTGGCCCACGATGGCGACGCCGATCGCGTGCTGTTCGTGGACAGCGAGGGCAACGAGATCGATGGCGACTACATCCTGGCCATCTGCGGCTCCGACCTGGCCGCTCGCGGCAAACTCGCCAACTCCGAGATTGTCTCGACTGTTATGTGCAACCTGGGCTTCTCCATTGCCATGAAGGAGCAGGGCTTCGAGATGGTCCAGACCGCCGTGGGCGACCGCTATGTTCTTGAGCGCATGCTCGCGGACGGCGCCGTCATCGGCGGCGAACAGTCCGGCCACATCATCTTCCTAGAGCACAACACCACCGGTGACGGCTTGGTGACGGCTCTGCAGCTGCTGGCCGTGCTCAAGCGCACCGGTCGTACCCTCACCGATCTTGCCGGCATCATGAAGAAGTATCCGCAGGTACTCGTCAACGTGCATTCCGACAACAAGGCTGGTCTGGACGATTGCCAGCCCATCTGGGATGCCGTCGCTGCTGCCGAGAAGGAGCTTGACGGCCGCGGCCGCATTCTGGTGCGCCCGAGCGGTACCGAGCCGCTGGTCCGCGTGATGGCCGAGGCCGAGACGCACGAGCTGACCCAGCGCGTTGTCGACGACATCGTCGAGGTTGTCAAGCGCGAACTTCCCTAATGGTCAAAAACGGGTGCCAAGTGGTAAACTGTTAAGGTTATTTTGGTTGATCGGTATGTCCGAGGGGGAGCATGTTCACTAAAGTCCTAAGGTCTTTTGGTATGCGTGGTCGAGTCCTTACGTTGGATGCTCCCATCTCGGGTGACGTCATTCCGCTCTCCGAGGTAAACGATCAGACGTTTGCTACCGGCCTTTTGGGCCAGGGCGTGGCGATTCAGCCCACCGGAACGCGCGTGATCGCGCCGGCTGATGCCAAGGTCGAGGCTATTTTTCCCACGGGACACGCCGTTGCGCTTAACACGGTCGATGGCTTGGACGTGCTCATCCACGTTGGTTTGGACACTGTTCAGCTCGAGGGCAAGCACTTTACCGTACATGCACAAGTGGGTGACATCGTCCATAAGGGCGATGTACTCATTGAGTTCGATCGCGAGGCAATTGCTGCCGAGGGCTACGATGTGACGGTTCCCATCTTGGTATGCAACTCCGTTGAGTTCTCGAGCATCAAGGGCTCCGTTGGCGTGCATGTCGAAGAGATGGACCAGCTCATCGTTGCTCGCGAGCGCTAGCAAGTGCACGTGGCCATTAGCCTACAATTCAAACACGTTTACGGAGGGCGCCCTTGAAAGAGGACGCCCTCCGTGGCAAGATGGGATTTGTCCGAAGCTAAAAGGCTTTGGGTCACCGTGGACGGGCAGGGGCCTCGACGCGGTTAGACACGAGACACATACATTACGCGACCTCGCCCTGGTGGCCGCACACGTTGGTTGCGGCCGACGCGGGCCGCGGGCAAGTGCTTGTAAGGGAGCCTTGCCTCTCTTGTACGAGAAAGGACGCGTAATGAAGATCATTAAAGCTAAAGACTACGAGGATATGAGCCGCAAGGCCGCCAATATCATTTCGGCGCAGGTTATCCTCAAGCCCGACTGTGTGCTGGGCCTTGCCACCGGCTCCACCCCGATCGGTGCCTACAAGCAGCTCGCTGCTTGGTACGAGAAGGGTGACGTCGACTTTGCCGAGGTCAGCACCTACAACTTGGACGAGTATCGCGGCCTTTCGCACGACGATCCCCAGAGCTATCACTACTTCATGCGTGAGAACTTCTTCGATCACATCAACATCGACCTGAACAACACGCATGTGCCCGACGGTTCCAACCCCGACGCCGCCGCTGCCTGCTCTGAGTACGATAAGGTCGTCGCTGCCGCCGGCTATCCCGATCTGCAGCTGCTCGGCATTGGCAACAACGGCCACATCGGCTTCAACGAGCCCGATGACCACTTCTCCAAGGGCACGCACTGCGTCGACCTTACCGAGAGCACCATTCAGGCCAACAGCCGCCTGTTCGACAGCATCGACGACGTTCCCCGTCAGGCCTACACCATGGGTACCCAGACCATCATGTATGCCCGCATGATCCTGGTCGTCGCCAACGGCGAGGCCAAGGCTCAGGCCGTGCACGATATGTGCTATGGTCCGGTTACGCCCGAGTGCCCGGCTTCGATCCTGCAGCTGCACACCAACTGCGTTGTCGTTGCCGACGAGGCCGCCCTTTCGCTCTGCGAGTAGCGCGAATCCTGCACCTCGACATAGCCTTGCCTAAGGCCTCCGCTTTGCGGGGGCCTTTTTGCTATCCCTTTCTGTCCACTTGACCAAAATCTTGCCGCAAGCTTGACGAATGCCGGATGCCCAACAGCTTGATTCATTCCATATCAGATTCTATGCAAAAATGCCACTAAAAGGTCGTAGACGGTAGCGGGTGCTAGGCGAGTTGAATGACATAGCTGAACCTTGTTCATTTGCGTTACACTGCCGCTTAGATGGGACAAGCTGACAAGCTCATTTACCTGCTTAAAGACCGATTAGTCGGGGGATTAATAACAATCGGCCCTCGCTGTACAAAAACTTGCCGCTTGCGTACCAAAAGACAATCTAAAACACAAGGTCGCTCTATTCATAGCGCGGCTTGTATGGTCTTGCGGCTACAGTGTCCATACGGTCGAGTTGAGGAGCGGGCATGGTAAACGATTTGAGCAGTATAGACGGCCTCGAGCTGATGCCGCTGGGCGGAGGCTATATGGTGCGCCGCGAACGCTTGATGAATGAGCTTATAGCCAAGGGCCGAAAGGCCGGCATCGTGGTTCTTTATGCGCCCGACGGGTTTGGGAAGACCTCGGTGCTGCTGCAGTACACCCATGAGGTTAAATGCGACCCGATGCGAGGCCCCGTGCGGATTATCGAGGCCGATCGCGCCATTGGGCGCGAGGTGTTTATGCAGCTCGAGGTGGTTACCGAAGAACTCAAAGACAAACCGCACTCCCTTATCGCGATTGATAATGTGCCAAACCTCGATCAGCACGATACCGAAGACCTCATCGACAGGATTCGCGGCCTGCGCGCTATGGGGGTGGGGGTCTTTATCTCCTGCCGTCCTTCAAATCGTCAACTGATTCATGGGCTGGGCGATTCGGTTAAGATCAATGCGCAGATGCTCAAGGTGCATGCCTATGAGTATTCGGCGTGGGCATCGGCGTTTTCGATCAGCACATCGCTCGACTTTTATCAGCTCACGCAGGGCGTGCCCGAGCTCGTTTCGGCATTGCAGACGGGTCTGTATGGCCAAGGCGACGTAGCCGGTCTGCTCGAAAACGAGATTGTCAACGTATATGGCGCGGCACTTGTCGACCTGGCTTCGCTCGACAATAATGCACTGTTTTGCGTGGCATGTCTCATGATTTTGATGGGCGAGGGCAATATCGCAGAACTCGAGGCTTGCGGGGTGAGGCTATCGATGGTCGACCAGTCCTACTTCGTACGCGACTACCCGATCTTTGGCTTGGACCCCGCCGAGCGGAGTTTTACGTGTCTGGGCACGGAGGATAACGGACGCTTGCGCTTGCGTAAGTTGGTGGCCGAGGTTCGCCCCGAACTTGTTCCGAGGGCGGCCCGGATTTTGCTTAAGGCGGGCCGATGCGATGCGGCGATGGGCCTGGCGGACGCTTTTTTGGACCGTGATGCGGTCCTTGAACTTGCTGGGCAGTATGGGGTCGATCTGGCTCTGACGGGGCACGGGGCCGATATCTGCCGAGCAGCGCTGGGCACGATCGATGCCGAGGATCCGGCTCCAGAGCCAACGCCTGCCGAGGCGCTTGGCGTATATCTGGCAGCGGTCAGCGTGTCCAATACAAAGCTCGCTCGCTATATGGCATCGGTCATCGAGCGCGGGGGCGAACGGGCGGCCTGCGAAATAGACCCTGTTTCATGGAGGGTGGCCCAGACACTGACGGCTGTTTGCTATGGGGACAACGGGCTTGGGCTTCCTACGAACCTGACCGTGCCAGAAATCGAGACATCCCATACCGCACTCGATATGTTGTCCGCGCATATCGAGGTCAAGCGCTGCCTGACCGAGCGGGGAGATGACGGCGGCGTTCTACAGCAGCTCAAAACGAGCAAGGCCTACGACTGCGAGCTCGACATCGCGGGGATTGTTATACGGGCCGACAGCATGCTGGTGGAGCTTTTTGACGGGTCGTTTGCGGGAACCGACGAGCGCGACGACGAGATGACGGTGGTGCGGGAGGCGCTCGACGTACGTGGGCTCAAGGCGATGGCTATCTGGGTGCGCATGGTGTTGGCGGCACGGCGGCTCCTTTCCGGCTTGCCGGTAACCGACGACGCGGCATTCAACGAGCTCGATCGTTTTGCCGTGCGCATGCGCGACAACCAGATTCAGCTGTTTGGCCTGTTGCTAGAAGGCTGGCAGTCGCTGGCAGAGGGACGGCCGGTTAATGCAAAGTTCCGTGCGGTCCAAGTGCTCAAACTTGCCGAGGAGTCGATTGCGTACATGCGCGATAACGCATTGCTGTTGGAGCGCGCGGCGTATCTGCGTAACACCTCGATGGTTTCGGTGCGCGAGGAAGCGGAGCTACTCGATATAAGCCAGACGCAGGTTGGTGGAGCGGAGGCCTGGATGGTGGCGCTGCATTTGGCCTGTGCGGGCCGAGACAGCGATCTTGCGGCCTGGATGTCCATGAATCGTGCGGGGATTCTAGAGCCATCGTATCGGCTCTTTGCGCGCCTTGCCATGCATTGTCTGGGCGAGCCGGCGGCCAGGATACGCAAGAAGCTTCCCGTGCGCGAGCTGTCGCGGTACTCGCTGCGCGACGATTTGGAAGGGGAGGGCGAGCGCCTGTTCCAGGCCGGCGAGGTTGAAGCCGTTGATACCATCGACCATATCGAGATTCGCATGTTTGGTGCGTTTCGCGCCGAGCGCGACGGGTTTCCCATCACGGACAAAATGTGGCGCCGCAAGAAGGCGGCGACACTTGCCGAGCGGCTTGCACTGGGCATGGATGCGCTCGTCGATCGTGAGACGCTGGCCATGGAGCTGTGGCCCCATGCCGAGTTCAATAGCGCCCGCAATAACCTGTACTCGACGATATCGCGCTTGCGGTCGGCTTTGGGGCCGACGCCGGATGGCAAGTCGTGTGTACTCATCCAAAATGAATGCATCGGACTCAACGGCGACTACGTCAAGACCGATGTACGGCTGTTTGACCAGATAAGCCGCGAGGTTTTGGGAAATCGCACGGGTGCGCGCGGGCCCCATTTAGTTGAGCTGTGCCTTAAGATTGAGCAGCTTTATGCCGGACCGCTGTATGTTCCCAATGGCTGTAATCCCACCTACTTTTTGCGCATGCGACGCATTATGCAGTCAAAGTACATCGATTGCATGATCAAGGGAGCAAATGCCGCTCTAGAAGAAAACGATCTGCAGTCGGCGATTTGGCTGGCGGAGTCGGGGCTTCGGCAGGAAACGGCGCGCGAGGATATGGTGCGCTGTGCCATGCGCGTCTACAGTGCGGCGGGGCGGCGGCGCGATATCGTCGAGCTGTACAGCGGGCATATGCACCATCTGAGGGAACAGGTCAATGGCGTACCCGAGCCCGAGACGCGGCATCTATACGAGCGCTTGGTGGAGGGGCGGCTCAATCGCGTGCTGGTCGAGCGATGAAAAACGGGCGCCCGAAGTACTTGGGCACCCGTAAGCTTGCTATGTGTTGGCTCGCCGGATCATTGGCTCTTAGACGAGCTTGATCTTCTCGATGTCCTTGCGCGAGGACTCGCGATACAGCGAGAACTTGCGGCCGATGACCTGGACGACCTCGGCGTGGCAACGCTCGGCGAGCTCTTCGGCGGCCTCGCGGGCGGAAAGACTGGAGCCATCGAGCACGGAGCACTTAACGAGCTCGTGCTTCTCCAGGTAGGCGACCGTCTGCTCGACGGTGCCCTCGTTGACATCGGACTTACCGATGATGATGGCGGGGTTGAGGTGATGGGCCATGCTGCGAAGCTGCTTGACCTGGGCTCCTGTCAGTGCCATGGGTTCTCGCTTTCTATGTATGGGGCGCCCCGCGACGGGGCCTTAATCTACGTGAGCTGTCCCACGATAGCGCAGGAACGGCGCGGTGTGGGGCGCGTTTGCCCAGTTCAAAAAGAATGCGGATGCCGAGTGAGTGGGCGGTGCGGGCTGCGAACAGGCTATGAACTGGGCGCAGAGACCGGCTCCCATGCAATAAACGCCCAGCGAACCTTGCGGACATGATCGAGCATATAGCGCCCCTGCGGCACGCCCTTGGAGCCCGGCTCACCGGCATGGGGGTTCTCAATCATGTGTTGGGCGATGTAGTCGCGCAGGCGGTCGATCTTATCTTCGTTGCCATGCTCGAGCATACGGGAAAAATCTGCTACGCCCGCCTCAGGGCTATCGAAGGTATCGCGACGAGGCGATTCAAAGTACGTAACCTGCGGCAGGGCACCCATCTGAATGAGGATATTAAAAGCATACACAAAGCCATTACTGCAGGTAACCGAGGCGCCGATAGCGTTCATCAAGTGCAGATCATAGCGCGGGCTGGAGTTGGCGACCATCGTGACAGCACAACGCCGACGAGCCGTTCGATCAAGCTTGGCAAGCGCATCTTTTAGGTTGGTCGTGGTGACAGAGCGACTGGCAAAGGCAGCATCTACCGCTTTCGCGACCGGTCCAACCAAATCCCAATCATCATCCCAAGCAAGCTCAAGCGGCGTTATGCGCCCCTCGAGCCCGTAATACTCAATGCCGGCATCAAGGGTGCCCAACATAGCGGGGGAGAAGTCGGCTGCAATCACAGGATGCCCAGCCTGAGCAAGCGGAATAGCAATCGACCCAGCTCCACACCCCATATCAAGCACGGATTCACCAGGCTTTAACGCCAACAGCTTAATAAAGTCCCGGGCATACGGAGCAGTCTCAAGCGGCCGAAAATGCCGAGCCCTTTTATCCCACTCAAAAGAATCATCAGCCCGCCGCCGACCAGCCTGCAGGCGCATCCATTCGCCATTCCAATCAGCGGAAAGAAGCTCAGAGCGAGCGTCCCCATCAACCACGGGCCAACCTCCTAGCAACAAAAAAGCGACTCCTCCCAAAAGAAGAGCCGCAACCAGCATATATCAGAAAAAGAACCGTTCCAACGCCAAACCGCCGCACCAGCCAAGTGGTGCAGGAGCGAAGCGACTGCAACCGGGATAGAACCCAACTGAGGTCCCGTTGTGCGGGAGCCCCGGGGAGGGCAAATATATAAGGTCGATCGCGAGTTCCGCACGAGCCGGAGAGCACTTAATGTGCTCTCCGTGCGAGTCAGGACTGTCCGGGCAGGCGACCTTATATATTTGCCCTCCCCGGGGCTCCTCGCCAGTCCCCCTCAGCTAGTTCTTCAGCGAGTTCAGCGGTGCCGGGAAGCGTCCACCACGGTGGGCAAGCACGGTGCCGGCGTTGGGGTTCACCGGCATGATGGGCGCACGGCCGAACAGACCGCCGTATTCGACGCAGTCGCCCACGCCCTTGCCGATGGCAGGAATCACGCGGACGGCCGTGGTCTTGTTGTTGATGACGCCGATGGCCATCTCGTCGGCGATGATGCCGGCGATGGTCTCGACCGGGGTGTCGCCGGGGATGGCGATCATGTCCAAGCCAACGGAGCACACGCAGGTCATAGCCTCGAGCTTCTCGAGCGAAAGCGCGCCGGCCTCGACGGCGGCGATCATGCCGGCGTCCTCGGACACGGGGATAAAGGCGCCCGAGAGGCCGCCC
Organism: Collinsella sp. OM08-14AT; assembly: GCF_003438115.1. Taxonomy (NCBI): domain Bacteria; kingdom Bacillati; phylum Actinomycetota; class Coriobacteriia; order Coriobacteriales; family Coriobacteriaceae; genus Collinsella; species Collinsella sp. OM08-14AT. Next base: position 22,328 of record NZ_QSTE01000011.1, read on the forward strand.
ACGCTGGAGCTGGCCATGACGCCGCCCTTCTTGACGGCATCGTTGAGCATGGCGAGCGCGCAGGTCGTACCGGGGCCACCGCAGGTGCCTACGCCGATGATCTCGAGGATGCGGGCAACGGAGTCACCGATGGCAGGCGTGGGAGCCAGCGACAGGTCGACAATGCCCTTCTCGACACCCAGACGATGGGCGGCCTCGCGGCTCATGAGCTCGCCGGCACGGGTGATCTTAAAGGCGGTCTGCTTAATCTTTTCGGCGACTTCCATCATCGATGCGGAATCGGGCAGCGTCTCCAGGGCTGCGGCCATAACGCCGGGGCCCGAGACGCCTACGTTGATGACGGCGTCGGCCTCGCCACCGCCGTGGACGGCGCCCGCCATAAACGGGGAGTCCTCGACCATGTTAGCAAAGCAGACAAACTTGGAAGCGCCGACGGAATCCTGGTCGGCCGTGAGTTTAGCGGCATCGATGATGGTCTGGGCGGCCATAAGCACGGCGTCCATATTGATGCCGGCGCGCAGGCTGGCGACGTTGACGCTGGAGCAGACGCGGCTCGTGGTGGCGAGCGCCTGGGGGATGGACTGGATGACGCGGCGGTCGGCGTCGCCGATGCCCTTCTGGACGAGTGCGGAGAAGCCGCCCAGGTAATCGATGCCGAGCGTCTCGGCCGCGCGGTCGAGGGCATGCGCGATGGGGGTGAGGTCCTCATCCTTGCAGCACGCGGCGATCTGCGCCACCGGGGTGACGGAAACGCGCTTGTTGACGATGGGGATACCGTACTCGCGCTCGAGGTTCTCGGCGGTCTCGACCAGATGCTCAGCCGTGTGCGTCACGTGGTCGTAGATCTTCGTGCACATGCGGTCGAGGTTCTCGTCACCGCAACCCATGAGCGAAACACCCATGGTGATGGTCCTGATGTCGAGGTTCTGCTCCTCAACCATGCCGCGGGTTTCCGCGATTTCTGCGGGCGTGATCGCCATCCTTGCGCTCCTATCTGCCAAAACGAGCATAGTCTTTTCTATTCTAACGTGCCGCACGTGCCAAGTGGCGCATGCGGCACGTTTTGGTGCTCGGTTGTTTCCGTTGTGTTACTGCCCAAAGACCTCTTCGGCGATACGAGCGCTTTCGGCGGCGTCCTTGGCGTAGTAGTCCGCGCCGATCTGCTTGGCGTATTCGGGGGTGAGCACGGCGCCGCCTACGATGATCTTGACGCCCGGAACCTCGGCATGGAGCAACTTGATGGTCTCTTCCATGGCGACGACCGTGGTGGTCATAAGCGCCGAGAGGCCGACGAGCTTGATGTCACGCTCCCGCACGGTCTTGAGCACCTCTTGCGGGTCGACGTCGCGGCCTAGGTCAAAGACGGTATAGCCGTAGTTATCGAGCAGCATCTTGACGATGTTCTTACCGATGTCGTGGATGTCGCCCTTGACGGTGGCCACGCAGATCTTGCCCTTGTCGGCGATCTCGCCGGCGGGCATCAGGCGCTTGATGGTGTCGAAGCCCACGCGTGCGGCTTCGGCCGAGGCCATAAGCTGCGGCAAGAAGAACTTGCCCTGGTCAAAGAGGACGCCAACCTCGTCGAGGGCGGGGATAAAGTGATTGTTGATGAGGTCCATGGCGTCGTGGTCTGCCAGCAGACGCTCGGTCTCGGCAGCGATCTCGCCTTTGCGGCCCGAGACGACCATGCGACGAATCGGGTCGTCGTTGCCGTCGGTGCCGTCGGTGCCGGCAGCGGGCACGGTGTCGGTCGATGCGGCCTGAGCTGCTGCCGGGTTGGCGGCGATCTTATACGGATCGGTCCAGCCGGCATAGCGCTCGATGTATCCGGTCGAGCCCTCGTCCTCAACGCTCAGGACGCGATAGCTGTAGACGGTATCCATAAAGCGCTTGGAGCCCGGGTTCATGATGGGGGCGTCCAGACCCGCGCCAAAAGCGGCGGCCAAAAAGACCGAACCCAGCAGCGGGCGAGCGGGCAGGCCAAAGCTGATGTTCGACACGCCGAGCGCGCATTTGACGCCCAGGCGCTCCTTGCACAGGGACATGGCGCGCAGGATCTGCTCGGCCTGGCGTTGATTGGTCGAGGCGGTCATGACCAGGCAGTCGATGAGGATGCGGTCCGGGCCAATGCCGTAGCGGGCGGCCTCGGCCACGATGCGCTCGGCGATGGCGAAGCGGGCCTCGGCGGTATCGGGGATGCCGCCTTCGTCGAGCGTAAGGCCGACGACGTTGGTGCCGTAGTGGGCAACCAACGGAAAGATCTCATCCATGATCTGCTGCTTGCCATTGACCGAGTTGATGATGGGCTTGCCGGCGTAGCGGCGCACGGCGGCTTCGACGGCTGCGGGGTCGGTGGAGTCGATCTGCAACGGCAGCAGCGTGGAACCCTGGAGCTGCTCGGTGGCCTGTTGGATAATCTTGACCTCGTCGATCTCGGGCAGGCCCACGTTGACGTCCAGGATGTCGGCGCCCTGCTCCTGCTGGCTGATGCCCTGGCTCACCACGTAGTCCAGGTCGCCGTCGCGCAGGGCCTGCTGCAGGCGCTTTTTGCCGGTGGGGTTGATGCGCTCGCCGATGACGGCGATCTTGTGGCCGTCGCAGGGGAGGTCCACGACCGTCTGGGCGCTCGTGACCGACATGCTGGGCTTGCGGTGGCGCGGACTGGGCGTGTGGTTATCGATAAGCGTGCGCAGCGCTGCCATGTGCGCCGGCGTGGTGCCGCAGCAGCCGCCCACGACGCTTACGCCGTCCTCAATCATACCGGCGACGGCCACGGCGTACTCGGGCGCCTGGATATCAAAGACGGTGTTGCCGTCGTCGTCCACGCGGGGCAGTCCTGCATTGGCCTGCACCATAACGGGCTTGTCGGTGACGGTGAGCATACGCGCGGCGAGTCCTCGGAGCTCGGCCGGGCCCTGGCTGCAGTTGATGCCAAGGACGTCGGCGCCGATGGCGTCGAGGGTGATGGCGGCGACCTCGGGGCTCGTGCCCAAGAAGGTGCGGCCGTCTTCCTCAAAGGTCATGGTGGCAAAGACGGGCAAGTCGGAGTTCTCGCGGCAGGCGAGGACTGCCGCCTTGATCTCGGCAAGATCGGTCATGGTTTCGATAATAAAGAGGTCAACACCCGCGGCGACGCCAGCGTGCACCTCCTCGGCAAAGAGATCGTAGGCCTCGTCGAAGCTGAGGGTGCCCAGGGGGCGAAGCAGCGCACCGATGGGGCCGATGTCGCCGGCGACGTAATGGGCATCGGCCGCGCGGGCGCAGGTGACGGCCGCGGCAAAGACGTCTGCCACGGTGGCGGCACCGTCGAGCTTGTGGGCGTTGGCGCCAAAGGTGTTGGCGGTGATCACGTCGCAGCCGGCTTCGACGTACTGACGCTGGATGTCGGTAATGACCTGAGGCTCCTCAAAGTTGAGCAGCTCGGGCAGGGCGCCGGCCTTCATGCCGGCCGCCTGCAGCATGGTACCCATGCCGCCGTCGAACAGCAGGTGTCCGGTGCCCTTGATGGCGGCGCGCAGACGATCGTCCTTAATGCGAAGGTCGTCGATCGTGCGCGTCTTGTATGCAGCGCCATTACGGCGTGCGGCATCAACGGGTGCCGCCAGCGCGGCACCGTCCAGATCATGAGTGATAAGCGGAGTAAACATCGATGGCTCCTAATGGCTGGAATAGCAGGTGGTGTGGGCGGCGCGGAAGCGGCAGTGCTCACGCATGCGGCAGATATTGCAGGTGGGGCGGCTCTGGGCGTCGTGGACTTCGCCGTCAAACAGACCAATCACCGCGGTCACGCTCTTGGTGGGCATGAGCAGGCTGGTCGGCGTGACGGTAAGCCCGATGAGCCGCGTAGCGTTGAGCGCAGCCACGATTGAGCGCTGGGCCGAGAGCGGGCAGTCGCCATAGCCGGGACTAAAGCGCCAGTTACCGGCGAGCCCGTGTGCAGCGGCCGCAGCCTTGACCTGCTGGTCCATCTGCTCGACGGCGGCTTCTACATAGGCAGAGCATGCGGCGTCGAGCACGGCGCCTTCCAGAGGCTGCTGGGCTCCCGTGGTGCGCAGGCGACGCTCGGCGTTCATGCCGAGGGTGCATGCCATGAGTGCGGCAAGGCGGGCGTCCTTAAGGTGGCGATAGATATCACGACCCCGCAGCTTAACATTGGTGCCAACCAAGCGGATGCAGGGCTCGCCCTGCTCGTCCACGCCCGTGGCATCGACGGCAAACACGCGTCGCACGCCACGGGGTTCAATGTCCAGCTCCAGACGCTCAACGACAAGCTCAATACGCTGCGACAGCTCGGGCTCAATTTGCTGACCGCTGTAGCCCAGATAGCGCAGCATCTCGGCACGATCGACGCGGGGGTGGTGGGCATCATCGATACGATAAAGCGCCGGCGACGCAAGGTCGGCCGGCACTTCGACAGCGGTTGTATCGATGTGCGGTTTTTCCATTACCCCAGGCGCTCCATAATGGTTGCGGCGATTGCAGGACGATTCATAGTGTACAGGTGCAGACCGTCGGCGCCGTGCTCCTTAAGGTCGCAAAGCTGACGGGCGGCATAATCTACACCGGCTGCCTGCAGGCTCTCGGGGTCGTTCTCGTACTTGGCGAGAATCTTGATGACGGGGGAGGGCAGCGACGCGCCGCACATAAAGACCATGCGGCTGATCTGCGACTTGCCCATAAACGGCATGATGCCCGCGGTAATGGGCACGGTGATACCTGCCTTGTTGGCAAGCTCGCGGAAACGGTAGAAGCACTCGTTGTCAAAGAAGAGCTGCGTCACAAAGAAGCTCGCGCCGGCGTCCTGTTTTTGCTTGAGGTATTCGACCGAGAGGTTGAGATCCTCGCAGGCAATGTGGCCCTCGGGGTAGGCTGCGGCGCCCACGCAAAAGCCGGCGTCGACGAGCTCGGGGATGAGGTCACGGGCGTAGGCGTAGTCGGAGGCGGGCTTGTCGTCCTCGGTCGCGCCAGCGGGCAGGTCGCCGCGCAGGGCCAGGATGTTTTCAACGCCGGCCGAGCGATACTCGTCAATCTTGGCGGCGATATCGGCGTGCGAGCGGCCCACGCAGGTAAGGTGTGCCACCGAGGGCGTATCGAATTCGCTCGAAATCATATGCGCGATGGGGGCGGTGGTGGCGCCGTTGCCAGAGCCGCCGGCCGAGCAGGTGACCGAGACAAAGCTCGGTGAAAGCTTGCACAGGTTGCCTGCCACCTCGCGAGCCGTATCGAGGGTAAGCTCACCCTTGGGCGGGAACATCTCAAACGAAACGGACGTGGTGCCCTGGGATGCTGCCTGCTTAAAAACCTCGTCGACGCGCATATCGTGCTCCTTTAGATGCCTGGGTGCGATGTGTTGTAAGGATTCTACAGCACCGCTGTGCCACGGTGGAGTTTTACTCGCGATTTAGGGATACCAATCAAAGATGCCTTGCTATCGGCATTGCCTATAGCAGAGCGGTCAATGTAGGAAAGGGCTATATTGAATGGTATCTGATGCGAAATACCAGTTAATAGAGCCCCATCCCAAATTGACTACCCTTAAATCATGGGAAGAGGTCTGCAATTTATACAGTTGATTGGCCATTAAGGGCGGCAGTGCCGCTGTGATGCGGTAACCTCATTGATTGGTTTCGCGACAGCAACATAACGGTAATGTCGCGGAAACACGGCGAGTCTAAGCTATGACTCGTTCGTTAGTAATCAACACCGCATCTCACGCGGTGCCGATACGAAGGGAGTTCCGTATGGCCGATCTTACTGACCGCTTCGGGACCATGGTGTTCTCTGAGGAAGTCATGAAGGACTACCTCCCCAAGGACATTTGGAAGCGCCTTGCTGCAACCCTCGAGGACGGTGAGCCGCTCGACCTGGATGTGGCCAACGCCGTTGCCCACGCCATGAAGGTCTGGGCCATCTCCAAGGGCGCCACGCACTACGCGCACTGGTTCCAGCCGCTTTCGGGCATTACTTCCGAGAAGCACGACAGCTTCCTCGAGCCCAACCACGACGGCACCGCCATTACCAAGTTTACGGGCAAGAACCTCATCCAGGGCGAGCCCGATGCCTCCAGCTTCCCCAACGGCGGTCTGCGTGCCACCTTCGAGGCCCGTGGCTACACCGCCTGGGATCCCACCAGCCCTGCTTTTATCAAGGACGACGTCCTGTGCATCCCCACGGCTTTCTGCTCCTACACGGGCGAGGCCCTGGACAAGAAGACCCCGCTGCTGCGCTCCATGACCGCGCTCTCGCGTGAGTCCAAGCGTGTACTGGCACTCTTTGGCAAGACCCCCAAGAAGGTCGTTCCTTCCGTGGGTGACGAGCAGGAGTACTTCCTGATCAAGAAGGATGCCTACCGCAAGCGCAAGGACCTGGTCATCACCGGCCGCACGCTCTTTGGCGCCGCTCCCTGCAAGGGCCAGGAGCTCGAGGAGCACTACTTTGGCGCAATCCGCCCCACCGTCTCGTCCTATATGAAGGACCTGGACAACGAGCTGTGGGCGCTCGGCATCCCCGCCAAGACTAAGCACAACGAGGTTGCCCCCTGCCAGCATGAGCTCGCCCCCGTCTATGGCGAGGTCAACGAGGCCATCGACCAGAACCTGGTCATGATGGAGAAGATGAAGCTCATCGCCTCCCGTCACGACTTGGTCTGCCTGCTGCACGAGAAGCCCTTTGAGGGCATCAACGGTTCGGGCAAGCACAACAACTGGTCGCTTGGCACCGAGTCCGAGAACCTGCTCGACCCGGGCGACACCCCGCTCGACAACCTGCAGTTCATCGTCTTCCTCACCGCGGTGATCGAGGCCGTCGATAACTATCAGGAGCTCCTGCGTGCCTCCGTTGCCTCGGCCGGCAACGATCATCGTCTGGGCGCCAACGAGGCTCCTCCGGCGATTATGTCCATCTTCCTGGGCGACCAGCTTACCGAGGTTGTCGAGAAGATCATCGATGGCAAGGCTTCCGTCCATGCCACGCGCGGCGTGCTTGACTTGGGCGCCGATACCCTGCCCAAACTGATGCAGGACAACACCGACCGCAACCGCACCTCCCCGTTCGCCTTCACCGGCAACAAGTTCGAGTTCCGTGCCTGCGGCTCCGAGCAAAACGTTTCCGACTCCAACCTGGTGCTCGATGCCGCCGTTGCCAAGTCGCTCAAGTCCTTCGCCGATGCGCTCGAGGGTACGCCCGAGGATAAGTTCCAGGACGCCGCGCTCGAGTACTGCAAGAAGGTGCTGACCGATCACCAGCGCATCCTGTTCTCCGGCGACGGTTACTCCGACGAGTGGCCCATCGAGGCCGAGAAGCGCGGCCTTGCCAACAACAAGACCACGGCCGACGCTCTTCCCGCCTTTGTTTCCGATAAGGCCATTGCGCTCTTTGAGGAGACGGGCGTCCTGACCAAGGCCGAGGCCCAGTGCCGCTATGACTGCAAGCTCGAGAAGTACAACAAGCTCATGAACATCGAGGCCACCACGATGGTTCGCGAGGCGCGTCGTACCTATCGCCCGGTCATTACCGCCTATGCCACCAAGGTCGCTAAGGGCCTTGAGACTATTCGTGCCGCCGGTGCTGAGGCTGCCATGCAGTGCGAGCAGAACACGCTCAACAAGCTCTGCAACGGTATCACCGCCATCAACGACTCCATCAAGGCGCTCGACGCCGTACATCAGAAGGCCGAGGCTCTCGATGGCCAGGAGCAGGCCAACGTATACGCGCACGAGGTCGTTCCCGCTATGGATACGCTGCGTGCCGCCGTGGATGCCATGGAAGAGATCGTGGCCGCCGACTACTGGCCGGTCCCGACCTACGATGACATTCTGTTCTATGTGTAACAGACACGTTTGATTTTGCGTGCGAAGGGGTCTCGCCTGTGCGAGGTCCCTTCTTTTTTGTCGCCACTGGCGAAGACGGCAGAGGTTCTTGGCTGATTTGGCGCACATTTGGCGCACATTTGGCGCACATTTGGCGCGCATGCGCCGAAACGAAAACAGCCAAGACAAAAAACGAACCCGCACGACTTAACATCGCACAGGTTCGCACATTTTCGGGTTGGTGCCCCCAGCGGGATTCGAACCCGCGATATCCACCTTGAAAGGGTGGCGTCCTTGGCCGCTAGACGATGGGGACAGCGGGAAAGAGTATAGCAGACTTTTTTGCCGGCGCGTATATCGTTGGCAAACTGGAAAACCACCACACAGGAGTAGGCTTCTATTCCGATTTTCAAATATCTCAATCTGTAACATCTGGGCGGGCAAATCGGCTCTATCTGTTACAGATCGAGACAGACGGCGGGCGTCGGGACGAATATCTCAATCTGTAACAGTAAGACGATTTTTAACGGTCTAAATGTTACAGATCGAGACAAACTGCCGTGGCAGGTCAAAACCACCACAAAGGTGCCTGTCCCCTTTGTGGTGGCGGGGCGTTAGGGGAGGAGCTTCATCGCGGCGTCGTGGGCGGCATGCTCGTAGGTGTCGTCGAGGGGCTTGAGCGGCAGCAGAGCGGCGGCCTGCGCGTCGCCGCGGCGCTGGAGGGCGTGGGCGATGAGCCAGTCGGCGAGTTCGGGGTTCTTGGGCAGTGCCGGTCCGTGTAGGTACGTGCCGATGACGCCCTTGTAGATGAGGCCCTCAAAGCCATCGTCGCCGTTGTTGCCGGTACCCGTGACGACGGACGTTCCGAGCGGCGTGGCCTCAGCATCGAGCAGGGTGCGGCCGCCGTGGTTCTCGAATCCCACAAAGGGCTCGGGTGCCAGTTCGGTTTTGACGGCGACGTTGCCGATCAGGCGGCTGGAGCCGCGCACGGTTTCGGCGGCAACGACGCCCAGGCCCTCGATGCGATTTTCACCCATATAGTACGAACGGCCGAGCAGCTGATAGCTGCCGCAGATAGCGAGCAGCGAGCCGCCGTCCTCAACATAGGCCGCGACCTTGTCTTTTTGAGCGAGCAGCTCGTGTGCCACGGCCAACTGATCGCGGTCGGAGCCACCGCCCATCATGACGATGTCGGCGTCGGTGAGATCGAGCGACTCGCCCATACGGACCTCGTCCACGCGCACGGGAATGCCACGCCAGGCGCAGCGGCGCTCAAGGGCAATGACGTTGCCGCCGTCGCCATAGAGGTTGAGGGCATCGGGATACAGGTAGACGATGCGCAGCGGACGCGAGAGCTCGACCGGCACAATGTCGGTGGGGACAGCGCTCCCATTGGCGCGCGTTACGGCGTGGGAGGCAACCGAGCTCGCATCGGTGCCCTTAAGCTCGTCGAGTTCCTTGACCAGCGGCGGGAAGGCCGTGTAGTTGGCGACGGCGTAGAAGGTGTCATTGGCGGCCTCGTCTGCCACGGCGCCGATCGCCTGCTCGATATCCGAGATGATGGCGGCGTCGATGCCGGCGTACTTCAGGCGTACCTGCATATCGTGCGCGCGCGTACCTCCGACAAAGGCGACAAGCCCTGGGGTATCGGCGATGCGCTCGAAGTCGACGTCGTAGATCCATGAGACATCGTGGCCGTCGGCGTCGTTGTCGTTCAGGAAGAAGGCGCAGAGCCTGCCGCCTGCCGTTTTAATGGACTGAATCTGGCGATCGAATCCCACGGGATTTTTGGCCAGATTTGCCTCGACGGTACGGCCAGCGATTTCCCAGCGGCCCATGCGTCCGCCGGCGGGGACGTAGGCATCGAGCGTGGGCTGCAGATGTGCAACGTCCACGCCCAGCTCGCGCGCCGCAAAGAAGGCGGCGGCAACGTTGTAGACCATGTACAGGCCGTTGTAGCGCGTGACGATGTGCGTTGCAGGTGCGTCGGTATCGGGTCCAAAGTTCAGGTCAAAGCCGTAGCCACTGCAGGTGAGCTCAACGCCTGTCACGCGACGGACCAGCGCGGGACGACCCCAACCGCACGAAGGACAATGATAGGCGCCGAGTTGGCCGTACTGCACATAGTCGTACTCCAGCGGCGCGTTGCACTGCGAGCAAAAACGCGAGTCGCTAATGCGATCGGACTCGGTGCCCGTGGCGCCGTCGATGCCAAAGGCGATGCTCATATTGGGGACGCGTGCGGCGATCGAGGCGCACAGCGGATCGTCGGCGTTATAGATGAGTGTCGTTGCCGGCGAAAGCTCCAGCGCGTGGGCGATGACGTCCTGGGTGTGGTCGATCTCGCCGTAGCGGTCCAGCTGGTCGCGGAACAGGTTGAGCAGCACAAAGTAGGTCGGCTTGAGCTTGGGCAAGACGCGCACCGTGTAGAGCTCGTCGCACTCAAAGACGCCTACGCGCTTGCTACTGGCGGTTCGCTTAAGGTTGCCGCGTGCCTCGAGCAACGCGCCCACCACGCCCGGCTCCATGTTGTTGCCGGCGCGGTTGCATACCACGGTGGCGCCGCTGGCGGCAACGGCATCGGCGATGAGGTTGGAGGTGGTGGTCTTGCCGTTGGTGCCGGTGATCACCACGCTGCGGTCGACAAGGCCCGCGAGGTCGCTTAGCAGCTCGGGGTCGATCTTCATGGCGATGCGGCCGGGGAGTACGCCGCCCTGGCGCTTAAGGACGGAGCGCAGCCCCCAGCGGGCGATATCGCTCGAGGTGCAGGCGAGAGAAGAGCGGAAGTTCATGAAGCCGTTCCTAACGTGAATGACATGGTCGTGGCGTTTGCGCCGTTAAAAGCCGTAACGGCGCGCAAATTCCTGGGCAAGCTGCGATACGTCTTCGCAGGCGTTGGCCCAGGGGGCAAAGTCGGGAGTATCCGAGATGATGCCGTCGGCCTCCCAAACTGCCTGATGCGAAAGGTCCCAGGGGTCGTGCGGTTCGGGCCGGCAGGGAAGGTACGGCGTCTGATACATGGGGTTCAGCAAAAAGAACGCGCCGCCCTCGCAGCGGTTGGCAAACTCGCGCAGCGCGCGTGTCGCCGGGCGCATCTTGTTCGTTTTGAACAGCAAGATCGTGCGGGCGAGTAGGTACCAGGGGGAGTTCTCGAGGGCATCGGCCCCTATCTGCTCCTCGAGCTGGTGGGCCAGGGCAAAAAAGCCGTCCTCGTCTTCCAGGCGAGCGAGGGCGAGTAGCACGGTGCCTGCAGCTCGGGTGGGATAGCCTTCCGCCTTAAGAACGCGGCGAGAATAGTTGGCGGCAGCACGGTAACGAGCGCTCGCCATGCACAGCTGCGAGATGGCCTCGAGCGTGTGGAGCCACCCGATAAACGCCGGCTCGCTCACGGTGAGATCGGCCGCTGTCACACCGTCTGCCAGGACCTTGTTGGTCCAGTAGTGCGGGGCTTCCATATCGAACCCGGGCACGCTTTGCTGCAGGTAATCGGCCGTGGTCGCTTCGAGCTTCAGCAGGTCGCCTAGACAGGCGTCGACGGGCGTGTCCGCCAAAATGATAGCGAGCAGCTGGGCATCGAGGACATACGCATCGATGCGGACGATCTTGAGCAGCTCGTCGCGCATATCGTCGAACAGGCGGTTGCGCGTCTGCTCAAACTCATCGTCGCTGCCCATGTCCTCAATACGATGGAGCTCGTCGAGCAGGTGGCGGTGGACGCCAGCATAGGACAGCAGCGCCTGGGCATGCTCGGTCTGCGCATACTTGTGAGGGTTGACGCTCACGTCGTTATGGACAAGCTCGCGTGCTGCATCGGTGAGTTCGGGGTGCGACGCAACGTAGGCGCGCTCCAGGTAGGCGGGGATGTAGACGCTCGGATCCATTAGAGGTCTCCTCCCTTAAACGGCAAGCCCTGCTCGGCCGCCCGCAGGATGCGCTCGTCGATCTGGGAACGCACGATATCGTTGGTGGCGACCCAGGCGGCAAAGCTGGCGTTGTCGGGGGCGCCCAAGCCCTCCTGCAGTACCGGCGTCGCCTCGGATAGAGCAAGGACAAGCTCGTCGGTGGAGCCCGCACCCACGTTGACGCGGGCATAGACGCCATCGGGAAACTCGGTTTGAAAGTAGAGTGCCTCGGCTGCGTGCGGGCACGAGCGTGCAAGGATGCGCAAGTAGTGCTCGGCACCCTCGTAGTCCAGCTCGCGCCAGGCAGCGCTCATCAGCGCGATGAGCGTCCATGGGTCCAAGTCGCGCTCCGCATCCTTGGGACGACGGCGTAGCGGCGTGTTGGCGAGATAGGGGACGGAGTGGGCAGAGCGAAAGCGCTTGAGCTCCTCGGCGGGGTATTCGAGCTTTGCCATGGCGAGCATCGCAGTGTGGCGGACGCCGGCGGGGTCGTTGGGCGCAAAGTCCAGGCTGCGGTTTGCAGCTTCGAGCGACATGCGATAGCGGCCGCTAATGAGGGCGCGTGACGCAAGGGCGGCAAGCCAGCGCAGGTAGGGACGGCGCATAAGGTCGCCTGCGGCCTCGCGCTCGTAGGGGTCCTGCGCCGAGGCAATCTTGAGCGCCAGGTCGTGCTCGACTTCATCGCGCTTGGATACCAAGTACTGTACGTACTCCTCGTTGGAGTTGGCGGTGAGGGCGGTCAGCATGCGCTGGGCATCCCAGTTGCTCGGATCGAGCGCGGCTGCCTCGCGGAGCATGTTCTCGGCTGCGGCCTCTTCTTGCTCTGCCTGGGTATCGTCAGGGATAAAGGGAATGCGGTAGTCGACAGCCTCGACCACCTTGGCAATGAGGTGCCCGGCGCGGTCGCGGTCGTGCACGATGAGCGGCGCGGGGTTGCGGGTGAATTGTTCCATCAGACGCTCTACGGCGGCACCGTCGGTGAGCGGGATATTGTCGCGGCGCAAGGCCTCAAGAACGAGGCGATGGCAATCCTCTTGAATGGGATCGAATGCCATGGGGCCTCCTTTGCTGCGGTTAGGGTTCAAATCTCTCTATATAAGGCTCTAGTTTACCCGCATGTGGCACACCGGGGGTACCGCACTTGGACATGCACCTTTGCACCACGAAGACGGATGTCAGACGGATGTCGCACAAATGTCGGCACCTTGGACGACTGAGTGGTATCACGGTGCCGCAAACGGTCGATTTTTGGCGGCGAACGGGGCGCATTTTGGAGGGGCACAGCCCTGCCCGGGATATGTGGTCAACCTTGATAAAACGTTTGCCCAGCTTGGGAGTATGAATGCCCCATAAGGGTCTTCAGGGATAGAAAAAACGTTTCATCATTGTCGGCTTTAGGTGAATAACTGACCAACCAGAACGGTAAAATAGTGTTTGTCTGAGCGTTGAGACGTTTAGACATCGCGCATTGTCATCGCCGGCAACGCGCAAAACGGTCCTAACGGAGCCAATCGGGTGCTCCGTTATATACGCAAGTCTAAGAGGGGCTTGTTTAGGAGGCACAGTATGGGACGTTTTACCAATCCTCGCGATCTGTACTTTGGTGAGGGCGCTCGCCACGAGGTGAAGAACCTCAAGGGCAAGAAGGCCATCATCGTTTCTGGCGGCAGCTCTATGCGCCGCGGCGGGTTCCTGCAGGACGTTGAGGCCGACCTCAAAGAGGGCGGCTTCGAGGTCAAGCTGTTCGAGGGCGTCGAGTCCGATCCGTCCATCGAGACGGTCATGAAGGGCGCCGAGGCCATGCGCGAGTTCGAGCCCGACTGGATTATCGCCATCGGCGGCGGCTCGCCCATCGATGCCGCTAAGGCCATGTGGGTCTTCTACGAGTATCCCGAGGAGTCCTTCGATAACATCATCCAGCCGTTCAGCTTCCCCGAGCTGCGTCAGAAGGCTCACTTCTGCGCCATCTCCTCTACCTCCGGTACCGCTACCGAGGTCACTGCCTTCTCCGTCATTACCGACTACGCCAAGGGCATCAAGTACCCGCTGGCCGACTTCAACATCACCCCTGATGTCGCCATCGTCGACCCCGAGCTCACCTACACCATGCCCGCCAAGCTGTGCGCTCATACCGGCATGGACGCTCTGACCCACTGCATGGAGGCCTACGTTTCCACCTGCGCTTCCATGTTCACCGACGCCAACGCTCTGCACGGCATCCGCGAGATCGTCGAGTGGCTGCCCAAGTCCTATGCCGGCGACCATGAGGCCCGTCAGCACATGCACGAGGCTCAGTGCATCGCCGGTATCGCCTTCTCCTCGGGCCTGCTCGGCATCGTTCACTCCATGGCTCACAAGACCGGTGCAGCCTTTGAGAACGGCCACATCATCCACGGTGCTGCTAACGCCATGTACCTGGGCAAGGTCATCCAGTGGAACTCCAAGGACCCGCGCGCTGCCGAGCGTTACGCTTACGTGGCCAAGGAGATCCTGCACCTTCCCGGCGAGACCAACGAGGAGCTCATTGCCGCGCTCGTCCAGAAGATTCGCGACCTCAACGACCAGCTCAACATTCCGCAGTCCATCAAGGATTACGCGAATGGTGGCGTGAAGGTCGACGCCGAGAACCCGCAGATGGTTTCCGAGGAGGAGTTCCTCGCGAAGCTCCCCGAGATCGCCGCGAACGCCGAGACCGACGCCTGCACGCCCGAGAACCCGCGTGAGACCAAGGCTGCCGACTTCGAGAAGATTCTCAAGGCCTGCTACTACGACACCGACATCGATTTCTAATCGACTCTTGTTATCGTAACGAGGGGCTCCGCACGTATCTGTACGGAGCCCCTTTCTTTTTAGAGAATGGGATAGTTATGGCTGCAATTTTCAATAGCCCCAGCAAGTACATCCAGGGCCCGGACGAGCTGGCCAAGCTCGGTTCTTATGTCGAGCCGCTCGGCGCTAAGGCCCTCGTCATCGTGACGCCTTCGGGCAAGAAGCGCGTCGGTGCTAAGATCGAGGGCGGTTTTGCTGAGGCTAAGGCCGAGCTGCTGTTTGAGGACTTTAACGGCGAGTGCTCCAAGGGCGAGGTCGATCGCCTGGTTGCGCTCGCTCGCGACAACGGTTGCGACATCATCGTCGGCGTCGGTGGCGGCAAGATCCTCGACACCGCGAAGGCCGTTGCCTACTACCTGGAGTCCCCGGTTATCATTTGCCCCACCATTGCTTCGACCGATGCTCCGTGTTCCGCTCTTTCGGTGCTCTATACCGATGACGGCCAGTTTGATAAATACCTCTTCCTTAAGGCAAACCCCAACATTGTCCTTATGGATACGACGGTTATCGCGGCGAGCCCGGTGCGCCTGACGGTTTCCGGTATGGGCGATGCGCTCGCAACCTACTTTGAGGCCCAGGCGACGCATGATGCCGACGGCGGCACCTGCGCCGGCGGCAAGGGCGGTATGGCTGGCCTGGCGCTCGCCAAGCTCTGCTATGAGACGCTCATGGCCGATGGCGTCAAGGCCAAGGTCGCGCTGGAGAAGGGTGCGCTCACGCCTGCCGTCGAGCACATCATCGAGGCCAATACGCTGCTTTCGGGCATTGGCTTTGAGAGCTCGGGCCTTGCTGCTGCTCATGCCATCCACAATGGCCTGACGATGCTGCCCGAGTGCCACGGCATGTATCACGGCGAGAAGGTCGCCTTTGGTACCATCGTCCAGCTGGTACTCGAGGATGCTCCGACTGAGAAGCTCGAGGAAGTCTTGGGCTTCTGCATTGAGTTGGGCCTGCCGGTCACGATGAAGGAACTTGGCGTTACCGAGCTTACACGCGAGCAGGCCATGATTGTTGCCGAGGCCGCCTGCGCGCCCGATGACACCATGTGCAACATGCCGTTTGAGGTGACGCCCGAGATGGTCGCCAACGCCATCCTGGGTGCCGATGCGCTGGGTCATTATTACCTCATGGATGAGTAAATCAAGCTAAGGAAGGGGCAAAGCCGGCAGATGGCTTTGCCCCTTTTTGCTATGGTGCAAAGGGGTCAGGTTACTTTGCACCAACCGTTGTTTGATGAAGGGCGGATTCTCGTATGGCGCTTCCCATGGTTTATGGCGGTCCCGGCCGGTATGTTCAGGGGCCGGGCGAACTTTCGCGTCAGGGCAGGTATTTGTCATGGTTGGGCTGCGCCGCCTATGTCTTGTTTGACCAGGGCACCGAGGATCGGTTGTGCAAGCAGATTGTCGATGGATTTCTGGACGACGATCTAAGCGAGCGGTTCTTTAAGATCTATAACGGTCCTTGTACGGAAGAGGCCGTTGTAAAAATGGCTAAGGAAGCCCAGGCCGAGTATTGTGACATGGTGGTGGGTATTGGCGGCGGCAAGATGCTCGATATCGCCAAGGCCGTTGCGTTTTATGCCGAGTTGCCGTTGTGCGTATGTCCCACGGCGGCTTCGATGGACGGTCCATACAGCGCGATTTCGGTGCTGTATCACGAGGATGGGTCGTTCGACCGCTACCTGATGCTCGAGAAGAATCCAGATTTGGTCGTGGTCGATACCAACGTGGTCGCGGCGGCCCCGCTGCGTATGACGGTCGCTGGCATGGGCGACGCACTGGCAACGTACTTCGAGGCGCGTTCGTGCGCCGCGGCGCACGGCACCAACGAGCACGGTGGCGCGCCGGGGCACTTGGCTCTGGTCGCGGCTCGCGCCTGCTATGACACGCTCATGGAGTGCGGCGTCGCTGCCAAGCGCGATCTCAAAAAGGGCCGTACGTCGCCGGCAGTTGAGCGCCTGATCGAGTGCAATATTCTGCTCTCGGGCGTCGGCTTTGAGAGCGGTGGCTTGGCGTTGGCGCATGCCATCGCCAACGGTCTGACGATTCTGCCCGAGTGCAGGGCCATGCATGGCGAGGCCGTGGCATTTGGCCTGGTGGTGCAGCTGCGCCTGGAGCGTGCGCCCGAGCTTGATCAGGTGCTCGAGTTTTGCCAGCGCGTCGGTCTGCCGACCACGCTCGAGGAGCTGGGCCTTGGTGAGATTTCCGATGCCGATTTGCAGGGTGTTGCAAATGCGGTCTTTAGAAACGAGCGCAACATGGCCAACGAGCAGACCAAGGTGACCAAACAGAAGCTCGTGCAGCTCATGTGCGAGGCATAGCTTGGCGCTTGATTGACCTTGTGCAATCGAGGCGGCGATGGGCATAGGCTATTTGCCGCAAAGATGCGCCGCGTGTAATTTGCCCGAGGCGTGGGCCGATAGCGTATCATTATCTCTTGCTTGTTTGCACTGCTCAGGGAGGGGCCGCGCATGGCGCAGGAACACGATCTGTTTGATGACATTATCGAGATCAGTAAGGGTTTCGACTTTCTTAAAAACCCGCTTGGCGGTGTGACCGATGCACTCGATCCGTCAGCGCCGCAGTGGAATCCTGCCGACTACAAGGAGCGCCCGCGCGGCAATACCATTCCGTGCCTGACCTGCAAAAACGAAAAGAGCGGCTGCACCGCGTGCATGGACGTGTGCCCGGTCAACGCTATCGAGGTCGAGGAAGACGCCATTGAGATCCTCGACTCCTGTCGCAAGTGCGGCCTGTGCGCCGCTGCCTGTCCGACCGAGGCGATCATCTCGCCGCGCCTGGCGCCCAAAAACCTGTATGACGATATCGTCTCTGCTGCTACGAGCCACGAGACTGCCTACGTTACCTGCACGCGTGCCCTTAAGCGCATGCCGCGCGAAAACGAGGTCGTCGTTGCCTGCGTGGGCGATATTACGGCCGAGACCTGGTTCTCGGTGCTGGCCGACTATCCCAACGTGAGCGTGTACCTGCCGTTGGGCGTGTGCGATAAATGCCGCAACACCGGTGGTGAGGACATTCTGGGCGAGGCGATTGCGAAGGCCGAGGAGTGGTCTGGCACGGGTATGGGCCTGGAGGTCGACCCCAAGAGCCTCAAGTGCCATAAGCTTCGCGAGTACGAACGCAAGGAGTACATGGAAAAGATCGCCCGCACGACGGGCCTTACCGTGACCAAGCTCAACCCGGCGACGGCGGCGCTGGCCTCGGTGACGCAGAAGCTCAAAGCCCATCGTCATCAGATTACCCAGCTGGAGCGCACGCTCAACACCATGTGCGGCACCACGACGACCAAGCGTCGCCGTTCGCTCACGCACGGGCGGCAGCTGGTGCTCTCGACACTGCAGAACCATCCCGAGCTTGCCCAGAACATGCAGGTGAGCACGCCGGAGTGCGATTTTGACAAGTGCACGTCGTGTGGCGAGTGCGTTAACGCGTGCCCCACGTCCGCCTGCGATTTGGTGGGAAGCGGCCGCTTTGCGTTGGAGTCCACGTATTGTTTAGGCTGTGGCGCCTGTGTCAAGGTTTGTCCCGAGCATGCGCTCAAGCTGGTCGAGCACGACGCCTCCAATCTGGTTGTCGTCGATCCCGAGGCCGAGGAAAAGGCTGCCCAGAAGGCCAAGGCCCACGAAGAGGCGATGAAGGTCAAGGCCGAGGCAAAGGCCAAGCTCGACAAGATGCTCGACCAGGTGGAGAAGCTCGCGGACTAGCTAAAAGAGCGTAAATGATGGCCGGTGGGACAGACACTGCCCCGCCGGCCAAAAAAAGTTGCGGTGGAATAGTTCCTGTTTTGCCCTTAAGCTGGCCATTCTAGGAACTATCCCACCGCAACTAATAAATGGTTAGTTCATGCTGCTTTGGTGGCCGGTTCGACCGGTACCGTTGCGCGTCACGGTTTCATGGAGCAAAAAGAACCCGGGGACCTGTTTGGTCTCGGTGTATTCCATAAGGATGCCGTCGGCGTTGTAGGTCTGCCCGCGTATAACGGCGAGTGCGTTAAAGTCGTCGAGATCGAGCACGCGCGTATCCTCGGGCGTGGGATGCTCGATCGTTACATCGCGTTTGCCCGTGGCAATCCTAATGCCAAGATCTTCTTCGAGGTAACGATAGATCGAGTCGTTGACAATCTCGGGTGTCAGCCCCGGTACTTGTGAGCTTAGGTAATAGGAGTCGTCGGAGCACACGGCTTGTCCGTCTGCATAACGGATGCGTTTGGCGCGTGTGAGCTCACAGCCTTCGGGAAACCCAGTAATCTTGGAGAGCGCCTTGCTGCAGATGAGGAGCTCAAAGACGGTGGTGACAGTCTTGAGCTCAAAGCCTCGGTTGACCGCGATTTCCTTAAAGGTCTCGAGTCCGCCGCCACCACGACTCTTCTCGTCACTGATGTTGCGAATGACGCGCATGCCTTTGCCTTGCTGGGGGAGCACGTAACCATCTGCCGCAAGCATCGAGATGGCGCGACGGACCGTCATGCGCGAACAGTCAAACAGCTGCGTGAGCTCAGTCTCCGAAGGCAGATAACTCTGATAGGCGTATGTGCCGTCGTCAATCGACTGCTTCACGTTGTCATAAATAGTTTGGAAGATGGCTCGCGCCATGACGGTCTCCTAGAGCTGGGTGCGTGAACGACGGATGAGGGCCGTCCGCGCAGGTGTCAATCGATTTACTTGCTGGGGTCGATTATATATTTACCCATGGCACGCAGAGCTGGGTCTGACAGGATGGCGCCGAGTTCGTCGAGGGAAGCCACCTTGGCGACCATCGAGGATACGTCGAGCCTGCCAGAGTCGATGAGCTCGAGCGCGCGACGCTGCGTATAAGGGTTGATGTAGGACGAGGTAAGCACAAGCTCCTTCTGGAAGACCTCGAAGGGCTTGACGGTGATTGTCTCATCGGGCTTGGTGAGGCCGAACATCATGACCGTAGCCTTGTGGCCGGCGATCTGGATGGCCTGCTCGATGGTGACTGGCTTGCCAACACACTCGATAACGACATCGACGTTGCCGACGCCCTCCTGCTTCAGGCGGGCCGGGACGTCCTCGTGGATGGAATCAATTGCCAGGTCGGCGCCGAGTTTGAGCGCAACCTCGCGCTTGCCCTCGACGGGCTCGAGCAAGACGACCTTGGTGGCGCCGGCGTTTTTGGCAAGCTGCATCATGAGCAGACCGATCATGCCACCGCCGATAACGACAACTGTGCTGCCGGGCTTGATGTTGCACATATCAATGCCGTGCAGGCAGCAGGAGACGGGCTCGGTCATAGCACCCTGCTCAAAGCTGGTGTGATCGCCCAACTTGTAGACTTGCTGCATATCGACGGAGCAGTACTCGGCAAAGCCGCCGTTAACGGTGGTGCCGTAACCGGTCATATGCTCGCAGTAGTGGTTGATTCCGTCGCGGCAGGGTTCGCAGCAGCCGCAGGGATGGTTTGGGTCGATGCACACGCGATCGCCCGGTTTAAAGCCAGCGACGTCGCTGCCCACGGCCTCGACAACGCCCGCAAACTCATGACCAAGGATCGTGGGCGGGGTAACGTCGGCTGCACCCTTGTCGCCTTCATAGATATGAACGTCGGTACCGCAGACGCCGCAAGCTTTGACGTTGATCAGAACGTCGCGCCTGCCCACGGCCGGCTTTGCCGATTCCTCGACTCTGAGGTCGTGCTTTCCATAGAAGACCGCACTTTTCATGGTGACTCCTTAACGTGGCGGTGAATGTTGTATCGAAGTATAGGTATGTAAACATCCTTATACAAGCATATCTAGACAAGTTGATAAATTTTTTGGTTTTAAAGAATTACGACAAACAGGCAATAACAGGTAAATTATTTGAAATAAACCGTTCACCGTCAATTATCGACCGCTGACCGAACATAGAAACCGTATTAACTTGTCTAGATAAGTGATATGATAAAAAAAGAAGCGCAAGAAGTCGGGGACACGGGCCCACCCGTCCTATTGCACGAGGTACACGCAAACGGCGCGTCTGCGGTCTCGAGTGAAGCCAAAACCGCAGCCGCTCCGAATGAAGAGAGGGGGATTCCCCGTCATGATGCAAAAGATACAACGTTTCGGCGGTGCAATGTACACGCCTGCAATTCTTTTCGCATTTTCCGGAATCGTCGTCGGCCTGGGTACGTTGTTTACCACCGAGGCGATCTTTGGCGAGATGGCCACTGCGGGCCATCTTTGGTTTGATTGCTGGAATGTGCTGCTCCAGGGTGGTTGGACGCTCTTTAACCAGATGCCGTTGCTGTTTTGCGTAGCGTTGCCAATCTCGCTCGCGAACAAGCAGAACGCTCGCTGCTGCATGGAGGCTTTGGCCATCTACCTTACCTTCAACTACTTTGTAAGCACAATCTTGGGGCAGTGGGGCCCTGTCTTTGGGGTCGACTACTCTGTCGAGGCGGGCAGCGGTACTGGTCTTGCCACTATCGCAAGCATCAAAACGCTTGATATGGGCATCATGGGCGCGCTGATCATTTCTGGTATCGCCACGATGCTTCACAACAAGTACTTCGACACCGAACTTCCTGAGTGGCTGGGCGTGTTCTCGGGCTCCGTGTTCATCTATATGATCGGTTTCTTCGTTATGGTTCCGGTCGCTATTATCGCCTGCCTGGTGTGGCCGCATGTTCAGGCTGCTATCGCCGCCTTCCAGGGATTCATCCTTTCCGCCGGTACGTTTGGCGTGGGCGTCTTTGCGTTCTTCGAGCGCGTGCTGATTCCTACGGGCCTGCACCACTTTATCTATACGCCGTTCTATTACGACAACGCGGCGGTCAACGGCGGCATCTTTGCTGCTTGGGCCAACATCCTGCCCCAATTGGCTGCCGATCCGAGCATTGCTCTTAAGGATGCCGCACCCTGGGCTGCCTATACCTGCCCTGGTTGGACTAAAGTCTTCGGCTCGCTTGGCGTCGCCATTGCGTTTTATATGACCGCCAAACCCGAGCGCAAGCAGCGCGTCAAGGCTCTGCTAATCCCGGTCACCCTTACCGCTATGCTTTGCGGTATTACCGAGCCGCTTGACTTCACCTTCCTGTTCATTGCGCCCGGCCTGTTCGTCGTCCACTGCGTGCTCGGAGCGCTCGGCTGCATGGCTCAAAACCTCCTTGGCGTCGTGGGTATCTTTGACGGCGGCATCATCTCGATGCTCTCGTGGGACTGGCTGCCCCTTTGGGCCGCACACGGTCTGCAGTACGCCATCTCCATCCTTGTCGGTCTGTGCTTTACCGCCCTTTGGGTCGTGGTCTTCCGTTTCCTGATCGTCAAGTTCGACTTTAAGACCCCCGGTCGCGAGGATGATGATGTTGAGGTCGAGCTCAAGTCCAAGGCCGACTACAAGCAAAAGCAGGGCGGTGCTGCTGCTAGCAAATCGGTCGCCAAGAGTAAAGATGATGAGCGCTTGGTGCTTGCCGAGAACATCCTCGATCTACTCGGTGGCACGGATAACGTCATCGACGTAACTAACTGCGCCACCCGTCTGCGCGTTAACGTCAAGGACAAGGGCGCCGTTGCACCCGAGGCCTCCTTCAAGGCGATCGGTACGCATGGCTTGGTGGTCCAAGGCCAGTCAATCCAGGTCATCATCGGCCTTACCGTCCCGCAGGTTCGCGAGAAGTTCGAAAGTCTTCTGAAGTTCGAGAGTCTTCTGTAAACCATCGTCCATCGAAACAATCGGCCTTGCAGAGCCGGTATGCACCGCAAGGCCCATTCTAGAGATAAAAAACTCCACTTCTAGGTAACAATTCCAAACCGCGCAGGCCGCGTGCGGGGACGGATTGAGCAAGCGGCCAGAATGAGGAGGACATCATGTCCAAGAAAAACTATGCCGTGACCATTGCCGGCGGTGGCTCCACCTTCACTCCGGGTATCGCCCTGATGCTGCTTGAGGAGCGTGACCGCTTTCCGGTCAACAAGGTGACCTTCTACGACAACAACGCCGAGCGTCAGGAGATTGTGGCCAAGGCCTGCGAGATTTACTTCCACGAAAACGCTCCCGAGGTTGAGTTTAGCTACACCACCGATCCCGAGACGGCTTTCACCGGTACCGACTTCGTCCTTGCTCACATCCGCGTTGGCCTGTACGCCATGCGCGAGCTCGACGAGAAGATTCCTCTCAAGTACGGCTGCGTTGGCCAGGAGACCTGCGGTGCCGGCGGCATCGCCTACGGCATGCGTTCCATCGGCGGCGTCATCGAGATCCTCGACTACATGGAGAAGTACAGCCCCAACGCCTGGATGCTCAACTACTCCAACCCCGCAGCTATCGTCGCCGAGGCCTGTCGCGTGCTGCGCCCCAACAGCCGCATCATCAACATCTGCGACATGCCGATCGACCTCATGGATAAGATGAGCCGTATGTGCGGCATCAAGGATCGTCGCGAGCTGCAGTATAGCTACTACGGCCTCAACCACTTTGGTTGGTGGAGCAAAATCTACGACAAGGAGGGCAACGACCTCATGCCGCAGATTAAGGAGCACATGGCTAAGAACGGCTACCTGGACGGCATCGAGCACGAGGCCGGTAAGGAGCAGCATGTCGAGGAGAGCTGGATTCACACCTTCGGCAAGGCCAAGGATGTCTATGCTGTCGATCCCGAGACGATTCCCAATACCTACCTCAAGTATTACCTGTACCCGGACTATGTCGTCGAGACGTCTGACCCTAACTACACTCGCGCCAATGAGGTTATGGACGGCCGCGAGAAGAAGGTCTTTGGCGCTTGCCGCGACATCATCGCTAAGGGTACGGCCAAGGACGGCGGCTTTGAGCCGGATGTTCACGCCAACTACATCGTCGACCTTGCCTGCGCGCTGGCCGAGAACACGCTCGAGCGCTTCCTGCTGATCGTCCCCAACGATGGCGCTGTGCCCAACTTCGACCCGACGGCCATGGTCGAGGTGCCTTGCATCGTTGGTTCCAACGGCTTTGAGAAGATCTGCCAGGGTCCGATTCCGCAGTTCCAGAAGGGCCTGATGGAGCAGCAGGTTTCCGTCGAGAAGCTCGTTGTCCAGGCTTGGGTCGAGGGCAGCTACCAGAAGCTCTGGCAGGCGCTCACGCTTTCCAAGACCATCCCTTCGGCGAGCGTTGCTAAGCAGATCCTGGACGAGCTCATCGAGGCCAACAAGGATTTCTGGCCCGAGCTTAAGTAAGGACTGCAGTCTCGAACTCTCACTCATCTCTGCTTCATTTGCGCCGCCGTGGCGTCCGGGTTCGCCCAGATGCTGCGGCGGCGCTATACTTATGCAGTTTAAAGTACCTGTACCAAAAGGAGCTGTCGTGTCCCTTTCCATCGGTATCGTGGGCCTGCCCAACGTGGGCAAGTCGACGCTGTTCACCGCGCTTACCAAAAAGACCGGCCTTGCCGCCAACTACCCGTTTGCCACGATCGACCCCAACGTGGGTATCGTCGATGTGCCCGATAGCCGCCTGCAAAAGCTCGCCGATATCGTCAACCCGGGCCGCATTGTGCCGGCTACGGTCGAGTTCGTCGACATCGCAGGTCTGGTGAAGGGCGCCAACGAGGGCGAGGGTCTGGGCAACCAGTTCCTGGCCAACATTCGCGAGACCGACGCCATCTGCGAGGTCGTGCGCTACTTTAAGGATCCCAACGTTATGCGTGAGGTGGGCCGCACGGGCGAGTTCGTCGATCCCGCCGGCGATGCCGACACCATCATGACTGAGCTCATCCTGGCCGATATGGGCACGCTCGAGAAGCAGCTGCCCAAGCTCGAGAAGGAGGCCAAGCGCGACAAGGAGCTCATGCCCAAGTTCGAGGTCGCCAAGCGTCTGCTTGCCTGGCTCAACGAGGGCAAGCGCGCCGCATCCATGGAGATGACCGACGAGGAGCGTGCCGCCGCCAAGGGTCTGTTCCTGCTCACTATGAAGCCCATCCTGTATGTGGCCAACGTGGATGAGGATATGCTCAATGACGACCTGGCGCCCATCGACGGTGTCAAGCCGTTGCCCATCTGCGCCAAGATCGAGGCCGAGCTTTCCGAGCTCGATCCCGAGGACGCAGCCGACTACCTGGAGAGCCTGGGCCTGGAGCAGCCAGGTCTGGACGTGCTCGCGCAGGCCGCCTACAAGCTGCTTGGCCTGCAGTCGTTCTTTACGGCTGGCGAGATGGAGGTCAAGGCCTGGACGGTGCGTCAGGGCGCGACCGCCCCGCAGGCCGCCGGCGTCATCCACACCGACTTTGAGCGCGGCTTTATTAAGGCCGAGGTCATTGGTTACGACGACTACATCGAGCTTGGTGGCGAGCAGGGCGCCAAGGCTGCCGGCAAGCTGCGTATTGAGGGCAAGGACTATGTTATGGCCGATGGCGACGTCGTGCACTTCCGCTTTAACGTGTAAGGACGACGCATATGTTTAAATATGGCAAAAAAGCTGGCTACATGGGTATTGCGCTGCTCGTACTTGCGGTGATTCCGCTGGTGGTCGCAGCGTGTGTTATCCCCAACATTGGTCCCGAGGTGGCAACAAAGTTTAATGCTGCCGGCGAGGCGACGCGCTGGGGCAAGAGCTACGAGTTGCTGGCGTTGCCGGTGCTCAATCTGCTGCTGAGCGTGGCGACGTACTTTACGGCGGGACGCCAGGCAAAAAACAACGATGACTCCGCCGCCATGGCACGCATCGTGTGCGAGCGCTACCTGCGCAACGGTTGCATCACGGGTGTGTTCCTCAACGTGATTAACGTTTACTTTATGTACTCGGCTATTACCGGAACAGGCTTTGGCTTTGGTTTCTAGCTTGTCCTTTTAGGCAACGAGCCTGCACGCATATTCAATGGCTGCTGCGAGGCCGCCGCTCGATCGTGGTTTAAAGACCATATCGGCGGCGGCCTCGTTTTCGTATCCGGAACCGCGGAGGGCGAGTGCGATACCGGCTTCTAAAAGGAGCGGCAGGCCGCGTTGGCTGGTTGCGATTACGGCAGCCTGATTGAGCGAGCGGCTGTGCGCTTGGCATTGGATGACAAGTTCGCCTTGCGCCGGGCAAGGGACCAGAACGGCGGCGACGCGACTTGATAGCAATGCAAATGCTGTGCGCTCATCGGGCGAAAGACATTCTGCTTCAACGACGACGAGCTTGGGCGGTGCGCTGTTTGTGCGAAGCGTGGCTCGGTACGTGCGGACCGAAGAACCCGACATAGAAAACTCCTGTGTATTCGGCAAAACGTAAACTATAGTTTACGTTTATGTTCGGCTCCATTTCAAACTCGTCTGCATGGACGAACGTGCTAAACAGATTCTTGGCAGGCGGGTCGAAGAGACACGCAGGGACCTTGGTATCTCCAAGGTTGATTTTTGTGTGGCGACAGGAATCAGCCGACCCTACCTCGACCGAATCGAAGATGGGACGGCAAATTTCACGCTCAAGGTTCTATTTAAGATCGCGCCCGCACTCGGCATGACGGTGTCAGAGCTTCTCGAGGGGATCGAATAGGGGATACCCGTCGACAACTGAATTACGCCATCGGGATGCGGTCGTGGTTGACTTGGCTGTAGAACAGGCGCTGGATCTCGGCGGCATCGCGTGACTGGCCGAGTGCCCACATGGTTTTGGCTACGAGCGTCTCGGTGGTCATGTCGTCGCCGCGCAAAATACCCGAATGATCGGCGTAAGCGCGGCCGACCTCATAAACACCCAGGTCAAGGCCCTCTTCGGGGACCTGCGTGGTCATAACGACAGTGCGGCCCGAATCGACCCAGCGGAAAATTGTCTCTTGGAACGACTCGCCCGACTCACCAAACTCGGGGATGCCGCCAATGCCAAAGGTCTCCAGGATTACAGCATCGTAGCTATCGGCAAGGGCGTCCAGGATACCCGGGTTCACGCCGGGCGTGAGCTTAAGGACAAACACACGCGGGTCGATACTGTCGTAGAAACGAACCGGGCACTCATTCTGGTGAGTGCCGTGAATCCCGTTGCGCACGATGCGGTCGTTGCGGATGTAGGCAATGGGCGGATAGTTGACACTAATGAACGCGTTAAAGCTCATGGTGCGCTGCTTGCGGGCGCGCGTGCCGGCAATTGCCACGCCGCCAAACACGATCGAGACATCGTGCGAATGCTCGTCGAGCGCATAGAGCAGGCTCTGGTACAGATTGAGCTTGGCATCGGTAAAGGGGTTGCCCATGGGCTTTTGCGAGCCGGTGAGCACGATGGGCTTGGGGCTGTCCTGAATCAGGTAGGAAAGCGCCGCCGCGGTGTAGCTCATGGTGTCGGTGCCGTGCAGAATCACGAAGCCGTCGTGGTCGGCGTAACCCTCGACGATGACGTCGCGGATACGCATCCAGTCGCTCGGGCGCATATTGGTGCTGTCGATGTTCATGGGCTGCACGACGTCGAGCTCGCAGAGGCCCGAGATCTCGGGGACGCTCTGGGCGAGTTCCTCACCGGTCAGGGCGGGGGAGAGGCCGTTGCCGTCCTCGGTCGATGCGATGGTGCCGCCCGTGGCGATGAGAAGGATGCGCTTCATGCTGGTATTCCTATCGTATTTGCCGCCGCGAGGGCGGAGTCGTTCGGCAGTATTGTGGCACAGGGCGTCCAATGTTCAAACGTATTACATCATCCGTAACGTTTGGTAACACTTCAATTGCCGTCAAATAGGGGTCCAGGTCGTGCGTTTGCCGTGCGCTGATGGTTGCGAGGGACGAGAAACCCCATATAACGTGTACACTATGAAAGCTATTTCGTTCATTCACGCGGGTGAGCATCGGCTCCCCGCCAACAAGAGGGGGAAACCATGGATCAAAAGGCTTCCGCAAAGGTCCTCGTACTCGACTTTGGTGCGCAGTACGGTCAGCTCATTGCCCGTCGCGTCCGCGACCTCAACGTGTATTCCGAGATCGTTCCCTGCGACATCTCGGCCGACGAGATTCGCGAGATGAACGCCTCTGCGCTCATCCTTTCCGGCGGCCCGGCTTCTGTGTATGCCGAGGACGCTCCGTCCATCGACCCCGCCATCTTTGACCTGGGCCTTCCCGTCCTGGGCTTCTGCTACGGTCATCAGATCACGGCCGTGACGCTCGGTGGCAAGGTCGGCCACTCCGAGGTGGGCGAGTATGGCCGCGCCACCATCACGCGCACGGCAGGCGCCAAGCTCTTTAACTCCACGCCCATGGAGCAGACCGTGTGGATGAGCCACCGCGATGCCGTCTCCGAGGTGCCCGAGGGCTTTACCGTTACCGCCAGCACCGACGTGTGCCCGGTTGCCGCCATGGAGTGCGTCGAGCGCAAGATCTTCACCACGCAGTTCCACCCCGAGGTCAAGCATTCCGAGTACGGTCAGCAGCTGCTGAGCAACTTCCTGTTTGAGATCTGCGGCCTGGAGCCCAACTGGAGCATGGACAACCTGGTCGAGACCATGACGGCCGAGTTCCGCGAGAAGGTCGGCGACGACCGCGTGATTCTGGCCCTGTCCGGCGGCGTCGACTCCTCCGTCGTGGCTGCGCTGGGCGCCCGCGCCGTAGGCAAGCAGATGACCTGCGTGTTCATCAACCACGGTCTGCTGCGCAAGGGCGAGCCCGAGCAGGTGGAGGAGGTCTTCACCAAGCAGTTTGACGTCGACTTTATCCACGTCCACGCCGAGGACCGTTATGCCGAGCTTCTGGCCGGCGTGACCGAGCCCGAGGAGAAGCGCCGCATCATCGGTACGCAGTTCTGGAAAGAGTTCTTCGCGGTTGCTCAGCAGCTTGAGACCGATGGTAAACCCGTGAAGTACCTGGCTCAGGGCACCATCTACCCCGACATCATCGAGTCCGGCGCTCGCAAGACGGGCGGCAAGACGGCCACCATCAAGAGCCATCACAACCTGATCCCGTTCCCCGAGGGCGTGCACTTCGACCTCATTGAGCCGCTCGACCACTTCTTTAAGGACGAGGTCCGCGCGCTTGGTCTGGCGCTGGGCCTGCCGGGTCACATCGTGTTCCGCCAGCCTTTCCCGGGCCCGGGTCTGGCCATCCGCATCATCGGTGCGGTCGACAAGGAGAAGCTCGAGATCCTCAAGAATGCCGACGCTATCGTGCGCGAGGAGCTCGACGCCTACAACCAGCGCCTGTTTGAGCAGACCGGCGAGCGCAACTCCGAGCACAGCTGCTGGCAGTACTTTGCGGTCCTGCCCGACATCAAGTCCGTCGGCGTTATGGGTGACGAGCGCACTTACCAGCGCCCGATCATCCTGCGTGCCGTCGAGTCCAGCGATGCCATGACCGCCGACTGGGCCAAGCTGCCCTACGACGTCCTGGCTCGCATCTCCGGCCGCATCGTTGCCGAGGTCCCTGGCGCCAACCGCGTCTGCTACGACATTACGTCCAAGCCGCCCGCGACCATCGAGTGGGAATAGAAAATTCCTTAGTTATGGGGGTATTAATTTGATTTCCTTTAGGATACACCCCCATAACTATATGAATTGACCTGCTGACTCCAATGAAGATTGGAGGGTAACGGCCAGGGGTGACGGCCCAGCGAGTGTTATTTTGCGAGCTATGCGCGTTGAAAGCGACCTTTCGTGGCACAAACTACTTGCCGGAAGCCGCGGCTTTCAGAGTACGGCTTACGTGTACGTTTAACCTCCGTGGGCGACGGGGTGCCGCAAGGCGTAGAATATCGCCCACCTGTAGGGGCCTGCAGCGATGCGGGCCCCGCTTCGTATGAGGGGGCGCAACCGATGAAGA
Source organism: Collinsella sp. OM08-14AT (assembly GCF_003438115.1). Taxonomy (NCBI): domain Bacteria; kingdom Bacillati; phylum Actinomycetota; class Coriobacteriia; order Coriobacteriales; family Coriobacteriaceae; genus Collinsella; species Collinsella sp. OM08-14AT. The sequence goes on from NZ_QSTE01000011.1 coordinate 51,564, forward strand.
TCGTATCCATCTCCCAGGATTTCTTCGGCTTCATCGAAGGCGACCGCGAGCTCATGCTTAAGCACAATCGTCCCTGCATCGTGGTGGTGAGGCTGCGTTTCCGCGGAAAGCGCAGGGACTTCGCCGTGCCGCTGCGTTTCAACATCGCCCCTAACGTGCCCAAAGACCAGTACTTTGCGCTGCCACCCCGTCCCACGACGCGCCCCGGCTGCCGCCACGGCATCCACTACATCAAGATGTTCCCCATAACCAAGGCCTACCAGCGCCGCTTCAGGACCGAGGGCTCGGCCTACTACGAGACACTCCAGCGCATCATCGACGGCAACACCAAGCGCATCGTCTTCGAGTGTCAGGCGTACCTCGACCTCTATGAGCGCGAGGGAAGGCCCCGCTTCGCCGTCGACATCGACCGTATCGTGGGGCTGCTGGAGGGCGAGAAGTAGGGCACCTCGGCTCAGTCTCGAGCCATGCGGAGTCGCTCCGCATTTTTGAACGCCGCGTGTGCACCCCAAATACGTGAGAAACAAGCTGTGAAGTGCGGCGGCGCGCCCGTACCCGTGCATAGCCATCACCATCAGCGTCTACGCGGCGTCGGCTTCAAGTGGAACTGGCCCCACTGCTGTATATGGTTTGCCTTGCTGCACATGGCGATCAATGCCCACGATGCTTCTGCTTGCGCTTCAGCTTTCGCTGCTCGAAGCGCGCCTCCGCCTCATCCGCGCGACGCTGGCTTCTTGCTTGAGCCGACTCCTGCTTCATCGCTTCCCGCTGTGCTGCGAGCGCCTGTTGTGCCTTGGTGCTCACCGCGGGCCGCTTAAGGGCTTTCGCTGCCTCGCGAGCGCGTCGCTTGGGATTCTTCGCGGGCTTGCTTGTTTCCGTGGCCTCGTCGCCGAAGAACGTGAGCTTCGCCCATTTGCTTGTAATGAATTGCAGGATTTCCTCGTTGGACGGCTCTGTGCCGAAGACGATGCGGGCGACGCCGTATCTGCCGTCCTCGACATGCTCCGCCAGCCCGACCCAGAATTGGCCGTCGTGATATACGGTCAGGGTGGGCGACGCGCTGATCTGCATGGCTGGTTCCTCCTTTATGTAGATGACCATGCAGAGAAGGGACAACCAAGGAAGCAGGTTACTGATGCGGACTCCCGCACGCCCACGACTACCCGACGGGGACTGTGTTTTCATCTCTGGTGCCCGCATTGTAGCACGCGCGGATTTACGGTGTTGATTGCCGGCGCCTAGACGGGGATGAAGGCGGTTCGATCCAGGTCAAGCCGGTCGCCCGTTCATGAAGCGGCCGATGGCCGCGTTCATGAACGGGCGTCTGATTCCCTGAAAAATAATAGGCACCCATGAGGACACCTACAGGCTATCTTCGAACTACTTGGTTTGGGGCAGACGGAGGAAAAAAATAGGGCAGAACCGCTCTCACGATCCCGCCCCGCAAACCCGAGGGTTTCTAACTGGCTCCATTATTCCGGGCCTCTCAGTTCTGTCATTGACCCAGGTATCACCCGTCTCCTATAGCGAGTGAATATAAAAATAGGGCAGAGTCGCTTGCGCAAGTCCGCCCCTAAAACCGTGAAGGTTTTGCTATCTGCAGGCTATTCTACCAACCCGAGCGATTCTGTCAACCTGCGAAGGAACTCGAGCGCGGAGCGAGCTGCGGCGTCGGGCCCCTTGTCGGGCAGCGCCTCGGTTTCGCCGTCGGCCCTGGCGAACATCCCGGCGAGCTCGGATGCGGCGCGCGAGCGCGAGGAGCCCTCGGGTACCAAGCCGGAGTGCGCCACGAGCACGGTCGCGACCTCCTGCATGGCCGTGTTCCCCATCCACTTCCTCCTGGTCGCCTTAGGAATTCCCACGGCGGCGACCCTTCGGGAGACGCCGCTGGACGCCGAGCCCCGGGCGGCGCCCCTCTCGGCGAAGCAGTTGATCAGGCACGAGCCGTGCGCGGCGCAGTTGCGGACGGACTTCACGCGCTTGAGGTCGTAGTGGGAGGCCTCGAGGCGCCTGTCGCCCCATCGCCTGGCGCAGAAGCGCACGAAGTCGATGAGGGTGCCGAACGAGGTGAGCTCAAGGAAGGCCCAGGCAGGCATGTCGCCGGAGTACTTCGCGTAGAGGCTCGAGCTGTAGGGGCTGCGGCCGCTCATCTTGAGCTCGCGCAGGCGGTACTCCCTGTTTGCAGTGGTAAGCGATGCCATGTAGTCGGCCACGATGGCGTAGCCGTCCTCTCCGCGGTCCTCCATCTCGCGAAGCAGTGTCACCTTCTGGAAATGCTCGATGTCGAGCGTCATGCCGAGCAGGGCGTGGCGCAGCTCCTGGTCGAGCGCCGCGAGCAGGCGCAGCTGGCCGAAGTCGAGGTCTACGTAGCGGCCGTCGCGCGGGCCTCCCTCGTATTTCGAGAAGAGTTTGCGGTAGGATGCGAGCTTGAAGAAGTTGCACTTGTCGCGCAGGTAGTCCGCGGCCTCTTCCTCGGAACACAGCTCGAAGGCTACGCCCTTCTGCTTGAGGTGCTCTATCTGCTGCTCGATCGTGAGGATCGGCTTCCTATCGTGGGGTTCGGCCATGCTCGGTCTCCTGTCATAAAAAGTATTGCCTATTTTACCAGCATGTTCTCGACATTCGATGGAGGCCTCATCGTCGACTCATGGGCAAGCCGCCTGATACGACTCCCTTTCCCTGTCAGCAGCGCAGTCGCCTGACCTGCGGCTTTGGAATCGCGTTGGAAGCCGCCCGCGACCAATCATTTGCAGTTGTTGCGAGTGGCTTGCGCGTGATGCTGCGGTTGAGTTTCAGAAACGGGCGATTCCGCCCAATCGGGCACCCGAATCACGGCCGGAAGCTCCTTTGGGACAAAAACAAAAACTCAATGCCCTGAGTTTGGAAAAAGTTTTTGAGGTTGTCCCAACTTTTGTCCCCGAAGCCGACGAAACGCGACATCGCGGCATTCGGCGGCACGCGTTCCATGTCGATGCCGAAAACTGGATGCAACTGGAATGACGGGACGACAGAACCAAAGCCATCGAGTGGGAGTAGGACGACAGGGTTCTGACCTGCGATTTTGAGTGCCGCACTATGCCGCTGAGTTTCGTTTCGTACGAGAGTCATGACAAAGCCACCAGCGACGGAGATGAGTAAAAGCGATTAAAGAGCCTCCGTTCCCTGCGTTGGGACGGAGGCTCTTTCTTTGCCGTTTTACTCCCTTGTCTCCGTTCGGGGATTATTTCCTGCTCATTTAGGGCTATTCGCGCTGAAAGATTTTGACTAGCTTGGTGTCCTTTATTTCGTAGACAATGTCTGCGACGTTCTCGACCAGCCTCTTATCGTGGGAGACGAACACTATCGTTCCGGCATAGGCGCTCATCATCTGCTCGAGGGCTTCGGCGCTCTTGATGTCCAGGTAATTTCCAGGCTCGTCCATGAGCAAGATGTTGTATCTGCCCAGCAGCATCTTCGCGAGTAGCAGCTTGATGACTTCGCCTCCCGAGAGAACGCCAACGTCCTTTGTCAGGTCGCGCGGTCCGATTCCCATAGAGGCGAGGATGCCTCGAATTTCGGTCATGCTGTACTCGCAACCATTCTGCATGAACGAGATCACAGACTGGCAGGCGTCGAACTTGTAACCTGTCTGTTCGAAGTAGCCGATCTCTGCTTTGGGAGAGATGTTGATACCGTCGGCGCGTCGAACGATTGCCTTCAGCAGGCTGGTCTTTCCTGTGCCGTTGCCACCGGTGATGGCCACTTTGGCACCGAGCGGTATCTCGAATTTCGCGTGGTCATAGAGCACGCAGTTGCCGAAGCTCAAGCTGAAATCATCTGCCGAGATGGGAAATTTGCTGTGCAGTTCCAGGGCCTTGCTCTGGCGGAAGCGCACGGCGCGAATGCTATCTGGGGCCTCGATCCCTTCGAGCGCTTCGAGGCGCTTCTCCATGTTCTTAGCTGCCTGATGCATTTTCTTCTGCTTGGTGCCGGTTGTTTTCTGATGCCCCAAGCGACCTGCATACTCGTTGCTTTTTTTCGCACCCTTCCGCTTGGCGTCGACCTGCCGTGCTTTTTTCCGCTGTTTTTCGATGGCGGCTTCGAGGCGATCGCGCTCGCGCATCGCCTCTTCGTATCGAGTCGCCTGAGCTTTGCGCTCTTCTTCTTTCTGTCGCAGATAGTCGGAGTAGTCACCCCAGAATTCGGAAATACCGCCGTCTTTGAGCTCCCAGATCTTGTCTACCACCTGGTCGAGAAAATGACGGTCATGGCTCACGATGAGCAGGGCCCCATCAAATGCCTTGAGCTGTCCGACGAGAAGGCGGATGCCGTCTTGGTCGAGGTGGCTCGTAGGCTCGTCGGCGAAGATCGCGCTTGCATGCTGGGAGAGCGCAGAGGCAATCTTGGCGCGTGTTTCCTCCCCGCCGCTCATCGTCTCCTGCGCCACTTCGGCGACGTTGAGACGGGAGAGCATCTCGCCGTTGTCCTGAGCCGCATCAAGGTCGAGTTCGTCGAGCTGGCCGATGAGGGCAATGCTGCCGAAGCGCCTGACGTCGGCGTCCGCAATGGTTAGATTGCCGCTCAGGATTTTTAGCAGGCTGGTTTTGCCTGCACCGTTGTCTCCTACCAAGCCGATGCGATCGTAGGGGTAGATTTCCAATTCTTCGATGTCCAGAATATCGCGGCCGGCATATTCCAAAAAGATGTCTTTAGCTTTGACTATGAGTTCCATAAGTTGAACCACCTTTTGTGTATTGTCGTTTTCTGGAAGCGCAGCCATGCCAATAAAGAATCGTTCACGTCGATTTTTCGCCTTTGCCCGATTGCCGGCGTGAGCGTTTTGGCCTTGCGCAAGCCGGCAAATCCGAAAATGATAGTTGGCGGCGAATAAGGAGCGCGATGTGGGATGTCGGCGCAATACCTCGTCGTCGCAAGGGCTTGAAGGCTGACGCGCGAACCGATGGCTGCCGCCTCTTTTTTCGAATGCTTGGGCTATTGAATCTGCCCGGAATCTTTTTTCCCCACGTTTCGGACGCTTGGAGCGAGAAGCATCGCCAACGCAAGCAGTGTCATGGTCGCTCCAGAACCGACGGACCACAACGGAGCTCCGAGCAGGTGCGCAAAAACGGAGGGGGCTGCGAGGCCCATGGGCATGGCCCACGCCATAATGGTTCCATAGAGACCAAAAACGCGGCCTAGGTACTCAGGAGGTATCTGCTCCTGCATAAGGGCAGTCTGGGTTCCCGCGTACAGCGGGGAGCATGCGCCCATAAGAAAGCTCGCCGGTAGGAAAGAGGCGAACAGCGACGGGCCGAGCAATCCGGATGCGATTGCGACGACGCCGAAGCCGGCGATTGCGGCGACCATGGTGAGCGACCTATTGCGGAACCCTCCCGTGGCCGCCAAAATGCCGGACCCAGCCAGCATGCCTGCGGAGAAAAGGACCTCCACCAAAGCAGCATCCCCCGTGCTACCGCCAAAATGTCCCAAGGTCATTATTGGGAACAATGCCGCGAGTGGGGAGAACGCGAAAGCGAAGACGAACCCGCACCAAAGAATGGCGAACAGCCCCCTGTATCCCCTGATCAGCTTGTAGCCGTCCGAAATCTCAGAGAAAAGTTCTCGAACTTTATTGGAAAAGGACGAGCTGCGGTCGGCTTCGTCGAGTCCTCCTGCGTCAATCTGAGCGGCGAGGACAGCTAGAGAAGCGAAAAGCGCCCCCAGCACGTCGAGGGCAATCATGGCGGTAATGCCCGCCACAGGATAAATCACTGCCGCGAGCGCGGCGCCAAGAATGTATCCGGCGGACTGAATCGCTTGCATCACTCCCGATAGGCGAACGAGATGCTCTGGCGGGGCGAGATGGGGCGTGAGGGATTGGGAGGCCGGCGTGTAGAACGAAGTGCCAGCTGCGCGGAGAAACAGGGCGATGAGTATTGACCACGCAGGTAAGCTGCCGGCCAACGAGGCAATCGCCAAGGCGGCGCCCACCGCGGCAACGAAGAGGTCGGCGCCGATGAGAACACGTTTCAAAGGCAGTCTGTCGACAACGGCGCCCGCAAGGACTCCGAACAAAGCAATCGGCAGAAAGCCTGCTAACGATGCCAGGGAGAGGAGGGAAGATGATCCTGTCGTGAGGGCGATATGCCAAATGAGACCCATTTGGAGAATCGAGCTCGTCAATGTCGACACGAGCTCCCCGCCCCATACGAAACAAATCTTAAATTGCCATGAATGGCACAGCGAAACAGACCTGCGCCGAGAGGTTTCAAACATCATGGTTATGTCCAATCGTGGAATGGCGTGCAAAACAGCGCGACGCCATAACAGCGCCGCTTTTTAGGCGCTCATCCACGTGCGGAAAAGACCAACCACGACACCCCTCCTTCGCTGACTCAGTTCGGCAAACCACGCAATTTTAAGGAGGCTGAAGCTCGTTTGTCAAGGATTGCCTGTCGGCAAGGACAATCCTTTCTGGCCATTCGATCCCTTTTGTATCTTTGGTTGCGTAGGTGACCCGCCAGGGCTATTACGCGTGGAAGAGGCGCCTGCCGAGCTGGCCGATGAGGCGCTGAAGATGGCCCTGGTCAGGCGAAACGATCCCAAGGGATGCGTACATCATTCGGATAGTAAGAATGTTGCCAGCAGGTTTTGCGGCAACCGCAAAGGAGCCGTATCCTGCAGCTGGAATCACGTTGCAGCATCCTGACCCGCATTCCGATTGGCGGACGGCCCGCTTCGGCATCCTGACCAGCACAGCGATCGAGCCTTGTCATTCCTTGGATATGCCGGTTGCTCGGGGCGGTCCCGACGGAGGCCCTCGCCTCCCCGGTCCGTGACCCAAGAAGGGCAAGCATGCTGATCTGCATGGCTGGTTCCTCCTTTATGTAGACGACCATGCAAAGAAGGGACAACCGAGGAGGCAGGTTACTGATGCGGGCTCCCGCACGCCCATGACTACCCGACGGGCTTTTTTTCATCTCCGATGCCCGCATTGCAGCATGAACGAATGTGCCTCGACATCTCTGCTGGCATGGTACGACTGGGATCGCACCTCGACGCATCCTTGCGCATACTGCCTTCCAGGTTTCGAAACCGGGAAGGAGAGTGTATGTGAGCGACGATATCGGCGCCGATTCGACGCTCGAGAGGGAGATTGCGCCGATTCTATCCATCGGGGATGCATTCCCGAAGATTCTCATCACTCGCACGAGGCATGAGCCCCATACCCGGGAGGGCGTGCTCGTGCTGAATTTCGCGAGGTGGCTGCTTGGCGGGTAGGGTTCTGAACGTCGCATTGGGATATCGCGCGACAGGGCACGCAGGGCTGTTTGTGCCCGCACGGGAAACGCCGTCGCCATGCGGGCGGCCTGTCGTGTCCGATTAGCCTTTTGCTAAACAGGCTTACGCCAACTCATGGGCAAGCCACCTGAGACTATTCACTTTGCTTATCGTTGACAAAGACCTGTGGCCTGCGGTTTTGTGAACGGCTCGTAAGCCACCCGCGTCGACTCACTTACTGTTGAAGCTGGTGGCTTGCAGGCTCAAAGGCGGTTGAGTTTCAAAACGGGCGTTTTCGGCGATATCGAGCCTCCAAAGGCGGCTCTCCGTGCCCCTTGGGACAAAAATAAAAACTCAAAGCCCTGAGTTTGAAAAAAGTTTTTTGAGGTTGTCCCAACTTTTGTCCCCGAAGCCGACGAAACGCGACATCGCGTCATTCGGCGGCACGCGTTCCGTGTCGATGCCGAAAACTGGGTGTAACTGGAATGACGGGACGGCAGAACCGACGCCATCGAGTGGGAGTAGCCGAGGGTCTAAAACGGCACGTCACAAAAGGTAGTGAATAGCAATGAAGCCCCAGGTAGAATTGGCTATCTGGGGCTTCTTCATGTAACGCCGCGATGCGCTCCATAACGCTCTATTTGGGGAATTTAGTTCAGGCAATGAAGACGGGCGCTTGAACGCAGAAAGGACGGCACGAGGCCCACTTGAATCCACGGCACTTATCCGCATTATCGTTGCCCCAATGCCCTCTGCATCAAGCGAGGTCGGCGGTTAAGTAACGGCTCGGCGAGTGTTATTTCGAGAGCTACGCGCATCTAAGGCGAGTTTTCGTGGTAAAAACTACTTGCCGGAAGCCGCGGCTTTCAGAGTACGGCTTACGTGTACGTTTAACCTCCGTGGGCGACGGGGTGCCGCAAGGCGTAGAGTATCGCTCACCTGTAGGGGCAGCGCCGCTTCAGGACCTAGGGCTCGGCCTACTACGAGACACTCCAGCACATCATCGACGGCAATACCAAGCGCATTGTCTCCGAGTGCCAGGCATACCTCGATCGCTACGAGCGCGAGGGAAGGCCTCGCTTTGCCGTCGACATCGACCGCATCGTGGGGCTGCTGGAGGGCGAGAAGTAGAGCACCTCGGCTCAGTCTCGAGCCGTGCGGAGTCGCTCCGCATTTTGAACGCCGCGCGCCCCAAATACCCGAGAAACAGGCCATGAGGTGCGGCGGCGCACTCGTGCCTGCGCGCAGCCATCTCCATCAGCGTCTACGGTGCGCTACAACATCGCGGGCAAACCGCCTGACAAGCCGAGCATTCTGATCGTTCCGTCTATGAGCTACGTTGCCGTGCGGGGCAAGGGCGATCCCAATGCCGAAGGCGGCGCGTAGCAGAACGCGTTGCCGCTGCTCTACGGCGTTGCCTATACCATAAAGATGTCGAAGAAGGGCCTGCGGGAAATCGAAGGCTATTTCGACTTCGTCGTGCCGCCGCTCGAGGGCTTCTGGTGGCAAGACCGCGCCGATGGCGAGATCGATTACACGAGGAAAGACGACTTCAACTTTATCTCGTGCATCCGCCTGCCCGATTTCGTCACTTGCGATAGTTAGTGGTCGGGGACGTTCTTTAACGACTAGTCATTTAAGAACGATCCCAATGACTATGCTGCTTGCCTTCGTTATCTGACGACCTGGACGGCAAGTGCGCTCAACTGGATAAGAAAAAGCCGGGGAAAACGTCCCTGGCACTTGGAAGCCTTGCTTGCGGAAAACCAATTATTTTTAAATCATGGGCTGTGCGAAAAGGCAAGTACATGAAACGATCGCTCCAATGGCGAAGCCCCAGCCTGCGCGCCAGCCCATAGGCAAGCCACCTGAGACCACTCACTTTGCTCACCGCTGACGAAGACTTGCGACCTGGGGTTTGCGAGCTGCTCACAGAACCCATGTTGCATATCAAGCTTTAGACTGACTCAGCCAATCACTTCTCGTCAGGCAAGTGATCTGTTCTGTACGGATGTCGTCCATCAGCTCACAGCAGACGTCCTTACGGGTGTGGTGCCAAATAAAGCCGCATTTTTCCTGAACGCGTTTCGATTTCTCGTTCCCGTCGAAGTATCCGCACCAGATTTTGTCCAGTTTCAAGTCCTCGAAACCATGGCGGACGAGCTCTCGAACCGCCTTCGGTATCAGCCCCTTGCCCCAGAACGGGACGCCGATCCAGTAGCCTATTTCTCCCTCAGTGTCCGGGATTTCCTTGTCGGACCGCGCGCCGATCATCAACCCTATGCTTCCAATGGCCCTGTTGTCTTCCTTCAGACAAACGGCGTACGTCTCCGGCGCGGAAAACACGGTGCGGATGATTTCGGCGCTGTCGTCAACGCTCGAGTGAGGCGGCCAGCCGGCAATCGGCCCCACCCTGTCGTCCTTCGCGTATCTGTACAGGTCCTCTGCGTCCGTTTCGGCCCATGGGCGCAGTATCAGCCGCTCGGTTGCCAGTTGCATATCCATCTCCATCGACTACTTTCGATTGATGCTCAGTGCCCATTGTATTCGCTACGATTAAACTCGGCACAGGGGATACTGGTTTTCCGTGCGAAAACGCTCATGCCGCTAAATTGAGCGACCGCCTGTACTGCAGCGGGATCATCCGCCCGAGCGATCCCCTAATCCGTCGCCCGTTGCGCCAATCGGCAGAAGCCACGCGTGGACGCTAATCGCTCGAGCGAATCGTCGTCGGTTTCCGTTTAACGATTTCTTTTTCCGCTATTATCTGACCCTCGGACTTCCTCGTGATAGAAGTAGTCCACGATCACCGGATGCCCCTGGGGGACTCTGCCATAAGGCATTTCGTTGTCCACAAAGGGGCAATCGTACTTCTTGGCCATTTCCTCGGCTTTTACTTCAAGCGCTTCAAAATAGCTACGGTTGCGCTTGTTATAGATCTCATCGTAAAGCGGTACGAGATTGGGATGTTTCTCGGCGATATAATCCAGGATCGTTTTTTTGAAACCACCCCGAAGATTGAGATTTTCGAGCCAAAACAAATCGCACCGATCCTTTACTCGCTCAAAAATCATCTCAAAATCCGTGATGCCGGGAAATACCGGGGACACGAAGCAGATCGTACGGATACCTTCGTCATACACCTGCTTCATAGCAGCGATACGACGCTCGATGCTCGACGCGGAGTCCATATCGTTCTTGAAGTTCTCATCCAGCGTGTTGATCGACCATGAAACGGTCACTCGTCCAAGCCTCTTCAGCAGATCGATATCCCGTACCACAAGATCGGACTTTGTGCAGATCAGAATATCTGCATCGCTGCCAATCAGCTGCTCCAGGAGTTTCCTGGTATTCCCGAATCGCTCCTCCTGTGGATTGTAGCCATCCGTCACAGAACCGATAACCACCCGCTGTCCAGCGTATTTCTTCGGATTCTTGATTTCCGGCCAATGCTTCACATCAAGAAAGGTGCCCCATTCCTCCTTGTGTCCGGTAAAGCGCTTCATAAAGGAGGCATAGCAATACTTGCAGGCATGCGTGCAGCCTACATAGGGATTGACCGAGTAGCCGCCTACCGGCAGGCTGGACTTGGTCATGATGTTCTTTGCTTCCACCTCATTGATGAGGATTCCATCGATCACTTCCGCCATGTTCTCTGCACCTCCAGCACTCTTTCGAATTCTTCCGGCAATTCCTGAATCATGTTTTCGTCCCCTATGACAGAGACGAGGTCTTCCTTCATAAACATTGGAATGCCAAGCGCGTGCGCCTGGTCCGTCAAAGACCATGCCCACTCCGGTTCCGTATGAACCTTCCTGCTCTGCGCCCCGGTCATGGTACCGACGACGATCCAGTTGATTCCGGAAAGGTCGACCGTACCGGGATCGTCGAATAGCGGCTCAAAAGTAACGAAGAAGTGATTTGCTTTGACGTTTTTCCGAAGGGCGTCGATACGCCACAGCTCCGCTTTCCTCGTCACCGTAACGCCGAACCATGCGTTTTCCAGGTCGGTATCTAAATCCAGCAAATCGGGTCTCTTGGTCAGGAACAGGAACTGATGCTGTGGATTCTCATGGATCTTTGCAAATACCTCGTCTCGCCATTCCAGCTTCCACCCGGAGAGATCGCTCATGCCGGTAAGGAGAAAGTTCTGCGGGCGTTTCTTTTCCATCATCTTGAGCTTGCTCGGGAAGAACGCAGGATCAGCGAAGTCGTCAATCATATGCCAACGTTTCACATTGTTACGGGCATAGCAATATGGACACCCCACCGTGCAGCCGATGACGATATTCATATTCTGAATCTGATTTTTGATGCAGATGCTCATAACGCCTGCCTACCTGCCTCTCCCGTAAACACGCAATCAGCCTTCCCCACCTTGCGGGCAAAAGCCTCGATATCTTGCTTGCAAGCAGCAGGCTCGCAATCGCTCAAATCGTATGACGTGCCGCCGTTTCGATAGACGGCCCGATGGGAAAACGATCGGCTGACAAGCCCGATGCCGAGCTTCTCGCACAGGGTCATCCGTGCTCCCTTTCAGCTATAAAAAACAGGTGTCTATAAACAGTATCCTTGTTGATTTTCGCAGGGGCAATGAACAAACGCGTGCACCTGTCGATAAACGAACAGCTACTGGACATTGTCAAACGACTCAGATTGGAGAGGCGATGGGAGAAACCAAGATCGACCGCCGGCGGCGCTACACCCTCTCGGTCATACAGGAGGCGTTCTTCGCGCTGCTGGCCGAGGTCGGCTTCGCGAAGATGACGGTGGCGGACATCTGCCGCCGCGCCGAGATCAACCGGGGAACGTTCTATCTGCATTACGAGGATAAGTACGCGCTGCTCGATGCGCTTATCGACGAGGCATTGGCAGCGGCTCCCCCGCTTGAGGGGGTTGAATCGGCAACGCTTTGCCAGCGTCCGCCGGCAGACGACGATTATCGCCTGCTTTATTCGGACAGCGACTCATACGCTCGCGTAGCCCAGCGCGTCATAGAACGCGGAGCGGAGCAGATGGTTCCCTGGGTCATGGAGAAAACAGGGCTTTCACGCGAAGACGCCTTCCTGCTCTTCGTCCACAACGTCCAGGGCAATCTGGCCGTCAACCGCCTGCTCGGCTGGAGACGAGGCCCCGAGTTCACCCATGCCCAGGAGCTGCTCAACGCCTATTCCGAAGGGGGCTTACTGACGGTATCCGCTCTTCGCGATTCCGATAACCCATCGTGACCTGCGATTCAGGAATACCAGCCTCCGAGCCCTCTCGTTCGGAGGCTGCGGCTAAAACCTCATTGCGCGTCTACCGCTCCGCGTTACTCGCCACCTGCCCGCGCCACCGAGAGCAGGGCGCCCAAATCGGCCTGGATCGCCTCCGCCTTGCTTCCGAGCTGCAGCGGAGCCGAGTCGCCCGAGATGTTTACGCTCAGCAGGTGCGCATCCGGCAGCTTCGCGGTCATGCTCCAGAACGGGAGCGTGATGATGCCGGGGGTCATCTCGCCCACGCCGAGCTCCAGCAACAGCACGCGGCGATCGCTGCGCTCGCGCACGAAGCGCTCGTATCGTCCGAGGCTCTCGCGCCAGGCCGCACCCTGCAGAAACGTGTCGTCGCGCACCCACGGCACAAGCTGCCAGCCGCAATGCGGGCATCGGGGGATATCCTCGCTGAGGACCTCGAACCCCGCCATGCCCGCGAGCATGCGCTCGACGTAGGGGCTCGCATCGAAGAGCTCGTCGCAGCATGGCTGCTTGCATTGAAGGTGCGCGAAGCTTCCCTGATAGTTGCAGATCCTCTCGGTGGGAAACGTCTTCTCGACTTGGGTGTCCACATTGGTGCTCAGGATGAAGTAGTCCTTATGGCCGATGAGGGACCGTAGGTCGAGATAGGGCTGCGAGGTCGGCTCGCGCAGCGTGAAGTCGATGTATCGCGCATAGTATGCCCATTGCTGCTCGAGGCTGGGGTAGAGGTGGTAGAAGCCGTCGAAAAGGCTCTTGAAGCCAAAGGCTTGCTGCCAGTCCGCCATTCCTGCGCGCGCCATGCCCGCACGGTTGTAATGGTTGAACCCGGCGGCGCTCGACATGCCCGAGCCGATGCCGACGATGATGGCGTCGGCATCATCGATAAGGCTTCGAAGCCTACGCGCTTCTCTTTCTAGGGGTGGCATCGGGCGATCTCCTCGAAAGCCGGGGCCATATCGCCGTCAACGAGAATCGTCTCGCACGAAGCGTCGGGCGCCATGGCCTGGCCGTAGTTGAACACGATGTAGGTGGCGTGCTCGCAGGCGTTCGCGATCTGGGCGAGCATGCGCTTTATGACGCCGTTGTGCAGTCCCACGCCAAGTTCGAGGATGGCGACCCTGCCGTTGCGATGGGCTTGCACAAGACGCGCGAGCTCGTCGAGCTGGGCCATGGCGAGGGCGTCTGGATGGGCGAGGCACCGCTCGTCAACCGACGTGCGCGTGCTCCCCTCAGTCTCGAGCACGCGCTCCTCGTCGAACCCGGCGCGCGCGAAGTGCCCGTCGATGTTGCATGTGACCACGAAGGTGTCGGCGTGCTCCGTAAGACGCCGCAGCTCGTTCATGAGCGAGCCGGGCTCATATTCGAGATACTCCTTTTGATGGAACCGCTCGGCCCATCGGCGTCGCACGCTGGCATCCGGGGAAGCGAGCCCCTGCAGTATGCAGCCGATGCCGTCTGCCTGGGCGAGGTCCCCGTACGCCTCTTGGAAATGAGCATCGGCGCAGAAAAGGTTGAGCCCCTCCGCCATGTCGAGTCCGTTGCTAGCGCCGATGATGACAAGATCCGCTTCGGCTAGCGCCCTGCCTATGCGAACTGCTTTCGCCGTCTCCATGCGCTACCTCCCCAGCGTCTTGCGCACGTCGGCGAGCACGTCGGCGATGTCGGCGCGAACGGCGAGCCCCCGATCCTCGATCGCGCGGGGGAGAAACTGCGTCTTGTTGTTTACGGCGATGTAGCTGGCCTGCGGTAACTGCGCCGTGAGGGCCCAGAACGGCTCCTGGATAAACGCGGGCGTCATGCGGCCCACACCCAGCTCGAGGAAGAGGATCCTCTGCCGTGCGTGCGCGTCGAGCCAGTCGGACACCTTGCGGTACTGCTCCTCGTAGAGTTCGCCCTGCAGGAAGTTGCCGTAGCCGCGAACCCAGGGGAACGCCTCTGCTCCGCAGTGCGGGCAGCGCGGCACGAGCTCTGTCGGAACCTCCAGACCGTCTCCCATGGCCTCTACCATGTGGGAGACCGGCTCGACCGCGTTCCACACCTCGTCGGTGCAACAGTGGGAGCACTGAAAGAAGCGGTGGTCGCCTTGGATCTCTGCCACTTTCTCCCAGGGATAGAGCTTCACAAACTGCGTGTCCTGGTTGGTGGTGAGCACGAAGAAATCCTTCTCGGCGAGAATGGCGTCGAGGTCCTTGTAGGGCTTGCGCAGCGGGGCGTTGAGCGTGGTGTCGAGGAAGGTGGCGAGGTATCCCCAGCGCGCCTCGGCGGTGGGCCAGCGGTAGAACGACCCCTCGAAAGCGCCCTTGAAACCGTAGCGCTCGGCGAATTTGCCGAAATGCCTGCGATAGGTTGCGTTGTCCTCGTAATAGAAGTCGCCGCCGCCCGCCGCGGAGAGCCCGGAGGCCCCACCCACCAGCACGCAATCGGCTTCCTCGATCATGCGGGCGAAGTCCCTGATTTGCTGGTCGTAGGGCTCGGGCTCGCGGTCACTCAGCTCATAGGGCGTGCCGCCGCTGCGGTAGGCGGCCTGAAGGGAAAACGATTGGTTGGTGAGCTCGATAACGAGCTGCTCGTACAGGGTCACTGGATACCTTCTTTCAGCTATTATAAACAGGTGTCTATAAAAAGTATCCATGTCGATTTGCTTAAGAGCAATGAACAGCTTCGGCCTGCTGTCGATAAACGAGCGTTTGCCGGGCATTGTCGAGCGTTGCAATTGGAGGGGTAATGGAAGCGGGGAAGATCGATCGTCGCCGACGCTATACACTCTCGGTCATACGGGAGGCGTTCTTCGCGCTGCTGGCCGAGGTCGGCTTCGCGAAGATGACGGTAGCGGATATCTGCCGCCGCGCCGATATCAACCGCGGCACGTTCTATCTGCACTACGAGGACAAGTTCGCCCTGCTCGACGCGCTTATCGACGAGGCCCTGACGGCGGTGCCGCCGCTCGAGGGAACGGAGGCGGGTGCCCTCTGCCAGCGCCCGCCGGCAAACGATGACTATTATCTGCTCTACTCGGATGACGACGCGTACGCCCGGGTGGCACAGCGCGTCGTCGAGCGCGGCGCCGAGCAGATGGTTCCCTCGATCATGGAGGAGACTGGGCTTTCGCGCGAGGACGCCTATCTGCTCTTCGTCCACAACGTCCAGGGAAATCTCGCGGTCAACCGCCTGCTCGGTTGGAGGCGAGGGCCCGAGTTTGCCCACGCTCAGGAGCTGCTCAGCGCCTATTCCGAAGGGGGCATGCGGGCGGTATCGGCTCGTCACGATCCCCTGTAGTTGATTTTGACCGCAGGCCATTTCAGGCAGGCGACGTTGCTATGGCCCCTCTTTGGTTTTCGATGTTGTATGAGGCAATCGCAATCGTTTTGAGCTTCTCTAGGGAACTTGAACAAGAGATATGGTCTGCTGGCGATTGATTAACTCCATTCGTTTTGGTTACAAAAAACATGCCGCGCGCCTGCAGCATGAAGGAGAGGGAATCCTATGAATATCGTTGTATTGAGCGGCAGCCCGCGTAAGGGCGCCAATACCGATACCATGGTCGAGGTGTTTGCCGAGACCGCGCGTGAGGGCGGTAATACGGTTGAGGTCGTTCGCGTTGCCAGCAAGAAGATCACCGGCTGCTTGGGATGCCAGTACTGCTTCGCCCATGGGGGCGTCTGCGTGCAGAAGGATGACATGGCCAACGTGATCGAGTCGCTGAAAGATGCAGATATGGTCGTCTTTGCTTCGCCTATCTACTGGTTCGATATCACCGCGCAGGAAAAGGCCGCCATCGACCGTCTGTACGCTTTCGGTGCCACGGGATTCCCGTTCACCAAGACGGCCCTTCTGCTCGATAGCCACAGCCAGGGCGTCTATGACGCGGCGATCGCCATGTACAAGTCAACCTGCGCGTACTGCAAGTGGGAGGACCAGGGCATTGTCACCATCAGCGGTATGACCGAGCGCGACAGCATGGTATCGTCGCCCAAGCTGGAAAAGGTGCGAGAGCTCGCTCGCAAGCTCGCCTAAGGACAAGAAGAACGCATGGCAATCAGCGTTGGTGGAAATGCTTGCTATCCTTACCAAGAGATAGGGGTGTATTCCCTCAAGTGCCGTATAGAACAATTTTTAAACGCAGAAAAATAACTGAAAACAAATTAATCCGCGTTAAAATATTGTCAAACAGAAGTTCATGAGGGAAGGTTGCGTATGCGTCGCAAGGCAGACGAGCTCCTTAGGGAATGGCGAGACAGGGCTGATAGAAAACCTTTGCTGGTCAAAGGCGTGCGCCAGTGTGGCAAGACCTATCTGCTCAGAACGTACGCCCAGGATCTTTTCGAATCGGTTGTCTACGTTAATCTTGAGAACGACCGGTCGGCGCGAGCGGATTTTTCGGGCGGTCTTGACCCTCATTCGATTGTGCGCGCGATCGAGGCTCGTACGGGACAGCGTATCGTGCCTGGCAAAACCTTACTGTTCATTGACGAGATCCAGGCATGCGAGGAAGCGCTCACTTCCCTTAAATACTTTTGCGAAGATGCTCCCGAGTATTACGTTGCGGCTGCTGGGTCGCTTCTTGGGGTTGCCATTAACCATCAGTCGTATTCGTTCCCCGTCGGAAAGACCGACTTGATCGAGATGACTCCACTCGATTTCGAGGAGTTTCTCTGGGCGATGGGGAACGATCAGCTGGTCGACGAGATACGCTCGTCATTCGAGTTAATGGGTCCTCTTGCGCCAAGCCTTCATGATAAGGCGCTTGGGCTCTATCGGCAGTATCTTGTTGTTGGCGGAATGCCCGAGGCGGTCCAAACGTACATCGATGATCAGTCAATCATTGATGTGGCCGAAAAGCATCGGATTATTCTCGACGGATACTCCGCCGACACTAATAAATATGCTGATGAGCGCTTGAGCGCAAAGACGCGTGCGTGCTTCGATTCCATTCCACAGCAGCTTGCCAAAGAGAATCGTAAATTTCAATACAAGGTAGTGCGAGCGGGGGGCAATGCGTCTCTCTTTGGAGATGCTCTCGACTGGCTTGTATTGTCGGGTACGGTGGCGCGCTGCAGCCTAGTCGGGCAGATCGAAAGCCCTTTAGAGGCCTTCGTTAACCCTTCTGCTTTTAAAATCTATCAGGCGGATACAGGGCTGCTCGTCTCCAAGGCCGGTGCTCAACGCGCCGATATTCTTGCCGGCATCGGCGGCACATTCATGGGTGCACTTACCGAAAACTACGTCGCCCAACAGCTTTCAGCCATGGGCTATCCGCTGCATTATTGGGCGCGAGATAATCGTGCGGAAATCGACTTTGTAGTAGAGAAGCAGGGATGCTTGTCTGCGATTGAAGTCAAGGCGGGAGAGAACACAAGATCTCGAAGCCTGTCCTCACTTAAAAAGACCCATCCGGGCGTACGCCTTATCAGGCTATCGACTAAGCCCTTTGGAATGAATGATGGGCTTATGTCTGTTCCACTTTATGCGGCATTTTGTCTATAGGGATGATGCTGGTGTAATGCATGGGGCCCAGGGCACAGCGTTTACTGCGCTCCGGGCCCCGCTGCTTTGTAAAACCATGACGGTTTGGTCGCCGTTGTTTTAGTCAAACAGGCTCGGCATGTCGTTTTCTTTCATGAAGGCACCGGCAGAGGGGAGGCTCTGCGCGGTGAACTTTTCGGCCGAGACGCCGGCGCCGAGGATCTCCTCGGTCGTGCCGACGGTGGTGACCGAGCGGCCCTTCTTGGCCGTAAAGGCCTGGACGCCCTGCGTGTTGGTGGTCGTCTTGGTCTTGAGCAGCGACGTGTTGAAGTTCATCAGGCGGTAGTCGCTCGAGACCAGCGCGAGGTCGCGGTCCTCCTTGAGCACCTGCGCATACAGCAGCTTGCTGCCGCCGTAGATGGCGTTCTTAAGGCGCTTGCGGTTGGTCTTGGTAACGTATCCAGAAAGCGCGACACGCACCACGCGGCCGTTCTCAAAGACGAACAGCACGTCGGCCTTGTAGTCCTCGGGGTCGATGACCCAGATGACGCTCTCGTCGGGTTCCATCTCGAGATCGGTCGGAAGGTACGAGCCCAGCTGGGCCGACTTGGTATCCTCAAACGCCGCGACCTTGCACTTGTACACCTGGCTCTTGTTGGTAAAGACCAGCAGCTCGTGCGTGTTGGAGGACGGGAACTCGATAAAGGGTTTGTCGCCGTCCTTGTACTTGAGCGTGGTCGCCTTCTTGAGCACGCGGTCCGTCATCTTCTTGAGGTAGCCATCGCGCGAAAGCATGATGGTAACCGGGTACTCCTCGACCTCGGGCTCCAAGCTTACCTCGATAACCTCATGGGGCTCGATCCTGCCCGTGCGGCGCGGCATCACGTACTTCTTGTTAACCGCGGCCAGCTCGTCGCTGATGACCTTCTTGATGTTCTCTTCGCTGGAGAGGATCTCCTCGAGTTCGGCGATCTCACCCTCGAGCTTAGCGATGTCCTTGGTGCGGTTGAGGATGTACTCCTCGTTGATGTTGCGGAGCTTGAGCTCGGCGACAAACTCGGCCTGGGTCTCGTCGATGTCGAAACCCTTCATAAGGTTGGGTACAACCTCTGCCTCGAGCTTAGTGCCGCGGATGATGGCGATGGCCTTGTCGATGTCGAGCAGAATTGCCTCAAGGCCGTGCAGCAGGTGCAGGCGCTCGGACTTTTTGCCCAGGTCAAAGTTAATGCGGCGACGCGTGGACTCAATACGCCACTTGACCCACTCGTGCAGAATCTGGCGCACGCCCATAACACGGGGATAGCCGTCGACCAGCACGTTAAAGTTGCACGAGAACGAATCCTGCAGCGTGGTCGAGCGATAGAGCTTGGCCATGAGCTTGTCGGGGTCGACACCGCGCTTAAGGTCGATGGCGATACGCAGACCCGAAAGGTCGGTTTCATCGCGGATGTCTGCGATCTCCTTGACCTTGCCCTCCTTGGAGAGCTTGACGATGCGCTCGATGATGACATCGGTCTTGGTGGTGTAGGGGATCTCGTAGACCTCGATGATGCGCTCTTCGGGAATCCAGCGCCAGCGGGAGCGAATCTGGAAGCTGCCAAGGCCGGTCTCGATTATCTTTTCCATCTCCTCGCGGCGGTAGATAATCTCGCCGCCGGTCGAGAAGTCGGGCATGGGCATGTACTCGAGCAGGTCGCAGTCGGGATCCTGCAGGTAGTGCATCGTGGCGGTGCAGACCTCGTTGAGGTTGAAACCGCAGATGTCGGACGCCATGGCGACGCCGATGCCCTTATTGGCCGAGACAAGGATGTTGGGGAACGTGGTGGGCAGCAGGCGCGGCTCCTTCATGGCGCCGTCGTAGCTGTCGACGAAGTCGACCGGGTCCTTGTCGATGTCCTTGAAGATCTCGGCGCTGATGGGGGAGAGCTTGGCCTCGGTGTAACGCGAGGCGGCGTAGCTCAGGTCGCCCGAATAGTACTTGCCAAAGTTGCCCTTCGACTCCACGAAGGGGGCAAGCAGCGCTTCGTTGCCGGTGGCCAGGCGCACCATCGTTTCGTAGATCGCGGCATCGCCGTGCGGGTTGAGCTTCATGGTCTGGCCCACGATGTTGGCGCTCTTCTGGCGCTCGCCCTTGAGCAGACCCATCTTGTACATGGTGTAGAGCAGCTTGCGGTGCGAGGGCTTAAAGCCGTCAATCTCGGGGAACGCACGCGAGACGTTGACGCTCATAGCGTAGGGCATGTAGTTGACCTCGAGCGTCTGCGTGATCGGCTGATCGGTGACCTCGGAGTGCAGGCCGATGACGTTCTCGGCGTTGACCTGCTTTTTCTTGGGCTGGTTCTTCGTCTTCTTCTTTGCCACGATTTCCTCTTGAACTTCTTATGGGCCGTCGTTATCGATTTGCTGCTATTGCAGGTCCAGCTGGTCCAGGTATTCCTTGCCGTGCTCGGAGATGTGACGCTTGCGGCCAGCCTCGTCGTTGCCCAGCAACAGGTTGAACATGGTTTCCATCTTGGTGACGTCCTCGGGCTCCACCTTGATCAGGCGGCGCGTCTCGGGGTTCATGGTGGTGAGCCACATCATGTCCGGATCGTTTTCACCAAGACCCTTGGAGCGGTTGATGGAACACTTCTGGTCGCCGATCTCCTTAAGGATGCCGTTCTTCTCGAGCTCGGTGTAGGCAAAGTAGGTCTTCTCTTTGCAGTTGATCTCGTAGAGCGGCGACTCGGCGATATACACGTAGCCCTCGTCGATAAGCGTGGGCACCAGGCGATAGAGCATGGTGAGCACGAGCGTGCGGATGTGATAACCGTCGACGTCGGCGTCCGTACAGATGATGACCTTGTTCCAGTTGAGGTTGTCCAGGTCAAAGGCACCGAGGTTCTTGATGCGCTTGTCTTTGATTTCCACACCGCAGCCCAGCACGCGCATGAGGTCCATGATGATGTCGGACTTAAAGATGCGCGGGTAGTCCTCTTTCAGACAGTTGAGGATCTTGCCTCGGACGGGCATAACACCCTGGAACTCGGCATCGCGCGAGGTGCGGATGGCGCCTGCTGCCGAGTCGCCCTCTACGATGTAGATCTCGCGACGGCTCTTGTCCTTGGAGCGGCAGTCGATGAACTTCTGCACGCGGTTGGCCATGTCGGTCTTCTGCTGCAGATTGGTCTTGATGCTCTGGCGCGTCTTCTCGGCGTTCTCGCGCGAGCGCTTGTTGATGAGCACCTGCTCCATGATCTTGTTGGCGGCGTCTTTGTTCTCGATCAGATAGGTCGAGAGGCGCTCCTTAAAGAATGCCGTCATCGCCTGCTGGATAAAGCGGTTATTGATGGCCTTCTTAGTCTGGTTTTCGTAGGACGTCTGGGTGGAGAAGCAGTTGGTCACCAGCACCAGACAGTCCTGGACGTCCTGCCACTTAATGCCGCTCTCGTTTTTGTTGTACTTGCCCTGTTGCTTGATGTAGGCATCGATGGCGCTGGTCAGAGCACTACGGGCGGCCTTTTCTGGCGAACCGCCGTTCTCGAGCCATGACGAGTTGTGGTAGTACTCCTGCATCATGAAGGTGCGCGAGAAGCACATGCACGCGGTAATCTTGACGTTGTAGTCGGGCAGGTCCTCGCGGTCGCGACCGCGGCGGTCGGCCTCGATAAAGAAGGGCTCGGTGAGGTAGTCGGCACCGACCTTCTCGAGCACGTAGTCCTCGATGCCCTTGGGGTAGCAAAAGTCCTCTTCGGAAAACTCGCCATCGTCGCCCTCGATGCGCAGGCGGAAGGTAACGTTGGCGTTGACCACGGCCTGGCGGCGCATGGTCTCGCGATACCAATCGTGGGGGATGCTGATGGAGGTGAAGACCTCAAGATCGGGGCGCCACTTGATGGTGGTGCCGGTGCGGTCCTCGTCGCTGGGCTCAATCTCGAGCGCCTTCTTTTTGGCGCCGACGACCTTGCCCTTCTTAAAGTGTAAGGAGTACTTGTTACCGTCACGCCAGACGGTGACGTCCATGTACTCGGAGGCGTATTGGGTCGCGCAGGAGCCCAGGCCGTTGGTGCCGAGCGAGAAGTCGTAGTCGCCGCCCTGGTTGTTGTTATACTTGCCGCCGGCGTAGAGCTCGCAAAAGACGAGCTCCCAGTTAAAGCGCTTCTCGGAGGGGTTCCAGTCGAGCGGGCAGCCGCGGCCGTTGTCCTCTACCTGGATGGAGCCATCGCGAAAGGCGGTAAGGGTGATGAGCTTGCCGTAGCCCTGGCGCGCCTCGTCAACGGCGTTGGACAGGATCTCGAAGGCGGCATGCGCGCAACCGTCGAGTCCGTCCGAGCCAAAGATGACGGCGGGGCGCAGGCGTACGCGCTCCTCGTCCTTGAGCTGACGAATACTGTCGTTACCATAGTTTGCGGTGTTTTTTGCCATGCTCGCTCTCTCGATACTCCTTTGCTGCGTTTAAGTCATATAGATAGTCAAGGTAGCATAGCCCAGCCCTTGGGCGATTCCACCCAACACGAAATCCATCGAACAATCGTTCGGATTAACGGGTAAAACGTGTCGTGCGGATTGTTGTTCCGAATCGAACATTGGGACAAGCGTCTCGTTTTATGGGCCACGGGCGTGCGTGTGCGAGTCCCTTTGGCCCATAAGGAACGCTGGCGGGTCGTTATTTGGGCCGTGGGTCACTTCGCCGGCGTCGTGTTTCGTCATACGCTCATAGTGGAAGCCGATGCCACGGGGTCGACTTGGGACTCGGGCAACGGATGAGCTGCAAGCCGAAAGGAGCGGTGAGGATGATGAAGCCCATGACGAAGAAGCTGCTGTTAGGAATTCCCACCGTGACGCTTTCGGCCGTGCTGGCATGTACGGTGGCCGGCTGCGGCGGTAATGCGCCGAGTGGCTCGGGCGGGAGCGCACCTGTGCAGGAGAAGGCCGAGAAGCCCAAGGCCTATGAGTCGCAGACGGTCGAGGTGGCAGGCATTACCTATGAGTCGGTGGCTCACGGTACGTTCTATCGCGGTGATGCCAAGAAGCAGGACGGCTTTTACCTGCACATCAAGATTACCAACAACAACACAAAGAACAGGACGTTCAGTTCCTTTAACGTGCATGCTGCCCAGGGCGATCTTGAGGCAGGCGACCCGTTGTTTACTTCCGGCAAGGCGGCCGTGCTCGACTACGTTGCAAGCGAGGCTCCCGATGAGCTTCACGAGGGCATCGATCTTTCCAAGAGGCCAGATATCGGCCCGGGCGAGACCGTTGAGTACGTGTATTTCTGGGCCCCCAAGACGGCGTACTACGGGCCCATCACTGTCGAGTTCGTAGACGCTTACGCCCCCGCCAAGAATTATGAGGCCATGCACTTTGACACCACGGGATGCGAGACCAAGGAGTTCAAGGCGGCCGGCGGCGTGGCCGATTCTGGCGAGAAGGCAGATTTAACGGGCATCGACTGCGCATCGTACGGCATCGAGGCCGCCGATGGGTACACGCTGGATTCGTCCGACGAAGAGCGCGAAAAGGCAAACTTCTTCCACGACGAGACTGGAGGACGCCTGAACATCAGCATCTTCCCGCGTTCGCCG
Organism: Collinsella sp. OM08-14AT; assembly: GCF_003438115.1. NCBI lineage: Bacteria > Bacillati > Actinomycetota > Coriobacteriia > Coriobacteriales > Coriobacteriaceae > Collinsella > Collinsella sp. OM08-14AT. Next base: position 75,085 of record NZ_QSTE01000011.1, read on the forward strand.
GAGGAAGAGGTTGCAAGCCTAGAGCAGGTCTACGAAGGCAAGGAGACAACAACCGACCAGGTCGAGTACAACGGCATAACGTGGCTGCGCTTTACCGGTCCCGACAACGGCCATACACTGTTTGCGACGGCTCCCGCAACGGGTGAAACCGTCCGCGTGTCGATCGGCTGGAAGATCGATTGGGACGCCGCCGTGCCCATGATGGAGGCACTGAAGCTCAAATAACGCCGCGATTCTCACGTCAGGCGACTCAGGGCTGGCTCCGAGTTATCGGGGCCAGCCCCTTTTGGTGTTCGATAAGCCGAGTCGGCGTCTCACACAAAAGTAACTAGGAGCTAGCGAGGCCTATCCGAATTGACCTCATTGGCGGTGTCTTTTTCGACCGCCGTGCGGCGGGCGCTGTAGGCGACGAGGCCGGCGCCTGCCGCGGCGAGTGCTGCAGCGGCTGCCGTAAGGGGAGCGTTGACATCGCCCGTGCCCGCAAGCGCACCCGCTTTTCCGGAGCGCTTGTTATTGCCGTGGTCCTTGCCACTGCCGGAGCTGCTTCCGCCGGAGCCGCCGCCCTCGTCAGCACCGCCGCCACTCGAACCACCATCGCCGTCTGCTGTCATCGGGGCGTCGTGAAGTCCTGTCGTATCCGCGCTGTCGCATACACCGACCTGAGCTTCTGAGCGTTCGCATGCCGCGTCGGGCACATGAAGCTCGTGCAGTACGGCACCCAGCGCCGAGTTTGCGCCCGGTCGAATTTCCTCGAGCGTTATGGGATCGAGCGCCACCAGATTACGCGCCTTCGCATACAGCGTTACGCGTTTGCCCACTTCGTCGCTCCAACTCTCGGGGATGGCGAAGCTCATGCGGAACTGTGCCGTGCAGCCCGGTGCCAGCACGGCGTTGCCGTTGTCGGCTACCAGCGGGTGCGTCGCAAAACGTGCGCCCAGCGTCTCGAGCGCGTACTTCACGCGTGCCATATCATTGGTCGAAGCATCCTCGGCAAGCTCTGGATCGTAGATCGAAGCCATGCGTACGTTCGCTCCGAATCCGATGGATGCGCTGGAGAACGGTTGGCTGGAGCCCTCTCGGTACAGATCGATCGTGCCGGCAGTCAGCAAAGTGTTGCCGTCGTTTCGCACCGTGACCATGAAGGATTCGCCTGCTGCTCCGGGCACCACCGCGCCCGAGGTAGCGACCGCGCCCGTCGGAGTGGCACACGCCACCAGAGGCACTTCGATACCGTGCAGCTCTGCCTCGCTCTTCTCCGCGCTCACAATGTGCGTGGCGAGCGCGGAGAGCATGCCTCCCGACGTCAAAAATGTCGTTATCTGATCGACGGGATGGTCCAGCTCGCACATCACGAACGGCTCCGTGAACAGATCGCCTGCCAAGGTGCTGGCGAAGATGCGGAAGTGCTTGCCCATCACTGCTACCGGGTTGCCTTCTTCGTCGTAGGTTTGTCCCACCTTGCCATCGGTGTTCTCTACATAGAGCACGCACCTGCCGTTGTTGCTCACGCTAAACGATGCCGGGCCACAGCCTGCGGCACCCACGGGCTGCGTTGCAAATGCCGATGCACCTCGCGTCCAAGTAATATGCTGCAGTTGCTCGTTGACGGTTGCCAAAAAGCCCGAATGTTGTGGCCACGGCACCGCATGGGGCACCGTGGCGTCTGGTGGCATAACGCCCCAGTCCGCAATGGACTGGCCGATCACGGCGTACGATGCGCAGCCGCAACCGTCTGCGGTCTCGTACGCAACGGGCGTCACCATTTTGCCGTTGATATTCTCGGGTTCGCCCAGCTCGATACTCGACGGTGCCTGCGGAAAGCGAAGAACTTGGCGGAACGTCAGGCTGTCGCCCGAAACGTCCGACCACAGGGTGAAGCACTCCAGCGCAACCTCAGCCTCGCTGCCGAGCGCCTTCTCTGCGGTGGCTCCGCGGCGGTGGAGGTAGGCACCCGACAGGCGTCCGTTGACCAGCGTCTTGCCCACCGTGATACGCGGGCACTGCAGGCAATGGTAGCCATCCTCTTGCAGGCGGCCGCGCGAGATGCTGCGCCATGACGTATGCGACACCACGCGGATCTCGTCATTACTTATGCGCAGGCGCACGACGGACAGTATGCCGGCTGTGCTTGCCGTATCGAAAAGGGTGTTGTCGCCGGCGGGGCGCTCGCCCGAGACCAGCAGCACGTAGGCGTCCTGGTTTCCTCTTCCGTCCGTATATTCCACCACGTCGAAGTCGTAATCGAATATGCCGTCGCGCTCCACGTCGCCCTCGCCAAACCCAAGGGGAAAGTCCACGGGCGTGGGAGCGGACCACGTGCCGTTTGCCTTTGTGTGCACCACCAGGCGCGAGCGGCCATTGTCGCCGTAGCGCACCGAGGCGATACGGAACAGGCATTCTACGCCGGCAATCATCGTTAGCTTCATGTGGGCTTCGCTGAGCACGCCGGAAAACAGCACGTTGTCGCTCGAGGGTTTTATGCCGCCACGCTCGTCCTCCGACACGCCGGCAGAATTGGCGTTCGGGTCCGCAACGGCGTTCGTTGACTGACCGATGTAGGTGTACTCATACATCGGTGCGGCATTTTCGTCGTTCTCCATCAGCGCGTGGACGAAATGCTCGATCTGTCCCGTGTCGTCGCTCTCCGCGTTCGCCTCGAGCTCAATGCGCGTGACCGCTTGATCCCAATCACGTACGGTAGGCGCGATGTTTATCGCGGCGGCTGCAACCTCGGCGCGTGCGAGCAGCTCGGAATTGGTGACGATGGTGGCCGACGCGATAAATTGCGGCACACCACCTGCCTCGGCGTTGCCGGCTGAGCCGAAGCGGGCATCCAGCGTATAAGGCGTATCTCCACCCAAGGCCAGCTCAGAGCGCTGGAGCACATACTGATCGCCATTGTTCACTGACATATTCCACGAATCGAGGAGTGTGGGCCACGATCCCGACCAAGCTTTGGTGGTCCACTTGAACATGACGAACTGGAGTATCACATCGACATCGACGTCTGCACCTACGCGCAGTCGCGGAAGCTGGTGTCCATCCGCCTTCTCGTACCCAATGAACAACGTGAGGGACGCGGCACCGCGCACGGCAGACGAGGCGACGCCTGCAACGCCGGCGCCAAAGGTGACGGCAAGCCCGATCTGGATGGTGAACGAGCCCGACGTGTTTGAATAGTCGAGCGAAATGTTTTTAAAAAACGCCGCGCCGCTGCCGTGCGTGTGGGCACCCACAGCGAGCGCCAGCTTCGCCAGCACCCAAGGGTTGACGTTTAGGAAAAATGGCACCGGTCCTAGGGTAAACTGTTCGGTCCAATTGAGGTCGGTTCTTACCTGGAAGAGGGCCTTAATATTGCCGTATGCGGGGTCGTTGTTGTCACCCAAGGTTTTGCCCACCCAATCGTAGGCGAGCGAGCCGTACAGCTGTGTGGCGATATCCATCGTGAACAGCGGCGTGCAATGGTGGCGAAGGAGCTTGGTGTTTCTTGGATCGGTGCCCGAACCGGCACTCATACTCTTGTACTGATTCCACTTCCCCTCCATCTCGTCGAGGTAGCGGTTTGCCTGCTTGGCGCCCGACTCGCGCGGCGATTTCTTCCAGTATTCCGGATCAGGGTTGCCCGAATCGTTCATATAGCTGGCTGGTTTGTATCCTCCACCAAACAGCACGTATCCAGCGAACGAGAAATCGAAGAGGATCGGAAATGTGGGCATCCAGCACGTGAACTTATTACCACCGATGCCGGGAAACGATGCGGGGAAATCAAACGGAGTGATCTCTTGGTCCATGGTGGTGGGGACGATAGTGGTCGAGCCCGATTCCGCCTTTGCCGCCGGCGCGGTAACAACGGCCATAGGGGATGAAAGCGTGTAGGTTTTGCCCTGATAGTCGAGGACAAAGCGCAGCTTACATCCTTCCTCCAGAAGGTTTGACGCTGCATCGAGGAACTTGTCTTCGAGTGTGAACGTCGCCAGATTATCCGCGCCCGATGCGCTGGCCTTGACTTGGCCAATCTGCGTGACGGTTTCGGATGAGCTGCCCGCAGCGGGCATCACTTTATTGATATGCAACGTTGCCTGCCCACCCTGCGCCAGATGAGCCTGTACAGTGAAGACGTGCGCGTCGGGCTGCTCGTTTGCCGTGTCGTTCTTCGGCAATGCCATGAACGTGGCTTCAGCGTATTGGATGTCCCATTCGTCGAATGTGAGCCGGCGAAAGTACGGCTCGCCGTCGGAAAGCGGACGCGTGGGCGCGGTTATGGCGGTGCCGCCCTGGATACGCGCAAGGGGAATCTCGACATCGCGGTAGCCCGCCATGCTAATGGAGATGCCGCCGTTAAAGTCGTACGCGTCGAGAAGCGTCGCCTCGTCTACGTAGCCTTCCGAAAGCGGCGCGACCTCAAAGATGGCCGTGCCTTCGTCATCGGTCGTGGCGGTGAGCTGCTTGCCTGCGGCATAGCGCGACGTGAGCGTGACCTGCGCTCCCTTGATGGGCATATTCTTGTTGGCGACGTCGACCACGACCACACCGAACATGGTGCGCGAGAGAACGAGCACCCTGAAGGGGTCTTTTTCATCGGCATAGGCTTCGGTGGGTGCGAACGGCAATATGAAGGCGCTTGCGCTTCCCGGCACGCGCGGCAACATAATGCTCGCCAGCGAGGACGCTCCGGCAACAAGTAATGAACGGCGATCAAGCATCTTTGGCTCCCATCCCGCAGGTATCGGTGGAAATAATCCAATTTTGCGAGAAGGCGCTTCGTGGCGGTAGTGCCGTTCAAGGGTCAAAATGTCCAATTTTGAGTGCGCGAAAGCGTCAGCCCCTGGAGCGCTTTCGATACGCCGGGCAGTCTGGCCACTAGCGCAACATGTGGGCAACCAGCTCGGCGCGAGTTCCGATACCAAGCTTGGCATACACTCCTGATAGGCGGTTTTTGACGGTGCCCGGCGATACTCTCATATGGCGTGCGATTTCGGCGTTGGTCCACCCACGACAGGCGAGCATGGCCATGGTGAATTCCGTGGTCGTTAGATCGTCGGCCACGTCCTCGCCCGAATCGGGGTTGTGGATGCGCCGCCAGCCGTAGCTGAATCGATACGTAATCTCGATGATGCGCGCGAAGTCGTCAGGGTATTGCGTTTTTAGGCACGCCTCGATGAGCCCCTGTAAAAGGCCGTGATGCTCGCCAATGAGCTCAATAAGGCCGTCGGGACGCGCAATGTTCCAAGCAACTCCGAAGTGCGTTTTTGCGGCGTCGATGTCCTTGAGGCTCATGCATGCCATGGAAGCTGCCAGGTGCAGGAACAGTTCCGAGATCGGATAGCTCCCCTGTTTCATGATCAGGGCATTTTCCGCCATGCCCAGACTGCGGCCATATTCGCCGCGCAGGTACAGGGCGTGCGCCATCACGTAGCTGGCGAACAGGCGCAAGCCTTCGGGCAGATGCGCCGCAAGTGGATAAAACTCTTCGGCAGAATACGGGGAAGGCAAGTGCAACAGGACGCTCGCGGCCGAGGCGAACAGGATATGCGTGGCGTGGATGGCGGGCGATTCCTCGTCGGCTGGCGTATCGAGGATGCCAGCAAGGCACCGGCGGGCGTCGGCGATACGGTTGAGCGACAGACTGGCATATCCGCAGATAAAGCATGCGGAATAGCGCAGTGCGGGGTCGGCGGCGTCAAGATAGGGGCGTGCTGTCTCGGCGGCAAGGGTGGCCTGTCCGCGAAAGTACAGCGCTTCTGCCGTGGCGATGGTGCGTGAATCGGGGTCGGAAATGCCTGCAACCGCAGCGTCAATCTGCCCCGGCGCAAAGGCAGTGCACATCAACGGCATGGGAATGCGCGGGTAGCCATCGCAGTCCATTTTCCATCTCCCAACAGTTGGCAACATTAGCAGCAATTGTACTCCTGTTGCTCGGGACTTGAATTTGTGGGTATCGCCTACGATTGTGCCGAACGTATAAAGGAAGAGTCTATTGGCGATGCTCCCAAGGTGGCTACCGAAGCCTAGCTGACCTCGACATTAGGAAAAAATACCACCCCTGTAAAAAGCTCTGTCGCAGCGATGGGAAACGCATCTCGTTCTGCATATAATGAGGTCATGTGACGGTGCGTTTGCATACGTGTAACGCATTCCCATCGAACCGAAAAGGAGCTCTGCATGGATCCCAACAAGCGTCCCGACGACATGGTGCGTATCACCACTCCCGAACTTGCCCAGGCGTTCATCGAAGAGCAGGTCGCTGCAATCCGCGAGCAGATCGGCGACAAGAAGGTCCTGCTGGCCCTTTCGGGCGGCGTTGACAGCTCGGTTGTCGCGGCCTTGCTCATCAAGGCCATCGGCAAGCAACTCATCTGCGTGCACGTGAACCACGGCCTGATGCGCAAGGGCGAGAGCGAGCAGGTCGTCGACGTCTTCAAGAACCAGATGGACGCCAACCTGGTCTATGTTGACGCGACTGATCGCTTCCTGGATAAGCTCGTGGACGTCGAGGAGCCCGAGGCCAAGCGTAAGATTATCGGCGCCGAGTTCATTCGCGTGTTCGAGGAGGAGGCCCGCAAGGTTGGCGACGAGGTTAGCTTCCTCGCCCAGGGCACCATCTATCCCGACATCCTGGAGTCCCAGGATGGCGTGAAGGCTCACCACAACGTGGGCGGCCTGCCCGATGACCTGCAGTTTGAGCTCTGCGAGCCCGTCAAGCTGCTGTACAAGGACGAGGTGCGCGTCGTGGGCCGCGAGCTCGGCCTGCCCGAGAACATGGTTGAGCGTCAGCCGTTCCCCGGTCCTGGCCTGGGCGTCCGCTGCCTTGGCGCCATCACCCGCGACCGTCTTGAGGCGCTGCGCGAAGCCGACGCCATCGTGCGCGAGGAGATCGACAAGGCAGGTCTGACCATCTGGCAGTATTTTGCCGTCGTGCCCGACTTCCGCGCCACCGGCGTGCGCGAGGGTAAGCGCGCCTACGACTGGCCCTGCATCATCCGCTGCATCAACACCGTTGACGTCATGACCGCCGAGGTGCCCGAGCTCGACTGGGCGCTGCTCAAGCGTATTACCGCTCGCGTCACCGCCGAGGTTCCCGGCATCTGCCGAGTGTGCTACGACCTCACGCCGAAGCCCGTCGGCACGGTCGAGTGGGAGTAAGCTAACTCAGCTGGTAGGCGACGAGAACTAGCAGATGTGACAAAGGGACAGTCCCTTTGTCACATCCTCGATATTATGTGCGGGATGGTACGCCACGCGGCGTGCCATCCCGTTCGTTATTTTAATGAGCCGAGTGCGCGAGTGGGAAGAGTCACGAGCATGGTCGTTCCGCGCTCCGAGCTCTTTTCGACCTCGATGGAGCCGCCGTGAAGTGCGGCGATCTCCCAGACCAGCGCAAGCCCCAGCCCCACGCCGCCGTATGCCCTGCTGCGCGATTTGTCGACGCGATAGAAGGGCTGAAAGATGCTCGTCTGGTATTGCTCGGGAATGCCCGGCCCCTGGTCGCGCACGCGTAGCAGCACGCGGTCGCCTTCGGCGCAGGCGTTGATTTGCACGGTCGAGTTGGGCGCGCTATAGCGTATGGCGTTTTCGGTCAAGTTGAACAGCAACCGATAGATCAGCGTGTCGCTGCCGATCGTTTGCGCGTCGCCCTCACTTGTAAGCGTGATGTCTTTTTGCTCGGCAAGGGGTGCCAGGTCCGTGAGCACTTCTTCGATCATCGGCGCTAGGTCAATCACATCGTTGCAAGGGACACTGCGCAGCTCGCTCATCTCGAGCAGGGTCTTTGTCATGTGCGTCATTCGCTCGGTCTGCTCCTGCAGCAGCCCGAGCAGGCTCGCTGTATCGGCGTCGACGTCGGGGTGCTCGGCGCAAAACAGCTCGACCTGGGCCTGCATGAGCGCAAGTGGCGTGCGCAGCTCGTGCGCCGCATTGCCCGTAAACTGTCTTTGTGCGGAAAATCCCTCGTCAAGGCGGGCAATCATGTCGTTAAACGACGCGCTGCAGCGCCTGAGTTCAGAGGGCACGTCCTCGCTGATTTTTGTGTCGGCGAGGTTGTCGGGCCGCACGCTCTCGACTTGCGTCGCAAAGAAGCGCAACGGCCGCAGCGCATGTCCGCTTACAAAGTAGGCCAGCACGCCGCCGAGCAGCGTCACCGCCGCAGTTATATACCAGCTCGTCGCGCCAAACGATTCTTGGGCGTCGTTCACGACGATGGTCAGCGCGTCGTCGAGCTCTTTGTTTGTCGGGTCAAATGAGCTGGGCGAGGCCGCCTCCACCTTGCTGTGCGCCGACGCTTCTGCACCAATCGAGTCCATGTAGCGCATGCCGGAGTAGCCAACCAGGCAATTCATAAGTACGCAGGTCGAACATATCAGCAGTGCCGTCATCAACGTGATGCGCCACTGCAGCGACAACCGCTTCATTTGCCATCCTCCATAACGTAGCCTTCGCCGATTCGGTTGCGGATGGGGTCGTGCCCCAACGCGCCGCGCAGCTTTTTGCGCAGCGACGAGATGTGCACGCGGGTCGCGTTGCTAAAGCTGTTGACGCTGCTGTCCCATACGTGGTCGATGAGCTCCTCCTGGCTCACCGGCCGCCCCTGGTTAAGCATCAGGTATTCCAAGATGCCGGTCTCCTTGCGCGTGAGGGACAGGATCTCGTCGCCCACTGTGGCGAGGCGCGCCTTGGTGTCAAAGCTCAGCGATCCACAGGTTAGAACAACGTCGCTTTGTGTAAAGCGTCTGAGGGTAAGGCTGCGAATCCTTGCCGCAAGCTCGTCAAGATGAAACGGCTTGGTGAGGTAGTCGTTGGCGCCCGCATCGAGCCCCGCTACCTTGTCGGAGACCTCGCCACGTGCCGAGAGCACAAGCACCTTGGTCTCACAATCAGCTGTCCTGAGTTGCCTGAGCACGGTCATGCCGTCGACATGGGGGAGATTGAGGTCGAGCACGACAAGATCAAAGGTCTCGACATCGAGCAGATCGAGGGCCTGCTGCCCGTCGTAGCAGCAGTCGACGCTATAGGCCAAGTTGCGCAGGCTGCGTGCGATCGCATCGCACAGCGCCCGCTCGTCCTCGATGACCAAGATGCGCATAACGTTCTCCTTGCATAATCATTCACGCTTAACACGGATTTTATAGTCGGTATGGTCCAATGGGTCGCGAAACGAAAGGAGTGGTCAGATTGTTCAAAGCGATTAAGCCTGTGGCGCAGGTGGCTTTGCTGATCGTTGGGGTAGCCATGGTTGGCTTTGGAATTATGCGCGGCGAGGCAGATGCCGTGCTGGCCAAGGCAATCAGGCTGTGCTTGGAGTGTATCGGAATTGGATAAAAGAAAAAACACTGCATCGCATCTTTTAGCGCGATTTCGTGGATTGATTCAGGCGGCGGCGACGCTTGCGACCAATATTCACCTGCCTAACTTTGCCAAGGGCGGCATCTACCAGGGAGCGGGCAAAGCCGTCTGCGTGCCGGGCCTCAACTGCTACTCGTGTCCAGCGGCCTCGGGTGCGTGCCCCATCGGGTCGTTTCAGTCGGTGGTGGGCTCGTCTAAGTTTAGCTTCTCGTATTACGTCACCGGAACGCTCATTCTGATCGGCGTGCTGCTGGGACGTTTTGTATGCGGCTTTTTGTGCCCGTTTGGATGGCTACAAGAGCTTTTGCATAAGATTCCCAGCAAAAAGCTCTCCACGAAAAAGCTCAAGCCGCTCACGTACATCAAGTATGCCGTGCTGCTGTTTGCCGTGGTGCTGCTGCCCGTCTTGGTGGTTAACGATGTGGGTATGGGCGACCCGTTCTTTTGCAAGTACATCTGCCCGCAAGGTGTGCTCGAGGGCGCGATTCCGCTGTCCATCATGAACGTGGGAATCCGCTCCGCGCTGGGAAAGCTCTTTTCCTGGAAGCTCGCGATCCTCATTGTGGTTGCGGTGCTGAGCGTGCTGTTCTATCGCCCCTTCTGCAAATGGATTTGCCCCCTCGGCGCATTTTATGCGCTCATGAACAAGGTGTCTTTGCTGGGGATCCAGGTTGACCAGTGCAAATGCGTCTCGTGCGGCAAGTGCGCCAAGGTGTGTCAAATGGACGTGGACGTTACGCGTACGCCCGACCATGCCGAGTGCATTCGTTGCGGCAAATGCGTGGGCGCGTGCCCCGTCGATGCTATTAGCTTTCGCTATGGGCTGGGTGTGACGGGCGACAAACCCGCGCAGTCCACGCAAGCCTGCGAAAACAAATAGGTACCTATATAAGTTTCGATATAAACGGAGGAACCATGAAACTGTCAAAAATTGCAGCTCTGTTGATGCTGCCCGTGCTGGCGCTGACTCTCGCGGCGTGCTCTGCCCCCAAGGGCGACGCGAAGGGTGCTACGAGCGGCGATGCGCAGATTGCCGAGCTCATAGCGCAAAAGCCGTCGAGTGCCGAGGAGGCGGCCGAGCTGTACCAGCAGCTGCTGCAAAAGGAAAACGAGATCTTTGCGAGCGATAACGCCCTATGGGAAAAGGTGTTCCTTGCGGCCAACAAAGACACTCCCATGATTGAGGACGGCAAGAACTACGGTGACTTCTTGCTCGATACCATCGAGGGCGCCAAGGATCAGTTTGCGGCTGACGAGCTTAAGACGCTTAAGGCCGGCGCGCAGCAGGTCAAGGAGATCGAGGACAAGCTCATGGCGCTGGAGAAGGAGTTCCCCGGATGCGGCAGCACGCCCGGCGAGGGGGAGAGCGTCGATGCCTCGACCGCAGGCATGACTAACGGCGAGAGCGGGGAGACGAAGTTCCCCAGCTTTAAGGGCAAGGACTTGGACGGCAACGATGTAAACAGCGACGAGCTGTTCTCCAAGAACAAGGTCACCGTCATGAACTTCTGGTTTACCACCTGCAAGCCGTGCGTGGGAGAGCTGGGCGATCTGGAGAAGCTCAACAAGGAGCTTGCCGAGAAGGGCGGCCAGGTCGTGGGCGTTAATTCCTTTACGCTCGATGGCAACAAAGACGAGGTGGCCGATGCCAAGGACGTGCTTTCCAAGAAGGGCGTGACGTATAAGAACATCTGGTTTAAGTCGGACAGCGAGGCCGGAAAGTTCACCTCCAACCTGTACTCGTTCCCGACCACCTACGTGATAGACCAGAACGGTAACATTGTGGGAGAGCCGATCATGGGCGGCATCAACTCCGCTGAGCAGCGCGAGGCGCTCAACAAACTGATCGATCAGGCACTCGCGAAGAGCGAACAGTAAGTCCGTGGGACAGACAACTGAAGGGGAGTCGCTGGAAACAGCGACTCTTTTTTCTGCTTCGGGGTAGCATCATGGGTATACGTCGAAAGGGCACGCAGCTTTTCGTGCATTGCCCGAGCGGTGCGCGAAGCAACCAAGCTGTGAGTTTTCTTAAGCGTTCTGGGTATGGCAGTGTCAAGAATATCGGCGGCATAAGCGGCTACACGGGAAAGGTGGTGCGTTAGCTATGAAGGTGGTTATCGTTGGAGGCGTCGCGGGCGGCGCATCGGCGGCGGCACGTTTGCGCAGACTCGACGAGCAGGCCCAAATTGTCATCTTTGAGCGCACGGGTTTTGTATCGTATGCCAATTGTGGGCTTCCGTACTACATTGGCGGCGTGATAGAAGAAGAGAGCGCATTGACGCTGCAGTCTCCCAAGGGCTTTTGGGATCGCTTTCGCATTGCGGTCAAGACGAGTCACGAGGTGTTTGCCATCCATCCCGATTCGCATACGGTCGAGGTTCGCAATATGCTGACGGGCGAGGAATTTGTCGAGACGTATGACAAGCTCATCCTGTCGCCGGGTGCAAAGCCGATCCGCCCTGCGTTGCCGGGCATCGACTCGGATAAAATCTTTAGCCTACGCACCGTTGAGGACACGCTGCGTATTCACAGCTATGTTCGAGAGCGGCGACCGAGCAGTGCCGTCGTGATCGGCGGCGGCTTCATTGGCGTCGAGACGGCGGAGAATCTGTGCGAGCTGGGGCTCCAGGTGACCCTTCTGCAGCGTCCCGTCCAGCTTATGAACAACCTGGATTACGACATGGCGACCCTTTTGCATACCGAGGTGCGTGAGCACGGTATCGATCTGCGCCTCAAGGCCGATGTGACAGGTTTTGAGGAAGTTGATGGCCGCGTTGTCACCCATGTTGCGGGCGATGACCCTATCGGAGCCGATATGGTGCTGCTTGCCATTGGCGTGGCACCTGAGAGCCATCTGGCGCAAGAGGCGGGGCTCGAACTGGGCATCAAGGGGGCTATTGTGGTCAACGACCGCATGGAGACCTCTGCTGCCGACGTGTATGCCGTGGGCGATGCCGTGCAGGTCACGCATCAGGTGACCGGCGAGGACGCGGTCATTTCGCTCGCCGGCCCCGCCAACAAGCAGGGGCGTGTCGTCGCCGATGTCATAGCCGGCATGGACAGCTGCTACCTCGGATCGTTGGGCTCATCGGTTATCAAGGTATTCGACTTGACGGCGGCAAGCACGGGACTATCCGAAAAGGCGGCACACGCGGCGGGAATTGACTGCGACAGCGTGGTCCTGTCGCCCGGTTCGCATGCGGGTTATTATCCGGGTGCAACGCCCATGACCATGAAGGTTGTCTTCGAGAAGCAGGGATTGCGCCTGCTGGGTGCGCAAATCGTGGGCATCGATGGTGTGGACAAGCGTATCGACGTTCTGGCGACTGCCATCCAGGCAGGCATGCGCGGCGATAGGCTTAAGGATTTGGACCTAGCATACGCGCCGCCGTATTCATCGGCGAAGGATCCCGTCAATATGGCGGGCTTTATGATCGAGAACCTCAATCGCGGCATACTGGCGCAGTGGCATTGGGAGGATGAGCCCAACTTGCCACGCGATGGCAGCGTGCAGCTGCTCGATGTTCGTACGGAAGGGGAGTATGAGCGCGGGCATATCGATGGTTTCGTAAACATTCCCGTCGATGATCTGCGCAATCGCCTGAGCGAGCTCGACCGGGCCAAGCCGGTCTACGTGATTTGCCAGAGCGGCATTCGCAGCTACATTGCTTGCCGCATTTTGGCGCAGCATGGCTTTGAGTGCTTTAACTTCTCGGGCGGCTATCGCTTCTTTGCAGCCGTGACTGAGGCTCGCCGCGGCAGCGCTAACGTTATGCCGTGCGGGCTCGAAAAGTAGCGCGCATTGGAATGTGACAAAGTGACAGCCTCTTTGTCGCATCGGGGATGTTATATGCGGGATGGTGCGCCATGCGGCGTGCTGTCCCGTTCGTTTTTTGGCGCGGTTCGTTACATTCCTCACTGGTATCGGCCAAAAATGAGGATAGAGTAGGACAAACGCGCCGAACGTGAACGGCGGGGGAGCGGGCGAGCGCGCCCGCGCGAGAGAGGTTGCCGTCCATGCTGGATCTCAGAGTTATTTGCAAAAGGTACGTTACGCAGTCGTTTACGCAGGTAGCGCTCGACAGCGTAAGCCTGTCTTTTCGCGATAACGAGTTTGTAGCCATCCTGGGTCCCTCGGGTTCGGGTAAAACTACGATGCTCAACGTCATTGGTGGACTCGACCATTTCGATTCCGGCGACCTGCTGATCGATGGCATCTCGACCAAGGATTTCAGCGACCGCGATTGGGATGCCTACAGAAACAATCGCATTGGCTTTGTGTTTCAGAGCTACAACCTCATTCCGCACCAGAGCATTTTGGAAAACGTGGAGCTGGCGCTTACGCTCACGGGCGTGGGACATGCCGAGCGCCGCCAGCGTGCGCGTAAGGCGCTCGAGACGGTTGGTCTGGGCGAGCACGTTGACAAACGCCCGAACCAGCTTTCGGGCGGGCAGATGCAGCGCGTGGCCATTGCCCGCGCCTTGATCAACGACCCCGAGATTGTGCTGGCTGACGAGCCGACCGGCGCCTTGGATTCAACGACGTCCGTGCAGGTTATGGATTTGCTCAAGGACGTTGCGCGCGATCGTCTGGTCATCATGGTCACGCACAATCCCGAGCTGGCGTACCAGTACGCCACGCGCATCGTCAGCCTGGCGGACGGCAAGGTCACCGACGATTCCGACCCCTTTGATGTGGCCACGGTCGCACATCGCGAGGCAAAACCCACGCGCAAAACCTCGATGAGCTTTATGACGGCGCTGGGGCTTTCTGCCCGAAACCTCATGACCAAGAAGGGCCGTACGGCCATGACTGCCTTTGCAGGTTCGATTGGCATTATTGGCATCGCGGCGATTCTGGCGCTCTCCAACGGCGTAAACGGCTACATCAAAAAGGTCGAGGAGGACACGCTCTCAAGCTACCCGCTTACGATTTCCAAACAAGATTACGACCTGTCGTCTATGATGGGCGGACAGGGGGGCACGGATGAGGAGGCGTCCAAGGGCGAGGACTCGTCCGATGGCGCTACCGGCGGCAAGGCTCAGGGGACCGATAAGATCCCTGTGGTCACGGCCGTAAAGGACATGTTCGCAAGTGTTAAATCTAACGATATGACGAGCTTTAAGGCATGGCTTGACGACGGCGGCAACGGTATCGACAAAGAGGTCAACGCTATTCAGTATGGTTACGGCGTGACGCCGGTTGTCTATCGTTCGAGTAAGGGCGACGAGAAGCCCGTTCGCCTTGTTCCCAACGCTATGACCGAGGCCATGAGCGGAGGCGCGAGCTCGGCGGCAACGGTGAGCATGGATTCCATGGGAACGTCGGTCTTTAACGAGATGATTGACGACCAGAGCCTGCTCGACAGCCAGTACGATGTCGTTGCCGGCCATTGGCCTACGTCCGCCAACGAGGCCGTGATGGTGCTTTCGAGCCGCGGAACGGTGGGCGACTACACGCTCTACAGCATCGGCGCGCTGGATATCGATGAGCTCAACGACCTGGTTAACAGTGCCATGACGGCCGACGGCAAGGTCAAGACGCCCAAGACCGGCAGCGACTTTACCTACGACGATGCACTGTCCACGACGTTTAAGGTGTTGTCGCCGGCCGATGCCTATCGCAAAAACGAAGAGACCGGCATGTGGACTGACATGTCTGGCGACGCCGACTTTATGAAAGCCAAGGTTGCCGACGGTATTGACGTGCGCATTGTGGGCGTGGTGCGACCCAACGAGGCGGCAAACGCGAGCGCATTGTCCCCGGGCATTGCCTATACGCATGCGCTGACTCGCCAGCTTATGGAGCGTGCTGCCGATTCGCAAATCGTGCAGGAGCAGCTTGCCCACCCCGAGACGGATGTCTTTACGGGCAAGTCTTTCGATGAACTGCAAGGCGAGGCCAAACAGGGCGTGGATTTGGGCAGCATGTTCGGTGTGGACGAAGCGGCGCTCAAGAGTGCGTTCTCGTTCGATACGTCGGCGCTCTCGGGTGCGGCCGGCGGTATAGACCTTTCTGGTATCGACTTGTCCGGGCTGGACCTTGACCTTTCGGGCGTTGGGAAGGACATCGACTTCAGCGACATCATGGCCAAAGCGCCGGCCCCAGATTTCTCGGGCATCTTTGACGGTCTGGAACTCACGCCCGAGCAGATGCAGCAGGTAGGAACGCTTGCCAACCAGCTGTTTGAGGGCTTTCTGCAGTCTGATCAGTTTAAGGCGCTGTCGCCCGAAGATCTTAAGGACGCGTCAAAGCTTGCTGCCGCATTCTCGGCGTATCTTGAGAATGATGCCGCAGCCCAGCAATGCCTGGCTCAGCTCAAGGCGTTGGGCGGCGATGCCTTGGCCGAGCGTCTGCAGCAGGTGATGGGCGACTATGTGCAAAAGCAGCTGGCTCCGTATTTGCAGCAGTCTATGGATCAGGTGATGAAGGCGGTCAGCGAGCAGATTGCGACGACGGTATCAACCCAGCTCAAGGCGGGTGCGGCAGGGTTCATGGACCAAATGGCGACGCAGATGTCTTCGAGTTTTGCCAACCTGGCGAGCGCCATGCGCGTGGATGCGGGCGCCTTTGCTCGTGCCATCCACTTCAACATGGACGCCGAGGATCTGAGCTCGCTCATGATGAGCTATGCCAAGGCGTCGAAGCTCACCTACGACAACAATCTGACCACGTTGGGCTATGCGGACGAGGCGGACCCCATTTCGGTCAAGATTTTCCCGCGCGACTTTGAGGCCAAGGAGCGCGTGCTCGATTACATCGATGCGTACAACAAGCAGGTCAAAGCTGCTGGCCACGATGAGCAGGCAATCTCGTATACCGACTACATGGGCATCATCATGGGCTCGGTGACCGACATCGTGAATACTATCAGCTTGGTGCTCATCGCATTCGTGAGTATCAGTTTGGTGGTGAGCTCCATCATGATCGGCATCATCACCTACATCAGCGTGCTGGAGCGCAAAAAGGAGATTGGCATCCTGCGCGCGATCGGCGCGTCAAAGCGCAACGTGGCCAACGTATTTAATGCCGAGACCTTTATCGAAGGCCTCATTGCCGGCGTCTTTGCCATTGTCGTCGTGGTGGCCGTGAGCTTTCCGGTTAATGCCTGGGCGCTTGCGGCCAAGCAGGTGCCCAACCTGATGAGCCTGCCCGTTCAAGACGCGCTGATGCTCATTGTAATTTCGGTGCTGCTGACGGTCGTTGCCGGCCTGCTGCCGGCTCGCAGCGCATCCAAGAAAGACCCTGTGGAAGCCCTACGCTCCGAATAATGTGACAAAGGGACAGTCCCTTTGTCACATTGGGTGGCTAGCTCGTTTTGCCCATCAATGTGATACGGATGCTTGGATGGGTGTACTCGTCAAATTCATCCTCGGGATCCGTGTCAAACGAATAGTACGTTTTGATGGGGTTGTCACTCGTCCTGATGGAGATTCTCTCGTAGAGCGAACCGTTCAAAAAGGCCTGCCTAAACTCTTCGGGGAGCTTTTGCGGTGCTAGGAGCTCGGGACTCATGGTCTTGACGTCTACGGTTTGGACGACAGAGGAAAGCTCGTCCAAGTCGAGCTCGATGCGGGCGAGGTTGTCCTCAAGGCTCGCGTCGGGGTCGATCTCTGCCGCGTAGCTCACTTCCGTGAGCGTTCCCTTGTTGTCAAAATCCAGGTACGTATAGGTCTTCTGGGCATCGGAGTCGCCGTCGTGCAGATAGCTGCGGACGTGATAGCCGTAATCTTGATATCGCTCGTAGGGGTCATCGGCGGACACGTACTCGCATGAGGGCTCTAATGCCTTGCGTGCGATGGCGATCTGCTCGGCCGCGGCCGCGGCGTTCTCCTGCATCTCGATGTTTCCCTGCGCCAGCTGCGGGATATAGGCGCCGCACACGATCGCGAGGGGCAGCGCCACAAGCGCGACGACCCACTTCTTTGCACGGGGGACAGGCACGCCACAGGCCTCTGCCATGGCCCTTGCGTTGGCGAAGCTTTCGGCAAGCACGTCTGCCGCGGTGGCGACGGCGCCTACGGCAGCGGCGACTTCTGCCGCGCCGCCCAGGTTGCGTGCGGTCTCGTTGTCGCTGTTCTTGAGCAGGCGTGCGGCGGCCTGCGTGCCAACAACGCCTGCGATTTG
>NZ_QSTE01000012.1:0-6122 GCF_003438115.1 Collinsella sp. OM08-14AT
TCGAAATTTATCGATGGCCTATTTCAGACTGTAATGGGCAGCTTCGGCTGGGGAGGTTTCTGCCAGCTGCGCCTTTTTTGGTGAACTTTATTTGCGGGTTCGTAGCTTCTGGGCGTTTTTACCGAACGCCCAGAAGCCTCACCAACATAATTTGAGTTATTCGGCCTTATCCTATACGAATGGTGTGTTTACAATGTCCTATTCGAATTGATTCAGGTAGATTTATGGGGCTTGGTTGCGAAATAAAGGCGACTACAGCGCTCGATTGCGGTTCAAGGGGCCTTGACTAGTGGTTCAGCTGGCCGAACAACTCGAAAAATGTAGGTGGGTCAACCTGTCGACTGTGTGAAGCACGCGTATTTGCTTGTTTTGATGAAAACTAGGGTGCAGCCATAAGGCTGCGCCCTAGTTTACTGCGTGCCGGTGCGCCCAGAGGATTGCGCTGTGCCTGGCAGGCGCTCCCGCAGATGGATCGGTTATTTCGCAAACAGGTTCTTGAGGTTGAACTCGGCCTGTACCGTGCGGAGCATGAGGTCGGTGTCGTCCAGACCCAGATGCTGCTCGTTGGCGTCGGCGGCGAGGGTTCCGCGGCGGCGCGCCCAGTTCTCGAGCGCGGCGGGGGCGGACTCGCGGGGGAGCGAGCGGACGTCGGCATCCAGGCTGCGGCAGATCTGGCGCGAATCGATGACGATAATCTTGCCGGCACGGCGCGCCTCGGCGTAACCGTCCAGGTGAATTTTGAACCAGCTGTCCTCGAACGCGGCGTTATGCGCCATATAGGGATACTTCTTCATAAGCTTGAGCAGCTGCTTCTGCAGTTCCTTGTTCTCGCGGAACGGCTTTTTGCCGTCGATGTCGTCCCAAGTAATGTGATGGATGTTCGATAGCGGCACATCCTCGCCGCGGTAGATGTCGGGCAGGCCACAGTAGTGCGCCTCGGCATCGTGCGGGACGGCGTCGCTGGTGAGTTCCATGATCTCCCAGCCGACGTTGATGATATAACCGCGTTCGGGTGCACGGCCGGTGGTCTCGATGTCGATACCGAGCACGGTGCCCTGGATGGGCTTACGGGCGTAGGCCACGCCGAGCGCGTCGCGGTCGCCGCGGATCTCGCGCATGACCGACGCGGCGGTGCGCTTTTGCATCTTGCCGATGGCGGCGCAGGTGTCGGCATCGGACAGGCCGCGCGAAAGCGTCGCGGGCGTCACGTTGCGCAGGCGCGCCTCGCCGATCTGGTCGCACAGGTCGCGGTTGCGGTCGGCCAGGTCGCGCACGGTGGCAAAGTCGAAACCGGGGTCGCCCTCGGCGGTAAAGTACTCGGTTTCGAGCGCCTTGAGGGCCTCCTCGCCCTTCTGGCGCTCGGACTCCATGGCGCCGTGATCGCCATAGATAAACATGGGGATAAACGGCTGGCGCTCGTATTCGAGTGCTTGCGAAACGTTCATAGGCTGCTCCTTGGACGGGCCGCGTCGCGCGGCTCGGGGTTACTGAGTTGTGGCGAGATGATAGTTTACCATGGGCAACTATTGGCACAACGCCCGGGACAACTACAATACCCTAGTTGACCGCTAGGACTTTTACAATGTTGCCGAAAGACACGAAAGGTTCCATCCGTCATGGATTTACTGATTGATATTCTGCTCGACGCCGGCAAGGACACGCTGTCCCTGGTGCCGTTTTTGTTGGTGACGTATCTTGCCCTCGAGACGCTGGAGCATGTGGCGGGCGACCGCGTCAACGGCGCTATCAAGCGCGCGGGCGCCGCCGGCCCCGTGGTTGGCTCGTTGCTGGGCATGGTGCCGCAGTGCGGCTTTTCGGCCATGGCGGCCACGCTGTACGCCGGTCGCGTCGTGACGCTGGGCACGCTGGTTGCGGTGTTCCTCTCGACCTCAGACGAGATGCTGCCGCTGTTGCTCGCCGAGCAAGTTCCCGTGCAGACCATGGCGATGCTGCTCGCCTCGAAGGCGCTGATCGCTCTGGTCACGGGCTTTATCGTGGATGCGGCTATCCGCGGCCTTCGTCGTAATGCCCGCGCGCATGCGGCGATTCGCCGTACCGTGTTGGGGACTGCTGCCAATCCGGCTCATGTGAACTGTGCGCACGACGACCACACTGGCGGTGACATCATCGACGAGGTTGCCGAGGCGGGCGTGAGCGCCGACCATATCCACGAGTTGTGCGAGCGTGACCATTGCGGTTGTGATGAAGACGAGGACGAGCACGAACACGGACATGGCCACGATCACGAACATGAGGGCGAGCATGAACACCATCATGACCACGGTCACTCCCACTCCCACGAAGGCGCTCCTGTCCTGTCGATTATCCGCAGCGCCATCTCGCATACCGTGCAGGTATCGGCATTTATTTTCCTGGTGACGTTGATTCTGGTCGCCGTCCTCGAGGCCTTTGGCGAGTCCGCAATCGAGCAGTTCCTGCGCGGCAATGAGACGCTCGCCGTCCTGGGCTCGGCGCTTGTCGGCCTGATCCCCAACTGCTCAGCGAGCGTAGTCATTACGCAGCTGTACCTGGAAGGCGCGCTGCAGCTGGCCCCGATGCTCGCCGGCACGCTCATTTCCGCTGGCGTGGGCTACCTGGTGCTGTTCCGCACCAACCGCAGCGCTCGCGAAAACGCCCTGTTTCTGGTCATGATGTACGTCATCGGCGCCGGCTGGGGACTCGTTCTCTCCGCCTTTGGTCTCTAAGCCCAAAAATCTACCTTGGTTAGCGCAGCAGCTCGGTGAGGTTGCGTTTAAAGCGGGCGCGGTCTTCGCTGGTAAATGCTGCCGGACCGCGAGTGCGTCCGCCGGCGCGGCGTACCTTCTTTTCCTCGTGGCGAATAAACAGCTGCATGTCGATGGTTGCTTTGTCGTAGACGCGCCCGCGCACACCGATAGCGGCGGCATCGCGCCCGAGCACCATGCTCGCCAAGCCAATGTCCTGCGTCACGACCACGTCGCCCGCCTGCAGGCGTTCGACAATGGCAAAGTCGGCGCTGTCGGCGCCCACGCTCACGTCGAGCGTCGTGACCCAAAAGCCGCGTCGCGCGTGCTCGGCATCGCGCGGGTCGTCGCGGCGAATGTGCCGTTCCAGGTTTTGCGTGCTGTTGCCGGCGATAACAACGGCGACGCCCGCCCGCCGCGCGCAGTCAATCGACTCGCGCGTGACCGGGCAGGCGTCTGCATCAATAAAGAGCGTTCGTGGCATCTAGCGCACCAGTTTGCCAAACTGAATGGCGCGAACAATGAGCGTCACGCCAAACACCAGCAGCGCGGCACCGCTAAAGATGACGAGCATCTTGGCCGACCACAGCGGATAGATAAACACGAACATGCCCGCGATGATGGAGAGCGCGCCGCTCAGGATGGCGAGGGCGCGGTTGGCGGAAAGCTCGGATTCCAGAATCGACATGACGCCCTCGACGATCCAGCCAAAGCCGGCGACGACCACCACGAGCGTGGTGAGCGTCGCGGTCGAGAAGGCCTGGTTGCGCAGGATTATGACGCCGCCCAGAATGATGAGCAGGTTGGAGATGATGCTCGTAACGCGCCAGCCGGTGGGCAGCAGCGGCTCGAAAACAGCGGTAAACAGCCTGATCGCGGCCGTGATCACAAAGTAGATGCCCAAGACGGTCGTCAGGAAGACGAGGGATTTGGCGGGCGCAAACAGCAGTGCGATGCCGGCGACGAGCGCCAAGACGCCCGTGATGGCGTAAATCCAGCGCACGGCCTTGACGGCCTTGCCTGCCATGCTTTTCTCGTCAAATCCAAACGCGCTCGATTGCTTGTCATCGTTCTTAAAGATGCCCATGATGTCTCCTTTCCGTGCGGCGTAAGCCGTAGCTCTTGCAACCAGTATCGCCCAAGGGCGCCGTCGCGTGGGGCGGGAAGGGCGAATGGGAGCCTCATCTTCCCGAATTGTTACCTTTGTTCCCGTTTGGATGCGGAATATTCAACAGGTGTGGAACATTGCGCCGCTGTGTGTAATTGCCTACGTTTTAGGTTAGATTTTCTTAAGAACAATTGGCTTTTATTGGGGGTCTTATGAACGAAGCTGTTCCCGCGGCGCCGGTAAGCGCCGAGTCGATGGCAAAGCAGGGTTGCGAAAAGCTTGGCCTGGACACGTTTGACGCGCTGGTCCGCCGCGCCCGTACGTGCCGCCGTTTTGACGAGTCCATGCGCGTGCCGCGCGAGTTTTTGCTCGAGCTGGCGGAACTGGCGCACCTGGCTCCCTGCGGCGCCAATGCTCAGCGTCTGCGTTTTCATGTGGTGAGCGGTGCCGAGGATTGCGCGCGTGTATTTGATGAGCTTGCATGGGCCGGCGCGCTTAAGGATTGGTCGGGTCCTGCCGAGGGCGAGCGTCCGACCGGCTACATCGCGATTCTTGCCGAGCGCGCTGTTCCGGGTAAGCCCGCCGCGCCCATCACCGAGGTCGACACGGGCATTGCCGCGCAGACGATGATGCTCGCCGCTCGCAGCGCCACGCCCGAGGTGGCAGCCTGCATGTTCAAGGCCTTTACGCCCCACGCGATCGATGCTATGGGGCTCGATAACGACAAGTATGAGCTCAAGCTGATCATGGCTTTTGGCGTGCCGGCCGAGACGCAGATGATCGATGCGATCGATTCCAACCCCGACGGCTCAATTAATTACTGGCGTGACGATGCGCAGGTGCACCACGTACCCAAGCGCCCGCTCGCCGACGTGCTGGTGTAGCTGAGCGTCACCGCGGCGTGATCAGACGGTAAACCACCACAAAGGTGCCTGTCCCCTTTGTGGTGGTACGAGGGGAGAGCGTGTGGCAGATCTGTATTTGGTGCGGCATGGGCAGACTGAGCTCAATGTGCAGAGCATTTTGCAGGGCTGGCACGATTCGCCGCTTACGGCGCGCGGGCGCGAGCAGGCGCTGACGGCGCGTACGGCGTTTGCGGCGCGTGGCGTGGCCTTTGATCATGTGTATTCCTCGCCGTTGGGCCGGGCGCGGCATACGGCCGAGCTTATCGTTGGCGAGGGCCGTTCCATTGAGCTGGTCGATGACCTGCGTGAGTGGCATTTTGGCTCGCTGGAGGGCACATCAAATCGCGAGATGCCGCCGCAGCCCTGGGGCGATTATCCGGTGGCCTTTGGCGGCGAGTCGGAAGTGCAGCTTCAGTCGCGCATGGTCGCGGCGCTGTCCCGTATTATGGCCCGGCCGCAGCACAACTGCGTGCTGGCGGTTTCCCACGGCTCAGCCTGCCAGGAGTTTCTTGAGTATGTGACTGGCGGGGGAGAGCTACCCGACAACGGTGCCGTGCTTCATTTTGGCTATTGCGACGGGGCGTTTTCGCTCTTGGGTTGGTAACGAACGAAAGGACCCCTATGAATAAAGATCTGTATCTGGTCCGTCATGGACAGACGATATTCAACCTTAAGCGTATCATTCAGGGGTGGAGTGACTCGCCGCTTACGCAGTTGGGTTGCGACCAGGCGGCGCGCGCCGGCATGTTTTTACGTGCGCGCGGCATTGAGCCCGATCATGCCTACACCTCCACGCTTCATCGCACCGAGCAGACTATCGCCAACTTGTGGCCGGGCTTGGCGTACGAGCGCCTGGACGGCCTGCGTGAGTGGTTCTTTGGCGACTTTGAGGCCGAGCGCGTGATGCTTATGCCCGAGCGCCCGTGGCGCGATTTCTATCGTCAATTTGGCGGCGAGGGCCAGATCCAGGTGCGCGAGCGCATGGTGACGACGCTGACCGAACTCATGCAGCGTCCGGACCATACGTGTGTGCTCGCGGTAAGCCATGGCTCGGCTATCAAGGAGTTTATGGATCACGTGAAGGGTGCGGCGGCCGACGAGCGCGATCGCGTGCCGGGCAACTGCTCGGTGCTGCACTTTGCGTTTGGCGACGAATCCGACACGTTTGAGTTGGTCGAAGTCTTTACGCAGGAGGATTACGCGTGCGAGCTGGGGCTTGAACCGCTTGTAGCGGCAGTAGGCCCGCAGCGCGGGTAGCGCTGGCGTTGCGGCGCGGTTTGCCGGCGAAATTGTTTGATGCGAAAGGGGCGGGGATGCATGCACGGGCATTGCATCCCCGCCCCTTGTTTGTTTGGATGCTGGGTTTTCCAGCTTAGCGTTTGAGTT
>NZ_QSTE01000012.1:6132-89393 GCF_003438115.1 Collinsella sp. OM08-14AT
GCTGGGTTTTCCAGCTTAGCGTTTGAGTTCGCTAGAACCGTGAGACCTGGTGAGTGAGCAGACCCGTCGGAACCTGCGGCGCGCTGCCGCTGACCTGCGCGGCGGGGAACAGCACGGCTACAGCAAAGTTGAACGGCTCTTTGCCAGAGTAGGCGCCGGCAGCGCGGGCCTCGTCGGCCAGAATCTGCGATGCCCCAGCCAGTGCGGCGACATAGGCGGAGTCACCGGCGAACAACGGGTCGGGCGCCTGATCGAGCATGGCACGGATGGCGGCAACGGCGTCCTCGCGCTTGACCTCCCACACGCGATGTGTGACGCCCGCGGGATCGGTGACGGCGTAGAGCGATGCGCCCTCTTTGGCAGCGCTCAAAATGATATCCATGACGGGCGACGCCTCGTAGGCGAGCGACACGGGGCGCGGCTGCACCTTGAGCTCGGCGATCGCGCGCGCGGTGGCGAGTGCGTCGATGCTCTCGGCGGCAGTCTCGTCGCCGCCCGTCAGCACGTTAACCGGGCAAATCGCCACGACGCCCGTCGCACGTCCCGGCTCGCCCGAGCATTCGTACACGTAATACGCCGCACCCGGGTCCTTGAGCATTAGGCCGTCAGCAATGGCGCCGCGCAGGGCGTCGTTGCCGCTCAGGATACCGCCCATCGCAGGCAGCGCCTCGAGCACACGGTCCTGAGCCGGGCGGATGCAGGGAAACGGAAGTGCTTTCATGGGCGGTCCTAACGCGCGAGTCGGTTTGTTCGCGGCTTATTATGCCCCAACTTGGCCGCTTGCGTCCCAGAGCGTGTTATCGGCAAGCACGATGAGCACGTTTTGGCAGCGAACGATATCGGCATGGGGCACATACTCGTCGGGCTTGTGTGCGAGCGCCAACGAGCCGGGGCCGTAGCTCATACAATTGCGGTTGCCTGTCTTGCCGGCAATGACGGCGGTGTCGGTGTAGCCGGTAAAGAAGCCGACGGTCGTGTCCGCGTCCGTCACGTCATCGGCGGCACGCTTGAGCGCTGCTAGAAGGGGAGAGTTCGGGTCGCGCTCGATGGCGGGGCGGTCGCCCGTCACGGTGTAGCTGCCATGGCAACCGGGAACGGCGGCTTCGGCGACGGCGATGGCCTGCTCTACCATGCGCGTCGCGGCGGCCGTATCAGTCGGCGGGGTCAGGCGCATATCGACCCAGACCTTAGCGTGGTCGGGCACGACATAGGGACGGTAGCCACCCTCGATCTGTCCAAACGTGATGGTCGATGGCCCCAGCTCCTCATGTAAAGGTAGCGTCGCAAACGTGCGACGAAGCGAGCACGCGACCTCGGCTATGGCGGCGACGGCGTCGGCGCCCTTCCAAGGCTGGCTTGCATGCGCCGTCACGCCAGCCATTTCAATCTCGAACCACGTACGCCCCTTGTGCGCCACCTGGATCTGCCCGTCGGTGGGCTCGGTGTCCAGCACCCATTCGCGCGAGCCGACCCAGCCGGCATTGATGGCCGCCTCGGAGCCGCGCATAAAGTCTTCCTCGTCGACCGAGCAGATGAGCGAAAAGCCGCGGCGTGGCAGCGCGCCATCCGCCGCCACGCGCTCGAGCGTATGGACCAGTGCGGCAATGGCGCAGGCCAGGCCACCCTTCATATCGCAGGCACCGCGGCCATAGAGTTTATCGTCGCGCACAACCGCCCCAAGCGGTGCGATGTCTGCGTCCCAGCCATCGCCCAAGGTGACGGTATCCATGTGGCAGATATAGACCAGCCGCGGCTCGTCGCTTTGGCCCGGCACGGTGACTTTAAGGTTGCGGCGCCCGGGCAGCACTTCGAGCTCCTCAATCTGCACGGCATCGAGCGCAGAACTATCAAGTTGTGCCAGCTGCTGCTCAATGAGCCTCTTAATGAAGCGCTCAATTTCATCCTCATACGCGCCCGGGTCTGAGCTGTCGATCCGCACGAGTCCTTGCGTAAGCCGCCAGGCAAAGTCCTCATCAACCATATGCAACCTCACAATCAGTTTGCTTTCCAAACCGATTGTAAGCCTCCTGAGAGATCCGCGACGTGGGCGTGGCAGTATTTACCGTTCGCAGGCCGAGCCAGCGCGTTTGCCGTCCGAGCGGGTTCACAAGCGACGCAGCGGGTACGTACCCTTCATGGACGACATGCTGTGCGACATATCTGCCTTTCGGTATCACCGGATACCTCCACAGGTCTTGGCAATAATGCCGGACCTGCCCGATTCTGCGGACGATCCGCGCAGGGAGCACCTATGTGAGCATCCGCTCGTCACGCATTTCCTGGGCACCCCGTTACACGTGTTGGCGCAGGGCAGCTGCGGACGTAAGGGCGATCGCATTGTCAGGCATGTTTGGAACGGGGAGAGGCCGTTTGATTCCGTGCGGCAGACGGAGTTTGGCCTCGATGTTGCGTCCCCACTCTTTACCCTGCTGACCCTGGCTTCCTCGGTCTCAAACGAGCGTCTAATCATGTGCATGTATGAGATGTGCGGCACCTTTGCCGTGTGCAAGATTGCACCTCAGGTAAAGTCGGCACTTGAGCAGGCATACGGGGGCCGGTGGGGTGACGCACGGTCGGGCTGGGAAAACGTAAAGGATGTCTCGGGGAATCCAACGGACTTGTGGAAACGACCTCCCTTGATCGAGCTCTCTGAGCTTACCGAGTACGTCGATAAGATCCCGGGGCTCCGCGGCGCTAAATCGTTCACGCGTGCCGCGAAATGCATTACGGGGGTGGCGGCATCGCCGCTCGAGGTCCAGGCTTCGATGCTGTTTGGCCTTACGAGGTTGCGCGGCGGCGAAGGGCTGCGCCTTACCAATAACGTCGAGATTCGCTTGACGCGCAGTGCCCGCCTGATTTCGGGGCTTGATAGGCGCTATGCCGATATTCTGCTGGCAAATAAGGACGGCAGCCGAGAGTGCCTGGTTGAATGCCAAGGTAAAGCCATACACGGATCCATAGAATCCAAGATCTCGGACTCCGATCGAACGACGGCTTTGCAAGCCATGGGATATCCCGTCGTTCTGATGACCTATGGTCAGCTGGCCGATTCCGATGCCTTCCGCGTGGTGATGGAGCTCATCATGTCCTATCTCGATGTGCCGCTGAAAGACAAGACGCCGCGGCAGCAGGAGCTCGAACGGCGGCTTCGTGAGGAGATTTTTATCGATTGGGCGGGAATGTAGCCGCGCGGGCGGAAAATGGTCGCGCGGACTAGAGTTTTGGTCGCAAAATACTTATATTTTGCCTTGGACGGGCCTTAAAAATGCTACCTAGAATAAGTTGTTTCGGAAAATGGACAGTCAACTTACATTCGGCACATAGAGACCGATTTTTACCTACTAAAGTCCCTGATAAAGCTGTTTATCAAAGCGGGTGTGCTTAGCGACTGGAGCCTCACTATCGATTATCTGAAAAAACTTGTTCTGGGTATCATTTTAAAGTCATCCGGAGCAACAAAATCGCCCCCCGTTTCGTGAAAACGGGGGGCGAATGGGCTTCGTGGTCTGTCTGGCAGGTTTGGCGCCGGCGCTACTTAATCACGCGCACGCGATACATCGACGGAATCTGCTTGAGCGCCTCGATGGTGCTGCTGTCCAGGTGCTCGTCGGTGTCGAACATGGTGTAGGCGTTCTCGCCGGCGGACTCGTTGGTCATGCGCTGCACGTTGGCGTTGTCCTTAGCAAGGATTGCCGTGATCTGGCCAATCATGTTGGGCACGTTGGCGTGCAGGCAGGCGATGCGGCTTGCGGCGCGCGCCTTGCCCATGCTGCAGGCGGGGTAGTTGACGCTGTGCGCGATGTTGCCGTTCTCCAGGTAATCCTTGAGCTCGCTAATGGCCATATCGGCGCAGTTGGCCTCGGCCTCGCCAGTGCCGGCGCCCGAGTGCGTGGTGACAAACGTGTTGGGCATCTTGACGGTCTTGGGCGTGGCAAAGTCGCAGCTAAACCAGCTCAGCTTGCCCTCGCGCAGGGCAGCGTCGACGGCGTCCTCGTCAATGATGGTTTCGCGCGCGTAGTTGATGAGGACGGCGTTGGGTGCCAGCAGGTTAATCTGCTCGGTGCTGATCATGCCGATGGTGTCTGCCTTGCTGGGCACGTGCACGGTGAGGTAGTCGCAGCCGCGGCACAGATCCTCGAGTGTGCCCACGCGCTGCACCTCGCGGCTCAGCACCCACGCGTGCTCAACGGAAATGAACGGATCGTAGCCGTAGGCGTCCATGCCCAAATCGACGCAGGCGTTGGCGACCTTGGAGCCCACGTTGCCCAGGCCGATGACGCCGATGCGCTTGCCCTTGAGCTCGCGGCCCACAAAGGCCTTCTTGGCCTTCTCGGCATCGACCTGAATCGCGGGGTCGTCGGCGTTGTCGCGCACCCAGTTCATCGACTGCACCACGCCACGGCTCGAAAGCACCAGCATGCCCAGGACGAGCTCCTTGACGGCGTTGCTGTTGGCGCCGGGCGAGTTAAAGACGACGACGCCCTTCTTGGCGTACTCCTCGACGGGGATGTTGTTGACGCCGGCGCCACAGCGGGCGATGGCGCGAATGCCCTCGGGCAGCTCGTAGCCGTGCAGGTCGGTCGAGCGCATCAGGATGGCGTCGGCCTCCTCGGCGGTGCTCACAAATTCGTAGCCCTCGCCAAACTCGACTTTGCCGTCTTTGGTGATGTCGTCGATGGTCTTGATCTTGCGCATGGAAAACTCCTTAGCAGGTTTGTTTAAAACAAGTGGTTTGAAGTGGCTGGTCGGCCCGCGCGTTGCGGGCTAGTTAGATCGCGGGCTCAAACTATGCTGTGCTTCGAAGTCCTTCATGTACGTGGCCAGTGCCTGTACGTCTTCCATTGTCACGGCGTTGTAGACGCTGGCGCGCATGCCGCCTACCAGGCGATGGCCCTTGACGTTTTGAATCTGGTGCTCGGCGGCGCCTGCAACAAAGGCCGCATCGAGCTCGACGTCACCGGTGCGGAAGGTGACGTTGGCGATGGAACGGCTGTCGGCCTGAGCGGTGCCGTGGAACAGCTCGCTGTGCTCGAGCAGGTCGTAGAGCAGGTTGGCCTTGGCCCAGTTGCGCTCGGCCATGGCGGCAAGTCCGCCGGTCTCCTCGACCCAGTGGAACACCTTACCGCATACGTAGATGCCAAAGGTGTTGGGCGTGTTGAGCATGGAGCCCTTGGCGGCCTGGGTCTTAAGGTCCAGGTACTGCGGCGTCTGCGCAAAGGCGGGGCCATCTGCGATAAGGTCGTCGCGCACGATGACCACGGTCACGCCCGCAGCGCCGGCGTTTTTCTGTGCGCCGGCGTAAATGAGCCCGTAGCGCTCAACGTCGAGCGGCTGCGACAGGAAGCAGCTCGAGACATCGGCGACCAGCGGCACATCGCCGCAGTTGGGCAGCTCGTGGTACATGGTGCCAAAGATAGTGTTGTTCTGGCAGATGTAGACGTAGTCGAGCCCGTCGCCCGCGGCCTCGGCGGCAATGCGCGCGTTGACGTCGGCCATGGTGGGAATGCGGTCGAAATTGGTGTCCTCGGAGCTCGCGAGCAGCACGGCCTCGCCATATTTGGCGGCCTCCTTGTACGCCTTGTTGGCAAAGTTGCCGGTGACGACGTAGCCGGCGCGGCCGCGGCGCATGAGGTTCATGGGGATGCCCGCAAACTGCAGCGTGGCGCCGCCCTGCAAAAACAGGACACGGTAGTTGTCGGGGATACTCAGCAGGCGGCGCAGGGTTGCCTCGGCGTCGTCGATAATCTGCTGGTACATACTAGATCGATGACTCATTTCGAGCACGGACATGCCGCAACCGCGGTAGTCCATCATCTCGTCGGCGATCTCGGCAAGCACGCTGGTGGGCAGTGCGGCCGGGCCTGCTGAGAAGTTGTGCACACGTGCCATCTTCTAGGTCCCCCTCGGAGTCGTTTGAACGTTCGGGATACTTTAGCACAGTGGAGCGCCGGGCGCGACCGCATCACGGTAAAACTCGAGTGCGCCGCTATGATTTACAGGATGGTTACATGGGGGAGGGATTATCTCGAGGCTCGTATCCGATCCGCCTCGGCCTTCGCTTGTTTCCAGGGGCGCACTCGACCGTTGGTGAGGTCGTCATAGCCACGAGCGATGGCACGTTGAATGTGATCTTCGCGTTCCTGAATGGTAGTTAGTGCGCGCGTCTGATCAGAAATAGACTTTACGACAGGCATACGAAACTCCTTACATAGAAGCATATGTATAACTCTATATTGAATATAGCGGAGGATGGCGTTGGGCGTGTGCGTGCCTGCATTCGTAAGCGCGGTTGTCTGGCAAGTGTGATTTGGGGCGATCTCGTCAAAGCTTCTGAGCTGCGAAAATGACCGTTGACCGGATTTAATTATGTTGCTCAACATTTGACACTCTGGGCGTGGTAACTTTTTTACCAACAGGTATGATTATTGTCATGTGCGCCGCACCTGCCTGCCGGGTTGCGGCGCACTTGTGACAGCCTTTGACACCCTTGGAGCGTGTACTGTGGATATAACCACAAAAAGCGTTCGGGGGGGGGGGTGCTCACCCGCGAGCAATTCCTCCCGCATGAGATGCGCATCGTCGCTGCCCTTCGTATGCAGGGCGCAAGCGACGAGCAGGTCATTGTACGCGTAAAGAGCGAGAACCTCTTTCAATATCCCACGGAGCGCATGGTCGCCAACCGCGCAACCGTGTGCCTTCGCCGCCTCGACGCCATGGTGCCCACGGACGCCGCATGCGCCGCGCGCGGCATCGACCCCAAAACCGCCGTCGAGGCTGCGTCATCCCTAACCAGCCTCATGGCATCTGGCACCCCCACGCAGGCGGACCAGGCCATCTTCTACAGCATGATCTGCCGCTACGACATCGTGCGCGAGCTCGTGCTCGTCGAGGTAGGGGAGCGCCTGCAAAACTTTGATTATGCCTTCACGGCGGTTGACCTCAACGCCTTTATGACGCGCTTTACCACGGAGTATCCGGACGCGGCCCGCTGGACCGAGGCCACGGTCAAGCGCATTAAGGGCTCGCTCCGCCAGACGCTCCGCCATGCCGCCCTTATCGGCGAGGGTCAGGGGCCGGAGTCTGAGCGCCTGTCACCACTCTTCCTCGATTCCGATGTCGAGCGAGCCTTGGTCCAGCTGGGCGAGCAGTCGCTTATCGCGGCCCTTACCGGCAGGGCGGTGATGTAGCGTGGCCCCCGTCAACAACGCCGCCGAACCTGCTATCACCCCGGCGACCGATCTCACCACCAATATTGGCATCCATTCCCGTAAGAGCGTCGTGGCGGCGCATGTCCGCTCCGAGCACGCCCATCAGGAATTTGAGCGACGCGCGCAGCTTCTGCGCGAGTGCCTGTGCAGCGAGGACTTTTTGGCCAACAAGGGCATAGGCAATGAGATCGGCTTCCACACCTTTTGCTATGACCCTGCGCTGGAGTTTGAAGCGCGTGCATTATTTGACGCCCTTTCACGCGATGCCGAGGCCGACAAGCTTCCGTGCACGCTCAAGGTCGTGAACCTCTACGACGCCGTGCTGGCAATTCTCGAAAAGCGCCGTGTCCTTAAGGCCATCCCACGCCAAGAGGAGCGCCGCGGTACCCAGCGCGTGCTCGAGGACGTGGCCAAGTTCGCCTCGCCCGAGAAAGTCGCCGCGTACATCCTTGAGCAGACCGAGCCGCACGCGCCTGGAGACGTCGTTCTCCTCACCGGCGCGGGCGAGGTCTTCCCATTCTTTCGCATGCACACGCTTCTCCATTGCATGCTTGCGGATTTTGATGAGGTGCCTGTGGTCGCCGCCTATCCGGGCAGTTTCAACGGCTCTTCTTTCCAGCTCTTTAACCGTCTGCCGGCCGACAACTACTACCGCGCCATCGATATCTCGTAAGCACGGCTCCCCGCAGGCAAGTCCCTGCCGCCGGTAACAACCCTTTGCCATAACATTCCCAAACCCAAAGGAGCACCCATGGACAACACGATCATTCGCGACCTCTTTGCAAAAGACATCAACCGCTCCATCAACGGCGTGGTCAAGGTCCAGGATTCAAAAGATGGGTCCATCCGCCAGGAGCTTGACGAGTACGTGGTGACGCGCGAGTTGCAGAGGCACTTTGCCACTTTCTTCAAGGCCTACGGCGATGCCATCGATGCGCGCACCGACAAGATCGGCGTGTGGATCAGCGGTTTCTTCGGTTCCGGTAAATCGCACTTCCTCAAGATGCTGAGCTACCTGCTCGAGAATCGCCAGATCGGCGGCAAGAGCGCCATCCGCTACTTTGACGGCAAAATCGTCGACCCCATGGTCGCGGCTGCCATGGAGCGCGCGTGCTCGGTGCCCACGCAGGCCATCCTCTTTAACATCGATAGCAAGGCGGGCCAGTGGAAGCAGGGTGATACGGCTCCCACGGCGCTGCTTCGCGGCTTTGAGCGCATGTTCTACGAGGCGCGCGGCTTCTACGGCGAGGACCTCAAGCTTGCAAAGCTCGAGGACTACATCGATTCCCTGGGCAAGACCCAGGAGTTCCGCGAGGCCTTTGAGCGCATCAACGGCGAGTCCTGGCTCCAGACTCGCGATACCTACAGCTACTTTGAGGATGACGTCGTCGAGGTGCTGCAGAGCGTGCTCGGCATGAGCGAAAAGGCCGCATGGAACTGGCTCGAGGGTTCTGAGGACGAGGTTTTGGCCCCTGATGTCTTTGCCAAAAAGGTCAAGGACTACGTGGACGCTCAGGCAGCGGCCCACGGCGGCAACTTCCGTTTGCTCTTTATGGTCGATGAGGTGGGTCAGTTTATTACAAACGACCAGGACCCAAGCCTTATGCTGAGCCTTCAGACCATCGTCGAGGAGCTGGGTGCCGCCTGCGGTGGCCGCGTGTGGGTGATGGTCACGAGCCAGGAGGCCATCGACAACCTGAGTCTGCCCGTGGGCAACGACTTTTCAAAGATCCAGGGCCGTTTCAATACCCGCCTTTCGCTCTCCAGCTCCAGCGTGGACGAGGTCATCCAACGCCGTGTGCTCGAGAAGACCGCGCCGGCGGCCGATATGCTTGCACAGGTCTACGAGCAAGACGCCGCCGTCCTCAAAAACAACTTTACCTTTGAGGGCGGCTCGCGCTCCGACCTTGCCGGCTACGCCAACTCCAAGGATTTTGTGGCCAGCTACCCGTTTGTGGGCTACCAGTTTAAGCTCCTGCCCGACGTGATGACCGAGGTACGCAAGCATGGTGTTAAGGCCAAGCACATGTCCACGGGCGAGCGCTCCATGCTGAGCGCGTTTCAGGAGAGCGCTCAGGCCATCCAGCATGACCAGACTGGTGCACTCGTGCCGTTCTGGCGCTTCTTCGACACAATCTCCAAGGATTTGGAGCACGGCATCATTCAAGTCGTCGTCTGTGCGGAGCGCGCGGCTGAAAACGCAGAGGGTCTTGAGAGCTACGATGTCCGGGTGCTTAAGCTCCTGTACTTGATCCGCTACATCGGCTACGTCAAGGCCACGGTCGAGAACATCTCCATCCTTATGATTGATAGCCTGGACGTGGACAAGCGCGCCCTTAAGGACCGCGTCAAGGAATCTCTCGCCCGCTTGGAGCGCGAGAACTACGTGGCACGCCAGGGCGATACCTATAGCTTCCTCACCGACGAGGAGCAGGAGATAGCGCAGGAGATCGCACGCACCCCGATCGACAACGCGAAGGTGATTGAATACATCAAGAAGCGCCTGTTCGAAAGCATCTACACTGCGCGCAAACTCAACCGCGGGGCCAACGACTTCCCCTTTGACCGCTACGTGGATGGCTCGATTCATGGATCCAACATGGGCGGCATGGCACTTTCCGTGGTGACCATGGCCAGCGATCTGGGCCGTTCGGACGATGCCGAGTTGGCATTGAAATCCGTGGATAAGGCCATCGTGGCCTTGAGCGACGAGGTGGATTATTGGGCTCCACTCGTCAACGCCGCCAAGATCCGCAAGTACGCCAAGACGCGAAATCTCCAGGAGCTTCAGCCGAGTACGCGCCAGATCGTCGAGTCCAAGATGCGCGAGGCGGCCTATAACGAGAAAGAGGCCGATACCCTTTTGAGCGAGGCCGTGCTCCATGCACGTTGCGCGGTCAACGGCCGCATGGTTGAGGTCCGCGCGGCCAAACCCGTTCAGGTTTTTGAGCAAGTGCTGGCGCAGCTGTGCGATGTGGTCTTTGATAAGGCCGACTATATCGGTGCGCCGGTCACGAGCGATTCCGATATTCGCTCCACTCTGGCGGGCAACGTTCAAGTGGGGCTCGCTGGCATGGACGCGGGTAACACGCGTGCGCTCAAGGAGGTCGAGGACTACCTCAAAGTGCAGCACCAGCGCCACCTGGATACCGCTATGGGCGATATCCAGCGCCAGTACCAGCAAAGGCCCTTTGGCTGGCGCGAGGTCGACATCGCAAATGTGGTGGCGCAGCTTGTGGTGGAGCAGCGCGCGCAGGTGCTGTTTGGCGGTCAGACGGTTCAAGCTAACGACAGCCGCATGGTGGCGCTCCTGCGCAAGGATGCCGATAAGGCCCAGGTGCGCTTGCGCATGCGCATGAGCGACCGGTTGCTACGCGCCGCGGGCGAACTCATGTGTGACCTGTTTGATCTCAAGACCGTGCCCTCCAACGAGGATAAGCTCGTGGCCGAGCTCAAAGAGCGCCTTGAGGGCTTGCGCGAGGCGTGCCTCGCCATAGCACGCGACTACTACACGGGCATCAAGCCGGCCTACCCGTATCCCGGTGAGGACGAGTGCGAGAAGATGCGCTCGGAGGTGGCCGACGTCCTTAAGGACCAGAACGAGGCCGAGGCGTTCTTGACCACGTTCACCAAGCATGAGGAGCGCTTGCTCGATGCTAAGGAAGACTTTGACAAGGTGGTTGAGTTCGTCGAGTCCAATCAACGAACAGCGTTTGACCACGCCAGGGATTTCTTGAACCGCACCGAGGGTATCGAGTATGCCTCCGATGACATTCCCAGCGCGGTGGAGAACGTGGCAAAGGTGCGTGAGATCCTCAAAGATCCCAAGCCCTACGGCCGTATTAAAGACCTGCAGCCGCTTATGGATCCCGTCGAGGATGACATGAAAAAGCTGCTGGGCATCCGCCGCAATGAGTTTTTGTGTCGCATCGAGAGCGATCTGCAAGACCTGCGGGCGCAGGCCGAGAGTCAAAAGGGCTTTGTCAATCAGGGCAAGGATGCCATAGCAGACGCCGGCACCAAATACGAGTCGTTCAAAAACCGTGCCCACAGCGCTCAAAGTCTCAACGAACTGAGCGTTGTTGCAACTAACTGGGGCGACTGGCTCAGTGCGGCGGCCAACGAGATGTACGACGCTGTGGATGAGGCCCGCGTGCGTATGGACAACGAGCGCCGCACCACCGAGGTCATGAGTACGGGTGAGGTGGTCAAGAAGGTCTCCAACAAGGGCGCCGCATCGTCTGCTCCCGTGCCCGCGCCCAAGCCCCAGCGCAAGATCAAGACTGTGCGCCGCGCCGATCTGGCCAAGCCGAGTCGTCTCTTGTCCGCAGAGGATGTGGAGCGCTACGTGGACGACTTGCGCTCCCGCCTTATGCAGGCGCTCGCTGCAAACGACGAGATCCGTATCAACTAACCCGCGGAGCCACCGGTGCCAAAGCGCGCACCGGTGGCTTATGGCGTTTAGAAAGGCTCATCAACCATGAACGATTCTGCTCTTAAGAGCTTCTGCACCTGGGCCCGTACGGAGCTCATCAAAGGCGTGGAGGCGCAGATGGTGCGCTACGGCATCACCGAACCTGCACCCGCGCCCGTTGGGTCCGAGACCGTTAGCGGCCTGCCCCTAAGTCCGGCTGAGATTGAGCAACGCGACGAACTGCTGCGCATGCAGGCAGAGGTGGGTCACGAGGCGCTGCGCGACCGTGCGGCCTACACCTGGTTCAACCGCATCGTGGCCATTCGCTTCATGGATGCACGCGGATGGCTTCCCAGCCGCATGCGCATGCTAAGTCGTGCGGACGGCAGCCATGGCAGCGAGGCCGTGGAGAACGCACTGGACGTAGAGATAGCGACGGCCGATACCGATCGCATAGCCGAGCTCAAGATGGCGGGCTTGGATGAACCGCTGTGGCGCTATCTGTTTGTTGCTCAGTGCGAGGAGCTTGCCGATTGCCTGCCGGGTGTCTTTGAGCGCGTGGGCGGAGCCATGGAGCTGCTGTTGCCCCAGGGCCTCATGATGTCCGACGGCGTGGTGGGCAAACTCAATGTTGTCCTCACTGACGAGGACTGGCGCGAGGGCGTGACCGTTCTGGGCTGGATGTATCAGTACTACAACGCTGACGTTAAAGACGAGTTCTTCAAGTCCAAGCGCAAGGCCGCAGCGGCGGACATCGCTCCCGCCACTCAGCTCTTCACCCCCGAGTGGATCGTGCGCTATATGGTCGAGAACTCGCTCGGCCGTCTGTGGATGCTCAACAATCCGGGGAGTTCGCTACGCGAGCGCATGAAATACTACATCGAGCCCGATGCTGAGCACGAGGACTTCATCCGCATTTCGAGTCCCGAGGAGATAACCCTCTGCGACCCCGCATGCGGCTCGGGCCATATCTTGGTCTATGCGTTTGAGCTGCTCTTTCATATGTACGAGGAGCGCGGCTATCGTGAGCGCGAGATTCCCGAGCTCATTCTTACTAAAAACCTTGCAGGTATGGAAATCGATTCCCGCGCGGCACAGATCGCGGAGCTGGCGCTTGCCATGTGCGCCCGCGAGCACGACCGTCGCTTCTTTAGGCGTGGCGTTCGCGCCGACGTTACCGTGCTCTCGAGCATCCCGCTTGGGGAGGACGAGCTGCCGGGTAACAAGAAGCTCGCCGAGGAGCTGAGTCATTTGGGCGAGATCGGTTCGCTGCTCAATCCGACAGATGCCGAGATCGAGAAGCTCAAAGCGGCTGCGGCCGACTGCGCGGGCGACCTTTTTGCCGCCGCGACCAAGGACAAGCTTGAGAGCGCGGTCGCAATCTGCGAGAAGCTATCACGTCGCTTCACTTGCACCGTGGCAAATCCCCCGTACATGGGTAGCAGCAGCTTCAACCCCTTTATGAGTAAGTGGGTCAAGAAGAACTACCCCGACACGAAGAGCGATCTCTGCACGTGCTTTATCGAGCGAATTATTGATTTTGCGAGCGCTAAGGGTACGGTATCTCTGGTTACCTCTGATACGTGTATGTATCTCTCGTCTTTCGAGCGTATGCGCAACACCCTTGTAGATAAACACACCCTAATTGCCCTCATTGATACTCGCGGCTCGAATGCCCACCCTGACGTGTTTGACGCCAATACCGGATGGGTCATTCAGTCGAATCATATTCCTGGTTATAAGGGTGCTTATTTTAAGTTGAATCAAAAAATCGGTGAGAAGGATGCGGCTTTGAAGGAGGCCATCCAAAACCCCACCTGCGGCTGGTTCTACCGCCGCAACGCCGACGCCTTCAAGCAGATCCCCAGCACCCCCATAGCCTACTGGGCCAGCGACGCTATGCTCGAAGCGTTTGGGGGACATTCCATTCGCGATGAAGCTTTTGCTGGAATAGGCATGCGTACGGGCGACAATGCAAGATTTTTGAGATTGTGGCATGAAGTCGGTCTGAGCGACATGGTTATCGGATGTTGCTCTGCTGAGGAGCAAATCAATAGTGGTGCTCGATGGGTTCCTTACAATAAAGGAGGCAATTTTCGCAGATGGTACGGAAACAATGACTACGTTGTTAACTGGTTTAATAATGGTGAAGAGATTAAGGCTAACACTAAGGCTGTATACCCAGAATTGGGCGATGATCTTGGATGGAAGATAAGCAACGAGCGCTTTTACTTTAAGCCTGGACTTACTTGGACGGGCGTAACTTCGGGGCTATTTAACTGCCGTCTATATCGCCAGGGTTTTATTTTTGATTCCGGCGCTAATGGCCTTTTCTCAACTAAGGAGCTTGGAGTTTCCTACCTTTCTGCCCTGCTGAACTCTTCTGTAGCTGCTTCAGCCTTTAGCTTTTTGAACCCTACGTTGAATTTTGGGGCAGGCACTGTGAATAACATGCCTGTTATTCGACCCTCTGCTTCAGACTATTCCATCGTCGAAGATCTGGCGCATCGTTGCTTTGATGCGTCGGAAGCAGATTACAACTCCTTCGAAACCTCATGGGATTTTGGTCACAATCCCCTTGTTTAGGAGACCTGTATGTGTATCGATCTTAACCAGACGGCATTTCAGCTTGCCAATAAAATTAAACGCGTTTTAGATTCTGATGTTAGAATTCGTATCTCGTTAAACAACGCCACTTTCTTTGAATACGACTCGGATGAAGATGTCGTAATCATCGCTCCTGTTTCTTTGCTTGAAATTGAAGAAAAGGAGAAAGCGCAGATAGCGTCTCGGGCAGCATATGAGTTGGTTCTTATGAGTGCGAAAACCTCCGCGCGGAAGTTCAACGGCATTTTATTGCCTGACTGTTTCTTATATTGTGTGTATTCAACGCTACACGAGATAGGCCATCATGACTATTTTGTCAGCTCTTCCGCAACGGAGTTTCAAGGCCATGTTGCACAGCGCGAGTCACTTCTTGAGTTCTCTAAGGACAAGTTGATCAATGCAATTGCTTCGGGACAAGACCCACGTAATAGCCAGGAGATATTTGCGAGATCGTATAGGAATATTCCTTTTGAGAAGATAGCTGATGATTACGCCAGGAGATTGATGCCCGTCGTTCTTTCCAAACTCTTAGTAGAGGATGGACCAAATGAAGCAAAATGAGTCTATTGACGTTCGCTGCGATATGGCAACGATGCATGATTTTTTCCTAAATAAGATTGATGAATCGATTAAGGGAGGGCTCTACTTCGAAGCCGCTTGGCTAATCT
Organism: Collinsella sp. OM08-14AT; assembly: GCF_003438115.1. Taxonomy (NCBI): domain Bacteria; kingdom Bacillati; phylum Actinomycetota; class Coriobacteriia; order Coriobacteriales; family Coriobacteriaceae; genus Collinsella; species Collinsella sp. OM08-14AT. The sequence continues at coordinate 21,030 of NZ_QSTE01000012.1, forward strand.
ATTCGTGTCTCGAGAATCGTTTCTTTCGAGTGTTAGACAAATATAAGCGGAACTGCAAATATTGCGTTAATGGCGGCAAATGCCGTAAGGGAAGCAACCAATTGGCAATCGGGACCAAGATCAAGTGTGTTGAAAGACTATATAACGCAGATGTGTCTCGTGTTCGCAGCTCTTTTTCAGCTGAGTTATTCGCTGAAGTGAGGTTGTGGGTCAAATTACGTAACAAACTAATGCATAACTTGCTGTCCCTTGAGCACTATGAAGAGCATTTTGATAATGACTTTAAAGAACTTGCTTTAAACGGGAAGAAAGTTGTGGACGACGTTTACGATGCCTGCACGAAATTTAGGGCGGCTTTCTTCGAACCCGGCTACGAGTTCATATTCCCTGAATCGTGCATGGAGCAATGTCCTTGTAAGCCGCGTAATCAATAGAAAGACGACTAATAACTATGTGTCGCATTCGGGGCCGTGATTCACAAAGTTATCTTCATACGGGATATTCGGTTTTGCTCATCGCGCTGGGCGTGGAGTGCGGGCTTGGTTGTGTGATGGCCCTGATTTGATTCACGCTTTATTTCTTCGTTGCCGGCATCTCAACAATATCGAAAGGACGGCCCACCATGGCCACATTACTTCAAGATAAATACGAGGCTCGTAAGGCCGAGGTCAATGCTCGCTTTGAGCAGCTCCGTGCTAACGAGGAGGAGCTCAACCGCATCTTCGCCAAAATTTACAACATGGAGGGCGAAGTGCCCATCGAGGTCGAGGATAAGTACGTCTCGGTGGCGCGCATCTTTGATACCGCCGACGAGATCCCCGAGAGCTATAAGGGCAACAAATACGTGCGCACCAAGCGTGACGAGATCACCTCGCTTATAAGCTATGCCGTGGGCTGCATGTTTGGCCGCTATTCGCTGGATGTGGACGGGCTGATTCTGGCCGATCAGGGCGCCACGGTCGATGACTATCTGGCCAAGATGCCCGATCCCACGCATGTGACCTTTATGCCCGATAGCGATAACGTGCTGCCCATCACCGACGACGAGTACTTTGACGACGACATCGTGCGCTACTTTATCGACTTTGTGCGCACCGTGTATGGCGAGGAGACGCTTGAGCAGAACCTGGCCTTTATTGCCGAGGCACTCGGCGGCAAGGGTACCTCGCGCGAGGTCATCCGCACCTACTTTTTGAAGGACTTCTTTAAGGACCACTGTCAGACCTACAAGAAGCGCCCCATCTACTGGCTGTTCGACAGCGGCAAAAAGAACGGCTTCAAGTGCCTTGTTTACATGCATCGCTATCAGCCCGACCTGTTGGCTCGCATCCGAACCGACTATGTGCATGAGCAGCAGGAGCGCTATCGCTCGCAGATCGGCTATGCCAACGATGCCCTTGCCAGTGCTGAGCGTGGTGAGCGCGTGCGCTTGGATAAGCGTGTCAAAAAGCTCAATGACCAGCTTAAAGAGACCATCGGCTACGAGGAGAAGTTGCACCACTTGGCAGACCAGATGATTAAGATCGACCTGGATGACGGCGTCAAGGTCAACTACGCCAAGTTTCAGGATGTACTGGCAAAGATCAAGTAAATGCAGATACGGTAAGGATATTCATGCCCAAGATCGATGTAGAAGAACAGCTTAAGCTGCGGTTTTTGCAGCCGTTGTCCGCATGCGCGCCGCGCCGTGTGGTGGTTTGGCACGATGCGGACGGCGAGTTTGCTCCTGAGTTTGAGCGATTGGCTGCCGAGGGTTTCGACGGCGTGGGGGCCGATGCCGGCGTAATGCCTGCTCACGGTGACTTTGAGCGTCCGGTGCGGTTTGTTGAGGCCTGCGAGGGCCGCATGTTTGCCGTCAAGAAGCTCATCAACCGCGATGACCTTGCGAACGATATCTTGCTGTATCGCCGTTGCCAGCGCGGCAGGCTTGAGGGCGATTGGCTTGCCGATGTTGAGCTGTATGCCGATCAGTTCCAGGCTGACTATCTTTCGCTTTTAGCTGATCAGCTGGGCATCGAGAATATCGACGCCGTGCGCGAGAGCCTGCGCGAGCACAAGACCTTCTTTGATGCCAAGACCCGCTGTGCTAAGTTTGCCGCGTGCGTTCCGCACGTCGCGGGCGCATCCGATATCGAGCTTGGAATCCTTACGGTGATCTTTGGCGGCAAGGAGCCGGGCGACGCGCGGCCCGCGTTTGTGCTGCGCGGCTGCATGGCCACACTGCTGCACGAGGGCCCCGAGGCGCTGGCTGCGCTGGTGGATAAGTACAGCTTGCGCGACGTCCTCTCTGCCTTTATGCTGCGCTGCTATGGGTTTGATGGGCCGCTGTACGAGCGCGACTCACTGCTTATGCTTGCATCCCATGTGCTCCTTACGGCGGCATCCACCGCGCTTCCCGAGGGGGCGCTCAAGGGACTCGAAAGCTATGTGGCTCCCGCCTACGGCCCCTATTGTCTTGAGGCGGTGCGTACGTGGGACCAGGCCGCCGATGTCCAGGCATCGAGCGAGGACCTATTTGAGATCTGCCGTTTGGTAGAGGATGCCCGTGGACTCTTTGCGCGGTTCGAGACCCTGCCAATCGATGCGTTGGTCTCGCTTGACGTGTTCCCGTGCGTCAACGAGGCTGTGCTCTCACAGTTGTTCAGCTCGTTTGCTCAGGGTGCGGACCGTGTTGAGAGTGCGCGCACATTTGCTGCGCGCCGTTGCGACCTAAGCTGGTACCGTCGTGTTGAGAGCTACTTTGACTTGCTTGCCGCTGTGGCCGATATGTGCGCGTTTAGGCAGGCACACGCGGGCGGGTTCCATCTGGCGCAACCCCAGCAGGTGTGGGATGCCTATACGTCCGATTGGTATTCCATGGATGCTGCCTATCGCCATATGTGCACCGCGTATTTGCGGGCGCGCTCTGTCGAGTGCGATGTGCTCGAGGAGCCTGCCCGAGCCGTGGTGGACTGGGCGGAGAATCTCTACAGCAACTGGTTTTTGGCCGATGCCAATGCCTGCTGGACATCCGCTGCGCAAGGGGAGTGGGCCGATTGCGGCTACATCGATGGCCCTGCACGGCAGGATGAATTCTACTGGCATGTGCTGCCCACCTTTGTGGGGTCTGCCAAAACGACGGTCGTTATCGTAAGCGACGCGCTGCGCTATGAGGTGGCCCGTGATGTCGCGGCGCTTCTCGAGCGCGAGCGCGGCGGCAACGTCAGGGTTTCTAGCATGCAGGCGGTCTTTCCCTCCATCACCGAGGTGGGCATGCCCGCGCTGCTGCCGCACCAAGCGCTTGAACTTGCAGCGGATGGCTCGCTTGTGTTGGCTGACGGCATGCCCACTGCGACGACTCCGCAGCGCGAGGCCGTACTTACCCACGTTGAGCCCACGGCCCGCGCTTTGCGCTCGAGCGCATACCTCAACATGGCGGGAACCGAGCGCAAGGCACTGCTCAAGGACTCCAAGCTCGTTTTTCTCTACCACAACAAGATCGATGCTACGGGCGAGAAGGCCGCTACGCAGGATGACGTCTTCGATGCCTGTGCGGACACCGTGGAGGAACTTGCTGCGTTGGCGCGTCGCGTGTGCACCGACGCCCCGGGCGCGCGTGTTGTTATAACGGCGGACCACGGCTTTATCTACACGCGTCGGGAGCTCAGCGAGTGCCAGATGCTCGGCAAGCCAGACCTTCCCTTCCTTGACGCTCCTGTCATGCACGGCAAGCGTCATCTGGTGGTGCCCAACGAGGCCGTGGCCAAGCTTTCGGAAGAGGCATGCGGGGTGTTTGTTAATGTTGGCATGGGACGTTTGGGTGCCGGTTTTGAGGGATTTGCCCCGCGCGAGAACGTGCACTTCAAGCGTCCCGGCGGCACTAACAACTACGTCCACGGCGGCATGAGCCTGCAGGAGCTCTGCGTGCCCGTTATCGGTTTTTGGCGTGCGCGCTCGGGTTCCAAGGACTTTGTCGACACGCGCGCGGCGACGCTGCGCGTGCTAAGCGAGGGACGCCGAGTGACCAACTCGCTCTTCTCGGTCAACTTGATCCAGGAAGAACCTGCCCAAGGTAAGGTCTTGCCGTGCGAGTACGAGCTGGTGTTTACCGATGCAAGTGGCAACGAGGTGAGCGATACGGTCAAGGCGCATGCCAACAAGACTTCTGTTAACTCGCAGGAGCGCGTGGTGCATGCCAAGTTTGCGTTGCATGCAGCGGATGGATTCTCGGCCAAGGGTCCGTACTATCTGGTCTGCCGCGAGCGCGAGACGGGCAAGATCGTTTGGCGCGAGACGTACACCATTGCTGTTTCGTTTGCCCCTGTTGCTGACTTTGGTTTTTAGGAGTGTGCCCTATGTTTGATAGCCATGACGACGATCTGTGGGAAGTTCCCTCGATTGATGTGAGTGCGCCGGTGGAGGCCGCGGTGCCTGCGGTGGAGGCTGTGCCTGCCCCGGAGGCCGTGGCCGCCGCGCCTGTTCCGGAGCCGGTGGCGGCCGCTGCGCCCGATGAGGTTGCGGCACCCGCCGAGGACGAGTCCTCGACCGATGGCTATGCCCAGGCCGTGGCCGACGCTCCCGAGGACGACGGCTATGACATGGATGTACTGGACGGCAAGCTGCTCGAGCACTTTGGCGGCAAGATCGTGCGCAAGGACCTCACGGCCCTTATGAAGCGTGGCGCCAACGTGCCTACCTTTGTGCTGGAGTACCTGCTGGGCATGTACTGCTCAACCGATGACGAGGATGCCGTGGCAGAGGGCCTGGAGCGCATCCGCAAGATCCTCACCGATAACTACGTGCGTCCCGACGAGTCCGAGCGCATCAAGTCCAAGATTCGCGAGCTGGGTCGCTTTACCATTATCGATAAGGTGACGGCCAAGCTCGACGAATACAAAGACATCTACGTGGCGTCGTTTGCCAATCTGACCATTGAGCCGTTTGTGATGCCGGCCGAGTACGTGCGCGACTACTCCAAGATTCTGCAGGGCGGCATTTGGTGCATCATGAGCATCGAGTATCGTCATCCCATGGAAGAGGAAGACGAGTTTGGCATGGAGGTCTTTGGCGACGATGCGCCGCGCCGTTCCAAGGCCAAGCGCAAAAAGCGCGGACCCGAGGACTCTCCGTTTAGCGTGGCGTCGCTCACGCCCATCCAGATGCCCAACCTGGACCTGGAGGCCATGATCGACGAGCGCCAGTATTTCTCGCGCGACGAGTGGCTCAACATGCTGCTGCGCTCTGCCGGCTATGAGCCCAGCGAGCTTTCGGAGAAGGAGCGCCTGCACTTTATCGAGCGCATGGTGCCGCTGATCGAGCGCAACTATAACCTGTGCGAGCTTGGTCCCCGCGGTACCGGCAAGAGCCATATCTACAAAGAGGTCTCGCCCTACGCCATCTTGCTTTCGGGCGGGCAGACCACCACGGCCAACCTGTTCGGCCGCATGAACTCCATGCGCGCCGATCGCGTGGGCTTGGTGGGTCACTGGGATTGCGTGACGTTCGACGAGGTCGCCGGCATGCGCTTTAAGGACACCAACGCCGTGCAGATCATGAAGGACTACATGGCCAGCGGCAGCTACGCGCGTGGCCGCGACCAGATTAACGCCGATGCCTCCATGGTCTTTGAGGGCAACATCAACGGCACCGTGCAAAACGTTCTTAAGACCACGCACCTGTTTGATCCGTTCCCGCCGGAGTTTAACAACGATTCGGCCTTCTTCGACCGTATCCACTATTACCTGCCGGGCTTGGAGATTCCCAAGATGCGCTCGAGCCTGCTGACCGGGCATTACGGCTTAATCACCGACTGCCTGTCGGAGTTTTGCAAGGAGATGCGCCGCAAGGACTTTACGCATCATATCGACCGCTACTTCCGCTTTAACAGCGACTTTAACAAGCGTGACGAGATCGCCGTGCGCAAGTCCTTTAGCGGCCTGGCCAAGCTGCTGTTCCCCGACGAGGCTATGGACAAGGACGACGTTCGTTGGCTGCTGGACTACGCCATCGAGGGCCGTCGCCGCGTAAAGGAGCAGCTCAAGATTATGGCGGGCGTCGAGTTTATCGACGTCAACCTGGGCTATATGGATGCCGACAATCCGCAGGACGTGCACGTGGTGCGCGTGCCCGAGCAGTCCGAGGATACGCTGATTCCCGACGGGCCGCTGCTGTCCGGTCACGTGTTTGGCGTGGGCAGGTCGCAGGGCGGCGAGGTTGCCGTGTACAAGTTGGAGAACAAGGCCGTTGCCGGCGAGTGCAAGTTTAAGCACGAGGGCGTGGCCTTTAACAAGCCGGTGCGCGATACGCTGGAGGCCGCGTGCGACAACTTTGTGAACCTGGCGAACCGCGTGGCGCCGGGCATGCACATCGGCTCCAAGGATTATTTGCTGTTCTACAACGACCTGCAGAGCAAGGGCCTGTCCGAAGAAGTTTCGCTCGCCGAGTTTGTGGGCCTGTGCTCTGCGGCGTGCAACCGTCCGGTGATGCCCGCGCTGGCGATTCCGGGAATCTTACGTATGTCGGGCTCCATGGACGAGATTCGTGGGCTCGAGGACATTATGCGCGTGGCCAAAAACGCCGGCGCCAAGCGTGTGATTTTGCCGCTGAGTGCCATCGCGGGTCTGCAGAGCGTTTCGTCCGAGATTATCTCGGGGCTGAGCCCGGTGTTCTACATGGATGGCGACCCGGTCGATGCCGCGAAAAAGGCGCTGGATCTGTAGGGGTGCGAGCGTGCGGGGCGTCCGGTGCTCGGGCGTTCCGCGAACAGTTGGTGCGTAGTGCGTGAGGAGGCCTTTCCATGGCGGACGAGCGTTCTGTTGGTGAGCTGCTCGACGAGCTGTTTGGCTTTGAATCGGTGGCCAAGCGCCAGGCGTCGCTTGAGCAGTACGATCGCGGAGAGTTGGTGCGCAAGGCGCGCTCCCGCGAGCTGCTGGGCGTACTTAGGGGCGTCGAGGCTGCCGAGCACGCTGCGCGCGACTCTGCCGTGCGGGCTGTTGACGGGTATGTTCGCCGTGTTGAGGGCGCTGCGCTTGCACGCGCTCGCAAGCAGGCGGGCGTTGCGGGTCCGCTGCAGATGGAGCGCCGCTATGCTGCCTTTTTGCGCATGGAGGACAAGGCTGAGTTGCTGGCGCGCCTGGAGCAGACGCTCTCGTTTATCGAGGTAAAGTTACGGGCCAATACGGCGGCCAGGGTTCGTGCAGCGTACGATGCTGCGGGAGCTATGGTGCTGCAGTCCGTGGCGCGCCTGAATGACGTGCGCGTTGTGGATGCCGTTCCTTTGGATGCCGACCTGCTGTGTACGCAGCTGGAGCAGTTGCGTTGTGCCGCCGATGCGACGGACCTTGCGGGCATGATCGCAGCGACGTTTGAGTCCGAGCTGAGCGCGACTGGCCCGCAGAGCGCTGACGGGTTTGTGGGCGACGTGGCCGGTGATGTTGCTGGTGATGTGGCGTTGGAGCGTGAACTTACCAACGTGCGCGGCGCTGCGCAGCGAGCGCGCTTGGCGGCACAGGCATATCGGGCGGAGCGCGCCGCCCGCATTGCGAGGAGCACGGTGGAGCCGGTATCGTTGCCCGAGTCTGCGTGCGTTGCGTGCGAGACGGCGTGCGATACCGGGGAGCTTTCCGAGTTGCTCGCTCAGGTTAAGAAGTCGTTTGTGACCTACCGCCGTGTTGTTGCCGACGGCGGGTTGTTCTGTGCGTTTGGCACGGGCTCCCCGCACGGCATTTGTTGTGGCACGAGCTATTTGGACTACGATTCTCGGCTTGATGAGGACGTGCTGGTGGGCGAGTACGATGGTGCAACCAGGCATACTGTTCGGCGCGAGGTTGCGATTCCCGAGCTGGTAGATGAGGCTTCGACTGAGGGCGGCGACTCGCTCGAGGTTGCCGTGGCGCGCATGCGCGAGTTTAACGGACGTTGCTACGATGGCGTGTTTGACGAGGATCCCGCGCGCCATGTGAATGCGTTTTGGTATGGACTCAAAAAGCTCAGCCAGTATTGCGAGGCCGCCGTGCGCGTAGATGAGCGTGCTTGGGATTGCTTTATCGATAAGGTGCAGTTCGCCTACGATGAACCCGTGGGGCGCCTGGCCACGCAGATGGACGACAAGCAGGTTGCGGCTTTTGTTGCTGCCGTGGACGCGCTCGGTGCTAGTGAGTAGGGTCCTGGTCTGGTAGGAGGTTTCATCTTGAAGATCGACGTTGATGTAGATCAGCTGCGCGAGAGTCAGCTCGATCGTGCGGGGAGTGCGGCAGGCGTTGGCTTTCCCGCTGCCATGCTCGACGTGATGGATATCGAGGACGAGTCGCCCCAAGAGCTCCTAGCCCGAGCCGAACGCGAGGGTCTCGACCTCCGCGACTTTGCCGTCGACGATGACTAGGGTAGCTAATTTGAGACGGGGCGTCTGCACCCGCGGCTGCGCGAAGATGAACGATAAACCGTCGCAATGGAGTCTAATGAGCTCGCGACCGTTCTATTTTGACTGCCTGCTGGCTAAGTGAGTAGGCTTTATTGGAAATCCTGAGCACACGACAAATTTGCTTTAACAAACTCGCAGGTCACAGACTTGTGCTTTGGTGACGTGGTCGGCGATTCGGTAAAAGTCTACTCACTTAGTTTTGAGAGACGCTAATTGTCCGCAACGAGATCCTAGCCGGGGCGATTTATGCTCAAATATGGTCAATTCGGGACGGCTACCCCTAGCCACTACGACGCCAGCGTGGCGATGACGGCTTCGTCGCCGGCGTATATGAGGGTGTCGCCGTCGGGGATGATCGTCTGGCCTTCGCGCTTGAGCATCACCACGATAAACGGGTGCTTGCCCTGCGGCACGTCGCGCAGGCGCTGACCGGCCAGGCGACCGTGGGGCGTCACGGTGACCTCGCGCAGCGTAACCTCGGCACGCTCTTCGAACGTTGGGGCTGCCATCACCAGCAGATCGCCTTCCTGGATCACGGTGTCGCCATTGGGCAGTACCGGATGCGCCCCGTCGCGCAGCACCAGGACCACGAGCATGTCCGTCGCGCTGCCAATATCGGCGAGCGAGCGACCGACAAACGGATGGCCCGCACTCACCTTGAGCTTTACAAACGACATGCCGTCCTCGTCGCGGTAGTCGTTAAAGGTGCGGCGTACGTCGCCGGCCGCATCGATCATATCGAGTTTCTTCGCCACCGCCGGCAGTAGCGAACCCTGCACCACAATGCTCGATACGGCAATCACAAACACCAGGTCAAACAGGTCGTGACCACCGGGAACGCCGGCTACCACGGCAAAGAGGCTAAAGACGACCGAAGCCGCGCCGCGCAAGCCCGCCCAGCTTACGAGTGCAACCTGGCGAGGGTTCGTCTTAAAGGGCACCAGCAGCAGACCGACGGCGATGGGGCGGCTCGCAAAGAGCATAAACGCCATGAGCGCCAGGCCCGGCAGCAGCATCTGCGGCAGGCGCGCGGGCGTGACGAGCAGACCCAGCAAAAAGAAGATGGTCATCTCGGCCATCTCGGTGAGGGTGTCAAAAAAGTGCGCCATCTCGACCTTGCCGGTGATGTCGCTCGCGCCCAGCACAATGCCGGCCAGGTACACGGCCAAAAAGCCGTTGCCGCCCAGATAGCTCGGCAATGCGTAGGCGACGATCGCCACGGCGAACAAAAAGATGGTCTGCGCGCCCTCGGCCGTTGCGTGCGCTCGTTCAATCAGGCGGCCCGCCGCCCAGCCGATGGCAAGGCCCAGGCCCGCGCCCAGGATAATCTGCTTGGCCAGCAGTGCGGGAATGTTGATGTCGCCGCCGGCTGCGAGTGTGGCGAGCACGGCGGTGAGCATGTAGGCGACGGGGTCGTTGGAGCCCGATTCGACCTCGAGCAGCGAGTCGGTGCCGCCCCTCAGCGAAAGGCTGTGCTCGCGCAGCACGCTAAAGACGCTGGCCGCGTCGGTGGACGCCACGACCGATCCCAGCAGCAGGCCGCCGATCCAGTCGAAGCCCAGCACAAAGTGGGCGAACACGCCGGTGATGCCAGCAGTGATGACGACGCCGAGCGTGCTCAGCAATACCGCGGGCACGGCAACGGGTTTGGCACGGTCGATATTGGTGTTAAAGCCGCCGTAGAACATGATGAACAGCAGCGCCGTGCTGCAGACGGTTTCGGTGAGCGCGTAGTCGCTAAATTCGATGTGCGCCGGCCCGTTGACGCCCAACAGCATGCCGAGCGCGATAAAGATGAGCAGGGTGGGGAAGGGGAGTTTTTTGCCGACGGGCTTGATGGTCAGGCACAGAATAATAACGAGGCCGATAAAGAGAAGGATCTGGTTCATGGATGGTGTCCGCTCCTGGGTGGTTGGCGTGGCACGGTCAGTTGTCTGCGGTTATTTGTACCCAAAGATGGTGGGTTTATGGGGTTGGATTGCGGGCGTGCGCGATATCGTCATAGACGGCTGCCGTCTTTGCCTCTGCTTGGAAACCCTTTCCAGCTTTATTGCAACGGAGTACAATGGGTAACGTTTAAGTTCAACTTGAAGTTTTAGTTGCGGCGCCGGGCTTCGGCCGCAATGCAAGGAGAGGCGTACCATGGCGATCTATGTGACATCTGATGCTCACGGGCACGTGCGTGCGCTTGACGAGGCCCTGTCTAAGATTTCGCTGGCGTCCGACGACACGCTGTACGTGCTGGGCGACATGATCGATCGCGGGCCCGATCCGGTCGGCGTTATTAAGCTCGTGCGCTCGCTGCCCAACGCCCGCGTGCTCAAGGGCAATCACGAGCAGATCATGCTCGATGCCATCATTGGCCAGGATCCGCTCGATGCCGAGACCTGGGATATCAACGGTGGCTGGACGACGCGCGAGCAGCTCAACGACATGGAATTTGACGCATACGAGGAGCTCGTGCGATGGATGGCCGCGCTGCCGCTCTACGCGGTGGCCGAGACCGAGGAGCGCCCGTATCTGCTGGTACATGCTGGAATCGAGATGAAGGCGGCGCGCGCGTTTTTGCTTGAGCATGGCGTCGATTGTGCCGATGGCGTTGGAGCGGTGGGTGCCGATCGCGAGCTGCTGCAGCAGATGCTCGCGGTGCAGTCGGCCGATGACCTGCTGTGGATTCGTCACGGCTATTGGGATGCGCCGACCGGGCTGCTTTCTGCCGAGGGCAAGGGTCCGGTCGTGGTGAGCGGTCACACGCCAACGGTGTCGCTCGGGCGTTATTGCGAGGTCGGTGGTCTTGCGGGGCTCGATGAGGAGTCGGGCCGCGGGCAGATCGTGCGCCTGGGCGGCGAGGATGCCGCCGGTGTGCCCGATCGCATCGACATCGACTGCGCTGCCGCCACCGGCTCCGAGTTCGGTCGCGTGGGCATCCTGCGGCTCGATGATGGGGCGGAGTTCTACGCGAATATTCGCCCCGGGGAATAACTTTGTTCCGCCGTTCTACCGAACGGCGGCCACGTTGATGCTGCGCAGCCCCGAAGCACCCCATCTTGTCGCTCAAACCGTCGTTCGCGTACGGAAGTACGCGTCGCTCCTCTTTCGCGCCAACCTGGGGCACTTTGAGACTGCTCGCTGTCGGTGCCAAAACATCGACGTTTCTTTTCTTCAAATTGATTCGAATTAGACGCCGTACGGGTTGCGGTCGCGCTCGATGCGTTGGCGGATGTGGGCGTATTCGATAATCAGCAGCACCAGGAGTAGGGCCATGATGGCTAGGTAGCTCACCACGGCGCCCATCAGACCCAGCAGGTTGATCAGGATCACCGGCAGCACTACGCTTACGGCGAAGCAGATCAGGTAGATTTTGGTGACGTCGCCGGCATGGCGCAGCACCGTGATGATGGCGTAGAGAAAGTCGATGGCCGCGGTGACGCCGCCGGCGACAACCATCAGCAGTGCCAGCGTGCGGTAGCGCTCAAAATTGAGGCCGTACATGAAGCTCATGAGGGGAATACCGGGACCTGCCATAAATGCGGCGCACACGCTGGTGATGACCACGATCAGTGCCATAACGGCAACAATAATCAGGTCAAAGCGACGACGCTTGCGAGGATTAGCCCAAATGCTCGACAAGCGCAGGAGCTGCGGTTTATAGATAAATCCAATGCTCAGCAAAATAGCCTGCGCCGGAAAGAACAGGGCATTAAAGTACAGCTGATATTTGTATGCCAGCGTGCCTTCCATCACGAACTTGGGCATGCTCTCGATAAGGTTGAACAGGAACAGCGCACCAAAGAGCGGGGCGCACTGGATAAACAGGTGGCCGACCTCGCGCAGGCTCACGCGGCGCGATTTTTCGGTCTCGAGCAGGGCAAGCGGCGCGGTGACCAGCACGAGCGAGGCAATCGCGGCGATGCCCATGGCCATGGCCGCGATGGGCATACTGCGCGTAAGGAACAGCGCCATGCTAAAGACCGCGATGACGCCGGCGGAACGCAGCATTTGGCTCATGCCGGCCAAATAGAGCTTGTCGGCCTGCTGCAGGCGGCCCTCGTACACGTCCGCCACGCCGTCGATCACCTTATACAGGTAGACGCCCAGGCCGATCGTGGCCATCTGCGCATCGTAGCCGCGGGCGCTGCTGTATACCAGGCCGCATGCCAGCGCGAGCGCTCCGCAGAGCCAGCGGTTGAGCTGGTAGGAGGCGAAAGAGGTTTTTTCGTCGATATCCGAGACCTGGAAATTGCGCACGCCGTAGTTGCACGCGATCATGATGAGCGTGCCGGTGACAAAGGCGATGGAGAATTTGCCAGCCTCCTCGGCGCCCACGAGCTGTGTGGACACGATGGTGAGCAACGGAAACGCCATGCCCCACACGGCGGTGCCCAGGGTATTCCAAAGGTAGTCGCGACGGGTGGCGTGATCTTCGTACTCGGCTTCTTGTGTGGAGAAGCCGCCGCCGTAGACGGCTCCGAGCAGGCGGTTCCACCAAGCGTTGACCATGCGGCGGACGGGGCCGGGCTCCCGATCGCGTTCGCGCCGGCGACGGCGTGTGGCCTGGCTGCTGTCGGGGCCGCCGGCGTTGCGCTGGCTTAGCTCTTGGATTCGTGCGAGCTCCTCGGCGGTGTGCGATGCGGGGAACAGGCCGTTCTCGATGCGTCCGCCCTGCCCGTGCGCCCCGTCCGATACGGTGGGGTCGGCGACGCCATTGCGGCGGGCGATGGCGCGGCGAATGCTATCGAGGGGCGTGATGCTCAAAGCGGAGTCCTTTCTATTGCTGCACTCTAGTATAGACGCGACGGTGTTCGGTCGTGTTTTTGAACAGGTTGTTCGATAATTTCGGCGGCGCCATTCAGTAGACGGCATTTGGGGACGTTCCTTATGTGCCGGCACTTTGGGAACGTCCCTAAGTGCCGGCATCCGGGGACACTCCTTGGTTGTTGCCTGTTCAAGAGTGTCCCCAACGATTAGTCGTTTAAAAACGTCCCCAATGACTAGGCCGCTTGCGTGCGATTTTTGACCGTTGGGCGGGCGCTTCGCCGTTGCCGCAAAAACGTTTTTGCATATCGGGTACAACGGGCTTTACGTGAGTAAAGTGCGCGCCGCGTCCACGTGTCGCGTTTTTAAAGGAGGCCCCATGCCAGGTGTTACCCCTGCAGAAGTTCTGTCCAACTTTGGCATTACGCTGGTCGAAGATCCCGCCGAGAACCAGCCCCGCCTGCTGGTTGACCTGCCGGCAGCAGAACTCGTCGAGCACGCCATCCGCCGCAACGAAGGCCGCATGGCCTCCAACGGCGCACTGGTGATCGAGACGGGGGAGCGTACCGGACGCTCGCCCAACGACCGCTTTATCGTCGACACGCCCGACGTGCACGACAAGATCGCCTGGGGCGCGGTCAACCGCCCGCTGTCTGTCGAGAGCTACGAGGCCATCAAGGCCGGCATCGTCGACTATCTCAACGAGCGCGACGTGTTCGTCACTCGCGGTATGGCCGGTGCCGACCGCAACCATACGCGTCGTCTGCTTGTCGCCTGCGAGCGTGCCAGCCAGGCGCTCTTTATTAAGCAGATGCTCGCCCGCCCGCTTGCCCGTGAAATCGCACGCACCGGCGAGCCGGACTTCTGCGTGCTCGCCGCGCCGGGCTACCAGTGCGATCCCGCCATCAAGGGCCTCAACTCCAGCGCCGCCGTGGTCATTAACTTCCAGGAGCGCGTGATTCTGGTCGCCGGCACCGGCTACTCCGGCGAGATCAAAAAGTCCATTTTCAGCGTCATGAATTACCTGCTGCCCGTCGAGGACGACGTGCTGCCCATGCATTGCTCGGCCAGTATGGACCCCGTCACGCATGAGACCGCCGTGTTCTTTGGCCTCTCCGGCACCGGCAAGACCACGCTTTCGGCCAACCCCACGCGCCTGCTGATCGGCGACGACGAGCACGGTTGGTCCGACATGGGCATCTTCAACATCGAGGGTGGCTGCTACGCCAAATGCGAGGGCCTGGACGCGTTCCACGAGCCCGAAATCTTCAACGCTGTCCGCTTTGGCGCGATCTGCGAAAACGTGGTGCTCGACGAGAACCGCAAGCCCAGCTACGACGACATCTCGATCACGCACAATACGCGCGTGGCCTACCCCGTCGAGCATATCCCCAACGCGTGGACCAAGGGCATGGGCACCACTCCGAGCGTCGTACTGTTTTTGACCTGCGATGCCTTTGGCGTGTTGCCGCCCATCTCGCGTCTAACGGCCGATGCCGCCATGTATCACTTTGTGACGGGCTTTACGGCCAAGATCCCCGGCACCGAGGTCGGCGTCACCGAGCCTACGCCCACGTTCTCTTCGCTGTTCGGCGAGCCGTTTATGCCACTCGACCCCATGGTTTACGCCAAGATGCTCGGCGAGCGCATTGCCGACGGCCGCACGCGTGTGTACCTGGTCAACACCGGCTGGATCGGCGGCGGCTACGGCGTGGGTCATCGCATCGAGCTTGCCTACACGCGCGCCCTGGTGGCCCGCGCCCTCGACGGCACCATCGAGGACAGCGAGTTCGTGCACGACGACATCTTTAATGTCGACATTCCCACTACGTGCCACGGTGTGCCCGACGGCATCCTGGTGCCGCGCCAGTACTGGCAGAGCACCGCGCGCTTCGACGAGGCCGCGCACAACCTGGCGGTGATGTTCGAGGAGAACTTCGAGAAGAAGTACTCGCACCTGCCCGAGTCCGTCAAAGCCGCAGGCCCGCACGTTCAAGTACACGCCGACGCCCGTCATCGCGGCCGCGGGCTGCTGGGACTTCGCCACTAGCTTCGCCGTGAGTCCATATCCACCACAAAGGGGACAGGCACCTTTGTGGTGGTTTTGCTCGCGTGGATGACTCGGGTTACAATGCGCCTGACATATCGTCCCCTTCTCCGGATGGGGACAGCGCAAGCGTTCTTGTGACGGCACCGTAGGACTTTGAAGGTGGCCGTTGTAAGGGAGCTTTTTGTTTAGGCGCCCTCACTCGGGCGCGCACGATGAAGGGAGCACGTATGAAAGGCTTTATTGCCGAGGATTCATTCTGGGAGCTGTTTCCGCAGGCAGCGGTCGGTGTTGTGGTCGTGGAGGGCATGAAGCCCACGGCTCAGATTCCTCAAGAGGACGTGGATGCGATTGCGGCGTTGCTCGACCGCGCCAATATCGATGTGGAGCGTCATCTGACCAGCGACACTATCAGCGAGAACGCACCGGTCAAGGCATGGCGCGAGGCCTATCGTCTGTTCAAGACCAAGAAAGGCGCCCGCTGCTCGATCGAGAACTTGCTCAAGCGCGTGCTTAAGGACAAGCCTGTGGGCCACATTACGCCCGCGGTGGACATCTACAACACGGTGTCGCTGACCTACGCGCTGCCCGTGGGAGGCGAGGATCTGCATGCGATCGAGGGAGACCTTCGCTTGAAGGTGACCGACGGTGGCGATGCGTTCTTGCCTCTTGGCGAGGAAGCGGATGACCCGACGCTGCCCGGCGAGCTCGCCTACATCGATGATGCGGGCGCCGTGTGCCGCTGCTGGAACTGGCGCGACGGCGTTCGAACGGCCCTGTCCGACGATTCGGCCGACGCGTTCCTGGCGATTGAGTGCGTGGAGCCCGAGCGAATGGAGGACTGCCAGGCCGCCATCGACCGTCTTGCCGATTTGCTCGAGCGCTATCTGGGAGCGACGGTTGTCGTTAAGACGCTTGTGACCCGCGACAATCCCTGTGTGGAGCTGTAGCGGCGCCTAGAACCTATTGATGCCCAAAATCACCACAAAGGCGCCTGTCCTTTGTGGTGATTTTTATGTTGATGGGTCAACAAATGAGGCACGCAGGGCCGGCGGTCGCTGGATACGGCTAAGATGTTTACCCGTTAGCATTATGCAAGCGAAAGGCGGTCGTCTCCCATGCAGCAGAACGACGAGACACGTTTCGAGGACTTTGTCGGACTGATCAGCGGGCTCTACAAGGAGATCCAGCGCATTAAGACATCCGAGGGCGCAAGGCTGGGCCTCAAGGGCTCCGACGTTATGTGCCTGTACTATCTTGAGCGCAGCAAGGACGGCCTGACTGGTGCTGACCTGGCTCGCATGGCAGGCGTGACCCGTGCCGCCGTTTCGCGCACGCTCGCGCATCTGGAGGAGGGCGGTTACGTTGAGGTCGATGATTCGGGCGATGCCGCCGTTAAGTATCGTGCTCCGGTGCGCCTGACCGCTCTAGGCGGCGAGAGCATGAGCGAGGCGGACCGCATCATTCGCGAGGTGCTCGATACCACCGGTAAGGCTATGGGTGTGGAGCAGCGCGAGCAGATGTATGCGTCGCTGCGCACGATTCTCAACACCTTGCGCGAGATCTAGAGCCGCGCTGGAGCTAGCTTTCAGCCAAGAACTGCATCGTCCCGTTTGAGCGCGTACGCCGTGCCGGGACATTGCTGTCAAAATTCCCTGCGCGAGACCTGCGCAAGAAAGGATTCGCTATGTCCGTCCGCATTATTACCGATTCCGCCAGCGATATGTCGCCGGCGGAGCACCCCGCTCTGCGTGTTCTGCCGCTGTCCGTCACCTTTGGCACCGATGTGTATATGGATGGCGTCGACATCGATCACCAGCGCTTTTACGAGATGCTTGTGGAGCGCGACGAGCTGCCCAAGACCGGCCAGGTCAACCCGTACGCGTTTTCGCAGGCGATTGCCGAAGCACGTGAGGCCGGCGACGAGGCAGTGATTATTACCGTGGGCGCTAAGCTATCAGGCACCAATCAGAGTGCCCGTACCGCACTTGCCGAGGCGCCAGGTGGCGACGTGTTCGTGGTAGACAGCAACAACGTCACCCTGGGCGAGCGCGTCCTGGTCGAGTATGCGCTGCGCTTGGTGGACGAGGGCCGCAGTGCATCTCAGATCGCGGCGGCTGTCGAGGCCGTGCGCGACCGTGTGGTGGTTATCGGCCTGCTCGAGACGCTGGAGTACCTGGTGCGCGGCGGTCGTCTGTCTGCTGCGGCCGGCGCCGTGGGCACGCTGCTCAACGTGAAGCCCGTGGTGGCTGTCGAGGACGGTCTGATCGTGCAGCTGGGCAAGGCGCGCGGTTCCAAGAACGGCCGCAACCTGCTGAACCAAAAGGTCGAAAAGGCGGGCGGCATCGACTTTTCCATGCCGCTGGCGCTCGGCTATACGGGCCTTTCGGATGCGGTGCTCAAGAAGTATATCGAGGACAGCGCGGCACTGTGGGCTGGTCACACCGAGGGCGAACTGCCCGTTCACACCATCGGCGCCACCATCGGAACCCACGTTGGCCCCGGCGCCGTGGCAGTAGCCTTCTTCCAGCCCGCCAACTAACCGACCTGCCATAAACCATCACAAAGGTGCCTGTCCCCTTTGTGATGGTTTATGCTTTTCCGGGTGGAAGGGAGCGAGCAATGGCGTCTGAGGGCTTTTTTGATCGGGTGTACGGGGTGGTCGAGCAGATCCCCGAGGGGATGGTCGCCACGTATGGTCAGGTGGCACTGCTTGCCGGTCGTCCACGAAGTGCGCGGTACGTGGGGTATGCCCTTCATAGTAATCCGCGCCCTGGCCAAATTCCCTGTCATCGCGTGGTGTTTGCCGACGGCCGTATCTGTGAGGGCTTTGCCTTTGGCGGCCCCGATGCTCAGCGCGAGCTCTTAATGGGGGAGGGCGTGACGTTTGCCGATCCCATGCATGTTGATCTGGCCGCCTGTCGTTGGCCTGCTGGACTCTAACAGCTCTGCCGTGGTCAAAGCCACCACAAAGGTGCCTGTCCCCTTTGTGGTGGCTTTCCGTTGCAGGTTTACCTGGGCTAACTTATGGAGAAGGTATGTTGGGGTAGTTTGACGCTAGAAAGTAAGCCACGGTGAACTATATTGGTTTCAGCAACGGAGCAGGCAATAGGCGATGAAAAAGCCTGCCCTGTTGAGTTTGATTCGCATCCCTCCCCTCTGTGCGATTCAACGGTGTACTTCGGGAACAGGCCCGCTGGCAGCTAACTGCCGGCGGGCCTGTTCCTGTTTGTCGGGAGAGTGTGATGGATGGAGCTGAAGCGGTCCGGCTCCAAAAAAGGCGGACGCCGTAGCGCCCGCCCTAAAGCAATCGAAAGCTCAAGCCAGCAAATCGGTCTAGTACACCATGCCCATGGCGTCCTGAACCTCGGCCAGGGTCTGCTCGGCGATCTCATTGGCGCGACGGTTGCCCTCATGCAGGACGTCCTTCACATAGTCCAGATCGTTCTCGTAGCGCTGGCGACGCTCGCGGATAGGTGCGAAGTACTCGTTGACGGCCTCGGTCACGTACTTCTTGAGCTGGCCGGAGCCGCCCATGCCAATCTCCTCGGCAATCTCGACTTCGGAACGGCCGGTGCAGATGGCGGCTGTTGAAAGCAGGCCAGACACGCCGGGGCGGTTCTCGGGATCGAACGTGATCATGCGCTCGGAGTCGGTCTGGCTCTTCTTGATGCGTTTGGCCGTTTCCTCGGCGGTCATCGAGATGTTGATGGCGTTGCCGTAGCTCTTGCTCATCTTGCGACCGTCCAGGCCCGGCAGCAGCGGGGTCTCGGACAGCAGCGCGTCGACCTCGGGGAACACCTTGCCGTAGCGGTTGTTAAAGCGGCGGGCGATGGTGCGGGTGAGCTCGATGTGCGGCAGCTGGTCGCGGCCGACGGGCACGACGTTGCCCTTGCAGAACAGGATGTCGCAGGCCTGATGCACCGGGTAGGTGAGCAGAAGGCCGGTGAGCTCGTGGCCCGAGGCCTCCATCTCGGCCTTGACGGTGGGGTTGCGCGCCAGCTCGGCCTCGGAGACCAGCGACAGGAACGGCAGCATGAGCTGGTTGGCGGCGGGCACGGCGGAGTGCGCGTAGATCATGGTCTTGTCGGGATCGATGCCGCAGGCAAGGTAGTCCATGACCATGTTGTACACGTTGTCCTGGATGTGCTCGGTCGTGTCGCGGTCAGTGATGACCTGGTAGTCGGCGATGAGCACGTTGGTCTTGGCGCCCATGTTCTGCAGCTCAACACGGCCCTTGAGGGTACCGAAGTAGTGGCCCAGGTGCAGACGGCCGGTGGGGCGGTCGCCGGTGAGCATGGTGAACTTCTCGGGCGTTTTGGTCAGGCCCTCGCGAATGGCGTTGCTCTTTTGCAGCGCGACTTCGTAGCTGTTCTCGTTTGGCATGATTGCTCCTAACGTATGTTCATGGGTCAAGATGATAACGCGTTTATTGGAGGGGCGGTGCGTAAGTAGGCGAGGGCGGGAGAGGGACGCGCGTGGTGCGGCTTGTGCGATGGGCGCGGCGCGGCCGCGCTTGGCCAACGGTGCCTTGGCACATCCTCGGCAGCTTGCCCTAGAGCTTGTGGTGGCGCTCTTCTTTGCGCTCCTCGGCTGCCTGCTCCTCCTGCTTAAAGGCGGGGTCGTCGGGGGTGACGAGCTCGTCCTCGTGCGTGCGCTTGTTGTAATGGTGGCGTAGCACGGGTTCAAACAGGTGCAGGTGCTTGGCGAAGGCCGCCGAGCCAATGGCGAGCACGGTAAAGATGAGCACACGCATGGGCACTTCGACCTGGTTAATCGCGGCGGCGCCGGCCGAAAGCATGATGCACCAGGCATAGATGAGCAGCACGGCCTGTTTTTGGTTGTAGCCTTCTTGGATTAGGCGGTGGTGGATGTGGCCCTTGTCGGCCTGCCCAATGCTAATGTGGGCGCGCCTGCGGCGCACGATGGCGCTAAACGTGTCGATGATGGGCACGCCGGCAACGATGAGCGGGATGATAAGCGAGGTGAGCGCGGCGGTGCGGCTCACGTTGAGCAGCGAGATGGAGCCCAGTGCAAAGCCCAGAAGCAGCGACCCCGAGTCGCCCAAGAAGATGCTTGCGGGGTTGAAGTTGTAGCGCAAAAAGGCCAGGCAGGCGCCAAAGAGCGCAATGGAGAGCGCGGCGGCGTCGATGCGGCCCGAGAGAACGGCCATCGAAAACATGGTGAACGAGGCGATGCCGCAGATGCCCGTGGCCAAGCCGTCGAGGCCGTCGATGAGGTTAATGATGTTGGTGAATGCCACCAGATAGATTACGGTGATGGGGTAGGCGAGCCACCCGAGCATGATTTCGCCGGGGGCAAACGGGTTGACGATGACGCCGATCCGCAGGCCGCCGATACAGGCGATGAGCGCGGCGAGGACCTGCCCGGCCAGCTTTTGCTTGGGCTTGAGTTGGAAGACGTCATCGATAGCGCCGGTCGCAAAGATGACGGTAAAGGAGAGCGCCAGCATGGGATAGCTAATGTGAAGGCGCGGGTGCGGCACCAGGACGGGTGGCCAGCCTAGGTGCCAGGTGCCTAGGATTTGCACAATGCAGGCAACGACCAGGCCCAAAAACACCGCCGTTCCGCCCAAACGCGGGATGGGCTTTGTGTTGATGCGGCGCTTAGAAGGATAGTCGACGGCATCGAGCTTAATTGCCAAGCGCTTGACCAGGGGCACCGCGAGGAAGGTCGTGATAAAGGCCGCCGCTGCCACGCATAGGTACGGTATGTAGCTCGGGGATGAAGCCATGAATCTAAAAACCGCCAAGCGTCGAAGGAAAAGGTCAGAAGAACGCCATGCGCAAAGGGCATAGCCGAACCATAATACTCGACCAAGGGGGGTGCATGTAATTGCACGCAGCGATAATCACGCGCTTACCAGATATTGGGATGTTGTCGATGGCTTGTCGGGATGCCGACGGGGATCCATATGAACCGTGATGGTGATTTTCGGCAAAAGAAAACCACCCCCCACGTTACGAAAATGAACCCACCTAAAACAGGTGGGTGCCCTCATCGACTGTTCCAGCGTCCTTAACAACGAAGGATACCTGTACTAGGTACGACTGTGTGGGCTCCCTAAATAAACGCGACGGTTCACCCAGTTGCTCCGCGGGGGGCGGAATACCTACATCATAAAGCGGCACTTTATCGATTCCAGTCTTGACATTACAAAAATCGTGTCGGACGATTACGGCGCCTTGGGGCTCGAGCCGTCTACGCGGCCTGGCCCTTTACGTTTGAGCTGCTGAATCGTTGTTTTGGAGCATGTTTTTATGCCGACGTCGTTGACCGAACTTTTTTCGCCCGCCTGCCATTTGTGTCCCCGCCGTTGCGGTGCGGCGCGCGATGAGGGCGTGCGCGGCGTATGCGGTGCTAACGACACGCTCAGGGTGGCCCGCGCGGCGCTTCATATGTGGGAGGAGCCGCCTATCTCGGGCGAGGCCGGTTCGGGCACGATCTTCTTTAGCGGCTGCTCGCTTAAATGTATCTACTGCCAGAACCACGAGATCTCGACCGGCAATTTTGGCCTTGAGATTTCGCCTGAGCGTCTGGTCGAGATTATGCTGGAACTGCAGGACCAGGGAGCCAACAACATCAACCTGGTGACTGCGACGCATTATGCTCACCTGCTGCCGGCCGCGATTGCCGCAGCGAGGGAGCGCGGGCTGGACATCCCGATCGTTTACAACACGAGCGGCTATGAGCGGGCGAGTGCCGTAGCTGCCCTGGGTGACCTGGTCGATGTGTGGCTCACCGACTTTAAATATGCCGATGCCGGGCTTGCGCAGTCGCTTTCTCATATTAAGGATTACCCGCGCGTGGCCGTGTCGGGCCTGGCACAGATGGCGTGCGAGATCGAGCGCCGCGGGGGAGAGCTGGTGGACGAGGACGGGCTCATGAAGCGCGGTATCATCGTGCGCCACCTGGTGCTGCCGGGGCATGCGGACGATTCGTGCCGCGTGCTGGACCTGGTGTGGCAGACGGTGGGCGACGTGCCGATTTCGGTTATGAACCAGTACACGCCCAATGCACTCATGCGCGAGCAGGGCGGCGAGTTGGCCCGTGCCGTAACGCGCGAGGAGTACGAGCAGGTGCTCGACCATGCCGACGACCTGGGCTTTACGACGATGTTTTGGCAAGAGGGCGGCGCGGTAGACGAGAGCTTTACCCCGGCGTTTGACACCACCGGTGTTCTTACCAGCGCAAAGTAGCTCTGCTGAGTAGTCTTTTTGGGACGGGGCTTTTTTAGCCCCAGCAGAGAGCGCACACGTTTTGGCCGATTAACGGCAGGGGCAGCTAAAAAGCCCCGTCCCAAAAAGACTACTCTCGGCAGGGGTCGAGCCGGCATCTGAAAGTAGCTAAAATAGCCCCGCCCCAAAAAGACTGGTTATTGGGCGTTGACAGTTGGCGAGCCGTAGGTAAAATATCGACTTGTCCTGGGGACGTAGCTCAGTTGGGAGAGCGCTGCCGTCGCATGGCAGAGGCCGAGGGTTCGACTCCCTTCGTCTCCACCCTTGGATTTGATAAGCCGCTGACATTGTGTCGGCGGCTTTTTTTAAAAGAAAGGGCTGTACCATGGCCGAGCTTGAGTCCCAACCATTGTCCGACGAGGAGCGCGCTGAGTTGGAAGAGCTCCGCGCTGAGAAGGCACGCCGCGAGGCTCGGGAAGAGGCCCGTCGCGAGCGTGAGGAGCTGGCTGCCCTGCGTGCCGAGCGTGCGAAGGCCGAGGAGGTCGCCGCGAACGCCGCACCCGCACCGGCGCCCGCGCCAAAGCCCGCTGCCGCGAAGCCTGCACCTGCCGCGCCCAAACCTCAGCCTAAAAAGGCCGCTCGTTCCAAGTCCGTCGAGCCCAAGCCGAGCCGTGACGAGATGACCTTTGCCCAGCGCATGGTTACCTCCAAGGAGCCTACGGGCGAGAACGAGATCCCTGGCATGGCGCCGGCTCAAAAAATCATCATTGTCCTTGCCCTCATCGCGTTTGTCATCTTTATGGGCTACACGATCCTGACCAGCATGGGCCTGCTCTAACCGATTTACATCGGGCGTCATGTCCGAACACTCTGCCCTTGTCCAACCCTCAACCTCTGCACAACGCATCCGAAAGGTCGCCCCATGGCTTTGACCGATATCTCTCATCCCACCGACATCGCAATGCTTACCGATCTGTACGAGCTCACTATGGCCCAGGGCCTGTGGGAGAGCGGCAAGGCCAATGAGCAGGGTTGTTTTACCGCGTTTTACCGCGACCATCCCTTTGGTAGCGCCTATGCCGTCATGTGCGGTACCGCCGAGCTGCCCGAGCTGGTCGAGAACCTGCGCTTTACGCCCGAGGACATCGACTACCTCGCCTCGCTCCAGGCCCCGGCCGGCGGCGCGATGTTCAAGCCTGAATTCCTCGACTACCTGCGCGATTTTCGTGCGCATGTAAACATCGACGCCGTCCCCGAGGGCGAGCTCGTCTTTCCGCGTGAGCCCATGGTGCGCGTTACCGGCCCCGCGCTGGAGTGCCAGCTGCTCGAGACGGCGCTGCTCAACATCGTCGGCTTCCAGACGCTTGTCGCCACCAAGACGGCGCGCGTGGTGCTGGCGGCGGACGGCCGTCCCGTGGCCGAGTTTGGCCTGCGCCGCGCCCAGGGTCCCGATGGCGGCCTGGCCGTCGCGCGCGCGAGCTACGTTGCCGGCTGTTCCTCTACGTCCAATGTGCTCGCCGGCCGCCGCTACGGTATTCCCGTCTTTGGCACGCATGCGCACAGCTGGGTGATGAGCTTCGATTCCGAGCTCGAGGCCTTCCGTGCCTTTGCCAAGTCGAGCCCCAAGAACTGTACGCTGCTCATCGACACCTACGATGTGCGCGAGGGCTGCGAGCATGCCATTACGGTTGCCAAGGAGATGGAGGCGGTGGGCGAGCGCCTGTCGGCTATTCGCATCGACTCGGGCGACCTCGCCAAGCTCTCCAAATATGTGCGTGGCCGTTTTGATGCCGAGGGCCTGCCCTATGTAGGGATCTCGGTTTCCAACGATCTGGACGAGTACACGATTCAGTCGCTGCTCGATCAGGGTGCGCCCATCGATAGCTTTGGTGTGGGTACCAAGCTCGCGACCTGCTACGACCAGCCGGCGCTTGGCGGTGTGTATAAGCTTTCCGCCCGCCGTGCGAGCGAGACGGATCCGTGGACGCCGGTGGTTAAGCTCTCCGAGCAGCCCTACAAGCGCACGATCCCGGGTGTGCAGCGCGTGCGCCGTTATTACGACGGCTTTGGCGGCCCGATCTGCGACATGATCTATGACGAGGATCATCTGTCTGGGGAGGGCGCCGCGCGCGGTAATACCCTCGTGGCCGTGAACGATGCTGCGCTGGTGACCGATGTGTCCGAGCTCGAGTATCGCGAGCTGCTGGCGCCGATCGTGCGCGATGGCAGCGCCGTTGCCCCGCGCGAGAGCATTGAGGACGCACGCGAGCGTTGCACCTGGGCACTGGACCATCTGGATCCGGTCTACAAGCGCTTCCTGTACCCGCAGACTTATGTGGTGGGCATGGAGCAGGGCTTGGCACAGGTGCGCGACGAGCTTGTGCGCAAGAACATGGCCGCGGCTTCTGCCTTTCCCTGGGCTCACTAATTCCTTGGGCGGTAGGGGCGAGTCACGCTTCCTTGGCCGCCAGCTCGGCCGTTCGCTGAACAGTTGATTGGTTTGACGTATGACGACTTCTTATAAAACGATGGTGGTAAAGATCGGTTCGTCCACGGTGGTGGGCGCCGACGGCAAGGTCAACCGCGCCTTTATCGGCGGGCTTGCCGACCAGGCCGCAGCGCTGCGCGAGCTTGGCTGGCGCCTGATCGTGGTGAGCTCGGGCGCCATTGCCTGCGGCTATCCCGTGCTGGGCTTCGACCGTAAGCCGGTCGGCGACCTGCCGAGCCTGCAGGCCTGCGCCTCGGCCGGTCAGTGCATCATCTCGTCGGCCTACGACGAGGAGTTCCATGCGCGCGACCTGCTCACCTCGCTCGTGTTGCTCACGCGTCACGACACGGCGCGCCGCACGTCCTACCTGCACGCGCGCGACGCCCTGCTTCGCCTGGTGGAGCTCGGCGTGGTGCCGGTCGTCAACGAGAACGATACCGTCACCGTCGATGAGATCAAGTTTGGCGACAACGACACGCTGGCGGCGCTTGTGAGCTGCCTGGTTTCTGCCGATCTGTGCGTGACGCTCTCGGACATCGATGGCCTCTACACCGCCAATCCGCATGAGGATCCGACGGCCGAGTTTATCCCGGTCGTGCATAAGATCGATGCCAAGATTATCGCCTCGGCGGGCGATTCTTCCACATCGGTGGGTACGGGCGGCATGATCACCAAGATTCGCGCGAGCCGCATTCTCATGACGGCGGGCATTCAAAGCGTGATTTGCTCGGGCGAGGAGCCCGATGCGCTCGTGCGTCTGGCCCGCGGCGAGAGCGTGGGTACGCTGTTCGATCCGCCGGCGGAGCGCCTGGACATTGCGCCGCGCAAGTTGTGGATTGCACTGGGCGACAAGGCGCACGGCTCGGTGACGGTCGATGACGGCGCCGCGAAGGCGCTGGTCAGCCGCGGATCGTCGCTGCTCGCGGTGGGTATTCGCGAGGTCGATGGCCAGTTTGCCGAGGGCGATGTGCTCGACGTGTGCGACCCGAGCGGCATGGTTGTCGCCCGTGGTATCGCCGAGGCCGATTCGGACGTGCTGGAGCTTGCCGCCGGCCGCCGCCAGGACCAGATTGCCAGCAACCGCCTGCTCGCAGACCTGGCCGAGAAGCCCGCGATCCATAGGGACAACTTGATAGTGTTTGCATAAAGAGAGGCAGCGCTGCGGCTCGTTTTGCCAGCAGTGCTGCCTCTCCTTTTCCGGCACTTGGGGACGTTCCTTATGTGCCGGCACTTTGGGACACTCCTTTGCTAGAAGATCTGGCGCAGGTCTCCGCGGTTGAGGGCTTCGTCGAAGAGGTGCTTGAACACCACGCTGCCGTGCAAGCCGTCGTGCTCGAACTCGTTGGTCACCCAGGCATGCGAGTTGCCCACGCGGCTGAGCGTATCGAGCTGCATGCCCGAGTCCACGTACATGTCATCGAAGTACACCGCGGCCTGCAGGGGCACCTCGTTGCACGCCAGGCGCTGCGGGTCATAGATCTTGTCCCAGCTGGTGTCTTCCATCAGCAGGTCCATGGCGGGCTTGAAGGGCTTGAGCTCGGGCATCTGCTCGAACATCCACGGGAACATGGCCTCGCCGGTAAACATGAGCGGGCGCGCGAGGGTGTCGAACTCGGCGTGGTGTGCCTTCTCTTCAGCTGCGGCCCAGCCAATGGGCATAGTGTCACCGTCGGCGTATATGAACTCCTGCAGCGTCCAGTACAGCGGATTCGTGCGCGTGTTGGTGCGCTCGAAGGCGCGCATCAAAAAGCTGTCGGATACCGAGGAGCCGCAGCTCAGCGTACCGTCGCCTGTAACAAACGCGTGATCGATAATCCAATGCATGCTCTCAAAGCTCGGCTTCATGCCAAAGTCGCTGCCCATGAGTTGTAGGCGCTCGACCGTCATTGGCGAGCCGTCGGGCAGCACGGGCTTCTGAGCCTCGAGCGCATCGGCCAGGGCTGCCACGCGCTCGACATCGGCGGGGTAACGGTCGTAATACTGCTGCGTCTTGGCGGCCATGCGCGGGAAGGTGTGCGCGTAGACCTCGCTGGCGCTCGCCGGCACGTGCGGAATGCCGCCGCAGGTAAAGCTTGCCGCCACGCCCTCGGGGAAGAGCGACAGATAGCTCAACGTCAAAAAGCCGCCGTAGCTCTGCCCCAGTGTGACCCAGGGCTTGCCGCCAAAGCCCACCAGGCGCAGGTACTCAAAATCGCGCACGATGGAGCTGGCGAGGTGACGCTTGAGGAAGTCCGCCTGCGAGCGGGCCGCATCGGAGCCTGCCGCCTCGGCGCGCTCGCCCAGTGCGGCAATCGTGCGCCCGTCTACACAGCTACTGCGTCCGGTGCCGCGCTGGTCGGGCAGCACGACGCGGAAATGCTTGACGGCCTCTTCGATCCAGCCATCGCTTGTGGGCGACAGCGGACGCGGGCTCTCGCCACCGGGGCCACCCTGCAAAAAGAGAAGGAGCGGCAGGTCGTCGTTGATGCGGTCGGGTGCGCAAACCACGCGGTAGAAGAGCTTGATGCTCTCGGGCGCACCGGCGATGGGTGTCGGTATAGCGCCGCGGCGCATGGTGCTGCCGACGGCCAGGAGCATCGGCTCCAGGCCGCGCCAGTCGAGGGGGACGTCGATGCTGTGGTCCTCGACATACAGGCCGGGGACGTGGTACGAAGTGATGAGGGCCATGTGAGTCTTCCGTTCGTTGCGGTGTTTCGGGTTGACCAATTCTACCGCCGCGGGCGAGGCCATGCGCAAATCGGCTACCATGGTTGCAAACTTCTAGGAGAAAGGGCCGCCCATGTCGGTCGATATAGCCACGTATGTCCACGATCTTGCCGTTGCCGCCAAGGCAGCGTCGGCCTCGCTTGCCACGGCGAGCGATGAACAGCGCCAGGAGGCCGTGCGCGCCATGGCCGCGGCGCTGCGCGACGGCGTCGACTCCATCGTCGCCGCCAACGAGCTCGATATGTCCGCTGCGCGCGATGCGGGTACCTCGGCCGGACTGCTCGATCGTCTGCTGCTGACGCCCGAGCGCGTCGAGGGCATGGCCGCCGGCCTGGAAAAGCTCGCCGAGCTGCCCGATCCCGTGGGCCGCGTGCTCGACCACCGCGTGCTTGCAAGCGGCGTGGACCTGACCCGTGTGAGTGTGCCGCTGGGCCTGGTCGCCATGGTTTACGAGGCGCGTCCCAACGTGACGGCCGACGCCGCGGGCATCTGCATCCGTACCGGCAACGCCTGCATTCTGCGCGGCGGCTCGCTGGCCTATCACTCGTGTGCCATGATTTCTGAGCTGCTGGCCGATGCGCTCGAGGCCAAGGGCTTCCCGCGCGAGGCCGTGTCGATGATCGAGTCCACCGACCGCGAGGCCACTGGCGAGCTCATGAAGCTCCGCGGTGTTGTCGACGTACTCATTCCGCGCGGCGGTGCAGGCCTGATCCAGCGCTGCGTGCGCGAGTCGCTCGTTCCGGTGATCGAGACGGGCACGGGTAACTGCCACATCTACGTGCATGAATCCGCCGACTTCGATAAAGCGCTCAATATTATCGTCAACGCTAAGACGCAGCGCGTGGGCGTGTGCAATGCCGCCGAGTCGCTGCTGGTCGACCGTGCCGTGGCCGATGCGTTTTTGCCTGCGGTCGTGGCCGTGCTGCATGACCACGGCGTGCTCATTCACGGCGACGAGGCCACGTGCGCCGCATGCGCCGACACCGGGCTTGCCGAGGGCGATGACTACGTTGCCGCGACTGAGGAGGACTGGGGTCGCGAGTATCTGGCGCTCGAGATGAGCGTGAAGGTCGTGGCGAACGAGGACGAGGCCATCGCGCACATCAACCGCTACGGCACGATGCACTCCGAGGCCATCGTTGCAGAGGACACGGATGCTTGCGAGCGCTTCCTGGACGAGGTCGATGCCTCGGCCGTGTATGCCAACGCCAGCACGCGCTTTACCGACGGCGGCGAGTTTGGCCTGGGCGCCGAGATTGGCATCTCGACCCAAAAGCTCCACGCCCGCGGCCCCTTTGCCGCCGAGGCCCTCACCACCTACAAATACAAGCTCCGCGGCACCGGCCAGGTCCGCCCCTAAACCTACCAAAAAGGGACAGGTTTATTTTGGCAGGTTTTATCTGCGGTTTTGCCGGGCGACACGTTCGCCCGGCTTTTTTCTCCGCATAACTTTTTTGCCTTTCGGCTTGAGCCGCGGCGATATACGATAGTGACACCGTGTCCTAACATCGACTCACCTGGAGGTATTGCCATGTCCCAGACGCTCACCGCCGGAATCACCCGCGACCGCGCATTCGAACTGCTCAACGAGCACAACAAGGACCCGTTTCACATTACCCATGGCGAGACGGTTGAGGGCACCATGCGCTACTTTGCGCGCGAGTTCGACCCCGAGAACGAGGAGTTTTGGGGCATCGTCGGCCTGCTGCACGACTTGGATTGGGAGGAGCATGAGGACGACCCCATGAACCACACCATCTATACTGCCGAGATTCTTAAGGGTGAAGGTGCGTCTCCCGAGCTCATTCGCGCCATCCAGACGCACACGTCGGACTTCAACACCTCGCTGCCCAAACCCGAGCTGCAGATGGAAAAGATCCTGTTTGCCTGCGATGAGCTCACCGGCCTGATCGGCGCCGCCGTCATCATGCGCCCGAGCAAGAGCGTTATGGACTTTACGACCAAGTCGCTCAAGAAGAAGTTCAAGGACAAGCGCTTTGCCGCCGGCTGCTCGCGCGACGTGATTTCGCAGGGCGCCCTGATGCTCGGCTGGGAGCTCCCCGAGCTCTTTGACCGCACCATCGCGGCCATGCAGTCCTTCGCGCCCGACCGCGACACCTTCCAGGCCTAACCTGCCAAAAAGGGACAGGTTTATTTTGGTAGGTTTTATCTGGGAAAACGCTTCCGTTGGATGTTATTCAGCGGAAGCGTTTTCTGTTTGACATGGTGAAGCTGGCGAATGGCGGCGCCTCGCGGCAGACAGCTGCGCTTCGCCGTATCCGTAACTCGGCAAACGCGACGCTACGACGCGTTCTTGATAATCCATGTTCCCAGTCCGGTCAGCAGCTGAACCTGCTTAATCGTTAGCCCTTGTTTTCGAAGCGCGAGAATCGCCTCATTGCGAAGTGGCTTGGAGGCGGATTTGAGTTCCGTCGGAGCACATCCTGCGACACTCTGCACGATTGCCGTGCCAAATTCGCATAGATCTTCCTCGCGAACCTTGGCTGTTGCGCTGGGGCGATAGGGAAGCGACGGCGTACTTTCCATGAGCCGAAGGTATGAGCGAGGTGTTGGGAATATAACACCGACAACGCTGCCGGTAACATGCGGCCGTGACCTGGCACTCATGAGATACTCGCGATGGCTGCTCCAGGGATATTCGTCGTATGCTGCCAGTCCCGCTTTTTGTGGATTCAAATGAATGTATCGAATTGCCTCGAGTAAATATACTTCTGACTTAATGGGCGAATCCCAAAACCGCTCCTGAAACACGTGGCCGATATGCCCCGTCCGCGCATTGTACCTGCCCGCATACGATACGGCTATCGCATGCATCGCGTCGCTCTTGCGGTCGTCCGGATCGTCGATGAGCAGATGAATGTGGTTTCCCATAAGGCACCAAGCGATAAGCTCGATATTGTGTTTGGGGAGGATCGCATCGAGGATCTGAAGCATGGCGATTCGGTCCTCGGCATCGTCAAACAGCAATTGCCCTCCGTTTCCACGCAACGTGATGTGGAAATAACCGGTTGGTGACTTTGAACGAGGTTTTCTCGGCATGGCCCCTCCTTTAGCTTGGATGGGCTGAAGATACCTCATTCGGGGGCTTCGGTTGTCGAGATTCAGTTCACCGACTATAGCTGCTACCTGCCGAAATATAATTGCGTTTTCAAATTGATGCTTTTTAATGGTAATTGAGTAAGACGGGCGCGCTTGTTGTGGATGCGGGCGTTGGTTACGTCGATCTGGACGGCCCTCGCGTGATGTCATCGCAAATGGGCTTCACGCATTTTTGCGGCGATAGAAAAATGGTCGGGCGCTCTTAAACAAAACGGAGCACCCGACCATTTACTGATTGTTTGTTGATGTTTGGCCAGATAGAACCTGCCAAAATAAACCTGTCCCTTTTTGGCAGGTTAGTTGAGGGCGGCTTGGGCTAGGCGGGCTTCGGCGGCCTCCTCGGTGACGCCCAATGCCACGGCGAACTCCTCGATGGAGCGGCGCTTGGCTTCCTTGAGTACACGCATATAGTAAGAGCTGGGCTTTTTATCGGCTTCCTCGGCCTGGCGAATGCGGTGCATCATGGTCTTTGCCACGCGGACCGTCTCGGGCGCGCCCAGCTTGAGCTGCTGCTTAAAGTGTGTCTCTTCAAGCGAGCTGTTGCGCTCGGTAAAGGTGTCGCACTCCAGCTCGTCATAGTGGCTCAGCAGATGCTCGGCATCTTGCTGAGAGATGGCGGCATGCAGACGGTCGGCCTGCGCCACGGGGTACATAAGGATCGTCTGCGCATGCCCCTGCTTGGCCTCGAGCAACAACATGGGCTGCGGCGTGTCGTCCCTAAAACCGACGACGGTGCAGACTCCCTGACCCGGATGAATGACGTGTTGACCGATTGAGAACATGCTACCTCCAACTTATACGAATTTACGTATGTCTAGAATAACACGCTGACGTGCGCAAATCCTCGCTTTATGCAGGAAAAGCACACAACTCTGATAGGTAAGAGTATTCGATAAAAGACACAGCTCATTCACACCTTTATGCATTTTCAACGCGTGCATAATCTGCAGGCAGACTGGCATCTTTGAGTGACTCCATACAAGCTGTAGTCAATTTTGTGCATATGCAATTTCGATTGGCTTTACCCTGCGACAGTGTCCCTCGCTTGTGATAGAGTGCTACAAACTCTGGCTTTTGCCCTACGAGTGACCAAGAGCTCGGGGGCTTTAACACAAGGAGGATCTATGCCCGAGAAGATTGAAGAGCTGGTACGCGCTGCGCTTGCTGCGGCCCAGGAGGCCGGCGACCTTTCCGCATTTGAACTTGACGATTGCGCTATCGAGCGACCGGCTGACACTTCTCATGGCGAGTGGACCTCCACCATGGCCCTGAAGTCCGCCAAGCTGGCTCACTGCGCCCCGCGCAAGATCGCCGAGGCCATCGTTGCCCATATGCCCGAGGACCCCGCGATTGAGAAGGTTGAGATCGCAGGCCCCGGCTTCATCAACTTCTACCTCTCCGTTGCCGTCAAGAATGCCATCTTTGGCGAGGCTCGCGAGAAGGGCATGGACTTCGCTAAGTCCAACGTCGGTGGTGGCCTGAAGACCCAGGTCGAGTTCGTTTCCGCCAACCCCGTCGGCCCCATGCACATCGGTCACGGCCGCTGGGCCGCGCTGGGCGATTCGCTCTGCCGTGTTATGGACCACGCCGGTTACGACATCCAGCGTGAGTTCTACATCAACGACCACGGCTCTCAGATGAACACCTTCGGCAACTCCATCAGCACGCGCTATATGCAGCTTGCCGACATCATCGCCAAGCAGGGCGTGGATATCGACGAGGCTCACAAGCTGCTGATTGCCGACCGCGACGCCTTTGTTGCCGACGAGAACGACGAGCACCCCGAGACCCATCCGTATCAGGACAACTTTGCCGAGACCCTGGGCAAGGACTCCTACGGCGGCGACTACATCATCGACGAGGCCGCCGAGTTCTGGCGCACCGACGGCGACAAGTGGGTCGACGCCGATCCGCAGGAGCGCATGGAGAGCTTCCGCGAGCGCGGCTACGTAAAGATGGTCGACAACATGCGCGACCTCTGCCACGCCGTCAACTGCGACTTCGATCGTTGGTACTCCGAGCGTTCGCTGTACGTGAAGGACACCGAGGGCGAGACCGCCGGTACCTCTGCCGTCGACCGCGCTTTTGAGAAGCTCGACAAGATGGGCTACCTCTACACCAAGGACGGCGCCCTGTGGTTCCGCTCCACCGACCTGGGCGATGACAAGGACCGCGTCCTGATCAAGTCCGATGGCGAGTACACCTACTTCGCCTCCGATGTTGCCTATCACTGGGATAAGTTCCAGCGCGTCGACCACGTCATCGACATCTGGGGCGCCGACCACCACGGCTACATCGAGCGCGTCCGCTGCGTCTGTGACGCTCTTGGCTATCCCGGCAAGTTTGAGGTTCTGCTGGGCCAGCTCGTCAACCTGCTGCGCAACGGCAAGCCCGTCCGTATGTCCAAGCGCAAGGGCACCATGGTGACCCTGCAGGAACTCGTCGACGAGGTCGGCTCCGACGCCGCTCGCTACACGCTCATCTCCAAGAGCTCCAACCAGATGGTCGACTTCGACATCGAGGCCGTCAAGAAGCGCGACAACTCCAACCCGGTGTACTACGTGCAGTACGCTCACGCTCGCGTGTGCTCCATCCTGCGCCGTGCCGCCGACGTTACTGCCGAGCAGGCCGCCGAGATGGGCATGAAGGCCGTCGCCGCCAAGGCCATCGGTGAGAACGTCGATTACTCGCTGCTGACCGACCCGACCGAGCTCGCCCTGTCGCGTAAGCTCAACGAGCTCACCGACCTGATTGCCAGCTGCGCTCGCGATCGCGCCCCGTTCCGCCTGACGCACTTTGCCGAGGAGCTCGCCGGCGACTTCCACAGCTTCTACGCCGCCTGCCAGGTTCTGCCGAGCGAGGGCCGTCCCGTCGACCCCGAGCTCTCGCGCGCCCGTCTGGCCGCCTGCGACGCCGTCCGCGTGACGCTCGCCCTGGTGCTTACCCTCGTTGGCGTTTCCGCGCCCGAGCAGATGTAATCTGCGGGTCATTTGACCGTGTAGGTTCGGCTTTGCTGAACCCTATAAGCCCGATCTCCATGCGGAGGTCGGGCTTTTTTCGTTTGGCGGGGCTTTTAGGCGTGTTGGAAAATGCTACCAAATCGCAACTATACCGGTTTACGGGGCTGAATCGCTGCCTGGCGACCATAGCGACAGCAGTGAAAATAAAACCGCAGCTAGACGGTTTATTGTTTCTTGAAAATGCAGGGTATGGTTGGCTTGCAGCATTCTGGCCCCGTAATCCGGCGTAGTTTTGAAAATTGTCCCTTGGGGACGGAGGAAAATGGATCATTTTTGTCTCGCGGAGGGGTGGCGGGATACCGTCCGCCGCGAATCGTGCTCATCTCCTACGTTTGGACGCATATCCCGAACCATGCCGAAAAGTACGATATTAAAACCGCAGGTAGCAGACTCGTTGTTTATGAAAAAAACAAGGGTATGGTCAGGGGCTCGGGTGCAAACGTAGTAGATGGGCGCGATTCGTGGCGCGGCTATTCCGGGTGCCACGGCTTCACTCCTCTGGCGCGACATTTCAAGGCGCTTTTGAGGAGGAGTGTCCCTGATGACTGGGCGTTTAAGAACGTCCAATGACTAAGTTGCAGGTGGTTGCGGTTGTGTTACACTAACGCTGCGTATATGACGCAATCATCTCGATACAGATCAATGATATCCGTCGTTTTGAACGGAACTAGACTGTTTAGCCGCCCTGAAGGTTTATGCAGGGAGCATGTGATTACAGGGCTTGAAAAGAAAGTTGAGCAAACACTGTGTCTGATCAACAGCAAGAAAACGAAATAACGACGACGCAGGCCGCTCCCGCTGCACCGGTTGCGTCGGACCAGGTCGCGGCGCCCGCGCAAGCCTCGGCTCCTGAGACGCCTAAGGCTGCTTCGACGCCTATGCCTGTGGCGGCTGAGAAGGCCGTGCCTGCAACTGGTGAGGAGGCTGCTCCGGCAAAGCCCAAGCTCACGCGCCACACGGCCAAGCCTGCCACTGACGGCGAGGAGGTCACCAAGCCCAAGCGCCGTACCACGCGCACGACGCGCGCCAAGCGCACCGTTGCAGCTGACTCCTCGGCGCCGATTTCCGATGAGGTCGCGCAGGCACGTGCGTTGGCGCAGATTAGCGAGGCTCAGGTGGTGCGCGCCCGCCGTCGTGCTGCCGAGCGCGAGGCCGCGGCTCTGACCGAGCTTGCAGCTCCGTCTGTGCCCGAGACCCCTGCCGCCGACCTGCCGACCGAGAAGCCGGCACCGCGCACACGCCGCCGCACGGCTGCTAAGGCCGAGCAGGTTGCGGAACAGGTAGCCCCCGAGCTCACTGAGGCTTCGGTCCGTTCCGCGGCAGGGGAGGGCGCATCGCCTGCTGAGCCCGCTGTGCCTGTCGAGGCCAGCGAAGTTCCCGTTGTCGATCCGGCTTTGCGCCCGCACCGTCGCGGTCGCAAGCCCAAGGCCTTCGTCGAGGCAGAGAAGGCCGCAGCCGCAGCCGCCGCCGCTCGGGATGCTGCGGCGACCGCCGAGTCTGCAACCGCTGCCGATGCACCCGTCCAGGATGCTACGACTTCCGAGGCCGCTCCCGCCGATGCCGAGCCCGCCGACGTCCGTCCCGGTCGCAGCCGTCGCACCGCTGCTAAGCGCACGTCCAAGGCTAAGGCCTCCAAGAAGGGCGCGTCCGAGGATTCCACCGAGGCGACCGCCGATGTATCGACTGATGCCGCCGAGCCCCAGGACGTCGAACAGCCTGCATCCGAGAAGCCCAAGCGCGGTCGTAAGAAGTCCGCTAAGGCCAAGGCCGCCGAGCAGCAGGCTGATGTCGAAGCGCAGATTGATTCCGGCGCCGAGGCCAATGACGCCGCTGCGGCCAATGCCGACGCCGCCACAACCGATGTTGCCGCGCCCGCCGAGGCCGAAGACGGCACTCGTTCCAACCGTCGCCAGCACAAGCGCAACGAGGAACGCAACGAGCGCAACAACGACCGTCGCAATCGCCAGCGCGATCGCAAACAGCGCAACAAGGAGCGTAACGCCGCCCCCACCGAGCCCACGCTTTCGCGTGAGGAGCTCGCTGCCATGAAGGTCGCCGAGCTGCGCGAGAAGGCCAAGGAGTTCGAGATCGAGACGACCGGCAAGAAGAAAGCCGAGCTCGTCGAGGAGATCTACGTCACCGCCGCGAAGGCAGAGGGCTTCCGCGACATCAAGGGCATTCTGCAGATTCGCCCGGACAGCTCCGGCATCATCCACGCCCATGGCTACATGAAGTCCAACGACGACGCCTTCGTGCCCGCCTACCTCATCCGCTCCGCGCGCCTGCGCACGGGCGACGTCATCGAGGGCTCACTGCGTCCTTCGCGCGGCGGCGACAAGCGCGCCGGCCTCGCCAAAATCACGACCGTCAACGGTCTAGACCCCGAGCAGATTCGCAACCGCCCCAAGTTTGGTGACCTCACTCCGGTCTATCCCAACGAGCCGCTGCGCATGGAGCACGGCAAGGACTCCATTACCGGTCGCGCCATCGACATCGTGTCGCCGATCGGCAAGGGTCAGCGTGGCCTGATCGTGTCCCCGCCCAAGGCCGGCAAGACCACGATCCTCAAGAAGATCTGCCAGTCTATCTCGATTAACAACCCCGAGGTGCACCTCATCTGCCTGCTCGTCGACGAGCGCCCCGAAGAGGTCACCGATATGCAGCGCTCCATTAAGGGCGAGGTCGTGGCCTCGACCTTCGATATGCCCGCCGACAACCACACCCGCGTGGCCGAGCTCGTCATCGAGCGCGCCAAGCGCATCGTGGAGCTGGGCGGCGATGTCGTGGTGGTGCTCGACTCCATCACGCGTCTTGCCCGCGCCTACAACTTGGCGGCGCCCGCCTCGGGCCGCATCCTTTCGGGCGGCGTCGATTCGGCGGCCCTGTATCCGCCCAAGCGCTTCCTGGGCGCAGCCCGTAATATCGAGAACGGTGGCTCGCTCACCATCCTGGCCTCTGCCCTCATCGACACCGGTTCCAAGATGGACGAAGTCATCTTTGAGGAGTTCAAGGGCACCGGCAACATGGAGCTTAAGCTCGACCGCGATCTTGCCGACCGTCGTATCTTCCCGGCCATTGACCCCGTTGCCTCCGGTACGCGCAACGAGGATCTGCTGGTCGACGAGCAGATGCGCCCGTTTGTCTTTGGCCTGCGTCGCATTCTTGCCGGCATGAACAACACCGAGCGCGCAGCCGCATCGTTTATCAAGGGTCTTAAGGGCACCAACACCAACCAGGAGTTCCTGGTGCGTTCGGCCAAAAAGCACAGCGACTACGAGCAGACGTTCTAGGTTGTCATCCACGCGCAGCGATAGTCATCAATGCGATAAAGGGTCGGGGCTTTGAGCCTCGGCCCTTTTCCATATCGCCGCTCCGCGCTTATTTTTGACCATAAGACTGGCAAGCAGCAGGTTTCCCGTTTCAATCCGACATCGTCGCTTGCAATCGACAGGGCGGTTTCGCATAATAGCTTTTAAGCTTCGCGACGGAAAACGCAGATGAAACGAACCATATACCGTTGCTTTGGGGCATAGCCCCGCTTCATCTTCTCTCGCGCAGCCAACTGAATGATGCGATTTGGGTGCTGGAAGATGGGGAGAGCTCATGGCTTCTTCTGATGCAACACAACGAGCAGTCCTTGCCGGACTTTCGTGCGGGATCGGCCTTGCCGCTCCCGTGGTTATGTATGCCGCGACGCTGCCGTTTTCGTCGGTGAACGAGACGGTCGTGGCGGGTGCGGTTCCCTTCGCCGTGGGCGCGGTGGCGGGCGTGGGTATCTATGCCGCCTCGCTGGGTATCTCCGAGTACCGTGCGCGGCGTGAAGAGCGTCTGTTCCAGCCTGATGCCATGGGCGGTGCCGCCAATCTCAATCAGCATCAAAGCGAGTTCAAGACCGCCTCGATTCCAGCTCAGCAGCAGGATGCGACTCCTTACGCTGCGGCTTCTGCTTCTCAGGCTCAGGCGGAGCAGTCTACCTCGGCATTCCTTTCCGGCCTGACTGGTGCGTTCCAGCGCCGTCATGCCGATGATGGTGTCCCTACCATCGCTCGAGCCGCAGATGCCATGGACGAGGCCGAGGCTTGGTCCATGATCGACAGTATGCTCGACGACGATTCGCCGGTGAGCTGCGACCCTGCACACTCGCGCGACGTCTATCAAGTCGCCATCGACGAGCTCACCAACGGCGGGCAGACCGGCTCCTTCAATCGCGACGACATCGCCGCCGCGGCACGCGCCGTGTCTGGCTCCCAGGCCGCCCCTGCGGGCAGCACGGCGGCTTTCGTGGCACTCGTCGCCAATGCGGCGGTCAATAACGCCTACAGCGCTACCTCGGCGGACGCGAACGCTTCTGCCGATAATTCGTACGTTGATGAAGCCATGACCGCGGACGAGGAGGCTGTTGCCGCCCGCCGTGCCGCCGAAAGCTCGCTTTGGGGCGCTCCTGCCCAGCAGCAGGCGGCTGAGGCTGCGCCGTACAATGCAAACCTCGCCAGCATGCCTATCATCTCCGGTGCCGCGGGCATCGATCTCGATGACCTCGATGAGCCTGCAGCCATCACCGCATCGATTGATGCCCAAGATCGCATCGACACCGGCGACCTTCCGGACGCCTCGCTCGAGGTTGATGTCCCCATGGCCGATTACTCGGGCCACGAGGGTATGTGGGCCGCCGCCACCGCGATTCTGGATGAGATTGACGAGCCTGCTCCTGTTTCAGCCCCCGCTCCCGTCGCTGCCCCTCAGCCTGCTGCCCCCGCCTATGTCGGCCGTCACAGCGCTGTGTTCCCCGAGGATACTGCCCGTATCTCGCGTGAGAGCATCGAGCGGGCCGAGGCTATTGCCGCCGGCATTATGGAAAATCGTCGTCACGAGCGCGTCAATCAGATCCTCGAGGAAGAGATCGAGCGTCTTCAGTCCTCTACCGCCAAGCGTACGGGCCGTGCTTATCTGAGCGTTATCGAGGGCGGTACCGCCAGCTTCGCGCCGCTCCGTGCGGAGGCATAACTTCTGCATGGTTAAGATCAATCGAAAATGGGCGGTCGTAACCTGCCTGATGGCGCTCTTGATCTGGGGCAATTCGCTGGTTCCCGGCTCGGGGTCGGGCTCACTGAGCCTAACGGTCATGGAAGCTATCCGCGGTTTCCTGCACGGCGTGGGACTTCCATATGAATGGGTGACCAACTTTGTTGTTCGTAAGTGCGCGCATTTTACCGAGTATTTGGTGCTCGGCATCCTGGCAACGCACGCCTTTGATTTTGAGGGCCGACGCACCTTTGACGTGCTGCTGCCCACGGCAGTGTTCCTGCTGCTGATTCCCTCGATCGACGAGACGATTCAGCTCTTTGTGCCGGGACGCGCCGGCATGATCGCTGATGTGATGATCGACTGCTGTGGAGCGGCAACGGGCGTTGTGCTCCGATATCTCTTACGGTCGCTGATGTGCGCCAAAAAGGCCGCCTAAGGACGCATTGTTTGGTCCTAGGCGGCCTTTTTTATTGGAGGGCTTATATGAGGTGTGGCGGCGTCGTTCCATAGGTCGGATTTGCCGGGTGCGCCACGCCCTGTGGGTGCGTCTGTTACTGAAGCGCCTGTGCGCCTAGGGCCAGGCAGCCCATGATGCCCTGCTTGCCCTCGAGGCTGTTGTTGACGATGTAGGTATCGATGTCGTTGACCTCGGGCGTGACGATATAGCCGTTGAGCATCTCGGCGCACTTCTTGCGCGCGAGCGGCACGATGGGGGTGTGGTCGGCCACGCCGCCGCCGATGACGATCTTCTGCGGCGCATAGCACAGGATGAAGGTCATGAGCGCCTGCGCCAGATAGCCGGCGAGCAGATCCATGGCCTCCGGGTCATCGGCCATGTCTCCGGCGCTCTTGCCATCCCAGCGCCTTTTAACGCCGGGGCCGGCGATGAGGCCCTCGAGGCAGTTGTCGTGGAAGGGGCAGCCGCTGTGCTCGCCGATGGTGTCGCGCGGGTCGCGCGTGACCAGGATGTGGCCGGCCTCGGGGTGCATTTAGTGCCGGGCCGTCCTTACCCGCGCGGTTTGATTTTATCACGCAGGAACTTGAGGTTCTCCAGTGCTGCGTTGAGCGTCTCGTCTCGCTTGGCAAAGTGGAAGCGGATGAGGTGGTTGACGGGCTCGCGGAAGAAGCTGGAGCCCGGAACGGAGCCCACGCCCACCTTGGAGGCCAGATCCTCGCAGAAGTCGAGGTCGCTGTCATAGCCAAACTCAGAGATGTCCATCATCACGTAGTACGCGCCCTGCGGCACGTTGTGCGTGAGGCCGATGCTGTCGAGTCCCTGACAGAATAGGTCGCGCTTGGCGGTGTAGAGGTCGAGGACCTCCTGGTAATAACTGTCGTCGAAATTGAGGGCAGTGACGACGGCTTCCTGCAGGGGCGCGGCGGCGCCGACGGTGAGGAAGTCGTGGACCTTTTTGATACGCTCGGTGATCTGGGCTGGGGCAATGGTGTAGCCCAGGCGCCAGCCGGTGATGGAGTACGTCTTAGACAGCGAGCTGCAGCTGATGGTTCGCTCGAACATGCCGGGCAGCGTGGCCATATAGACGTGCTCGTGGGGAGCGTAGACGATGTGCTCGTACACCTCGTCGGTGATGCAGTAGGCGTCGTACTTCTTGCACAGGTCGGCAATAAAAGTGAGCTCCTCGCGCGTAAAGACCTTGCCACAGGGGTTGGACGGGTTGCATAGGACGATCGCCTTGGGATCGTTGTCGCGGAAGGCCGCCTCGAGGACCTCACGGTCGAAGTCAAAGGTGGGCGGGTTGAGCGGCACATAGATGGGCTCGGCGCCCGAGAGAATGGTGTCAGCGCCGTAGTTCTCGTAGAACGGCGAGAAAATGACGACCTTGTCGCCGGTGTTCGTGACCGTCATCATGGCGGCCATCATGGCCTCGGTGGAGCCGCAGGTGACTACAATATTCTCGTTGGGGTTGATCGGCATGCCCATAAAGTGCTCCTGCTTGGCGGCAAGCGCCTCGCGCATGGCCTGAGAGCCCCAGGTGATGGAGTACTGGTGGTAGAGCGGCTTGGGATCGGTGGCGATGGTGCTGAGGCTATCGAGCAGCTGCGCCGGGGGATCAAAGTCGGGGAAGCCCTGTGACAGGTTGACGGCGCCATACTTGTTGGAGATGCGCGTCATGCGACGGATGACGGAATCGGTAAACGTTGCCGTGCGGTTGGAGAGTTCTTTCATGCCGGTCCTTTCGAGCATTTGCAGTGGGGCAAGTTTACTCCTATGAAACCGGTGGGAAATGCTCGAAATGGTCTCGAAAAACTCTTTTCAAAATTCTTGAAAATTGGGGCTTGCATCGCGTGGCGTTCCTTGCAATAATAGTCGAGTGCGAAGCGCACAGGACACGGTGGGTGTAGCTCAGTTGGCTAGAGCGACGGGTTGTGGTCCCGTAGGTCGAGGGTTCGAGTCCCTTTACCCACCCCAGTTCTTGCTTCGTGTTGATATCGGGTCGTTAGCTCAGTTGGTAGAGCAGGGGACTCTTAATCCCAAGGTCCAGGGTTCGACCCCCTGACGGCCCACCCAAAGTATGTTAAAGCGACTGGCTTAGGCTGGTCGCTTTTTTGTTGACCTCGCATGGGGTCGAACCCGTCGGGGCGCGAAGCTGAGGAAATGCGTAAGCATTTACCAACGCAGCGCGCAAGGCGCAAAGCGCCGCAGCGGCCGCCTGCAAAGCAGGCTGACCCCCTGACGGCCCACCAAAGCATGTTAAGACGGTCAGCGATAGTTGACCGTCTTTTTTGTTGACCTTTCATGGGGTCGAACCCGAAAGGGCACGGCCGCTTTCACAGATCGAGTCTACCCTGGGGATCGGTAAAACCGTCAGTACCTTCCTTGAGTTTCTTCTCGTCTGCCTTCACGCGACGCTCGAGCTTTTTTGTATCTTCGGCAGGCGGTAGGTTCTCAGGTACAATTCCGCGGTCGATGAGGCTGCCACGCACGCTTGTGTTGTTCTCGACGTGCTCTTGCTTGATCTGGTCCAGACCGTACAGGTCGTGTTCCTCGGCGTTGAAGGCCGTCATCGAGTTCGTAAGGTCCTTTGCTTTGATGAGAACATCGGCTAGCCCGTCCGCCAATGCCGAGCTCTTGGATACGCCGAGCTGTTGCTTCATTTCCGCCGTGCTTCTGCCGCCGAATAACGCTTCATCGCCCTTCGACTTGATGATTGCGAATCCTTTGGAGTCCACGCCGCGTTTGAACGCAATACCCGAGAGCTGTTTCTCTGAATCAGATAGCGAGTGGCGCGCCTGCAAGCGCTGAATCTCTGCGAAGCGCTGCTCTATGAGCTCTTGGCGGCGCGTCTGCACGGCGAAGTACGCCTGGGCGAGCGCGATCTCTGGCTTGTTTGAATCTCCGTTTTGGGCGATTAAATAGCATGCATAGCGCGTAAGCTTGTAGTCTTTAACCGCGCGAGCGGCGACACCGGCAGTTACCATTTTCGTGGTGTCACGAAAATGGGAATCAACTGGAGTTTTGTTTGTTTCGCACGAGACTTTTGCCCTCTTAACAACTTCGGCAAAGTTCTCCCATCGAGTGTACCCCATGGGTTCCATTAAATCGCGTGCGAGCCAATACTCAACGCCGTCTTCCACATTGGCGTAGCTATCAAGTTCGACACGCCACTTCTCGATATCTCTACTGTCCATATCTCCTCCTCGCTGATCTATTGTCTATGCGCGCTTTGCCCGCTCTGTACTCAGAATAAGGATACGCTGCCGTGCGGACACGAATGGGCCACGTGCCACTTCGAGGTCACGGGGCCCATAGATATCGATTAGTTGTGCTCTGCTCTAGATAGGTGTCCAGTTTAATTCGATCGATAGTGCGAACCCAGGCTTTCGGTCCGCTTGCGCATGGCTTTGACCATCTCCGTTGCCAGCTGATTCTGCGATTGCAGGCGGGCGAGGGCTGCGATCTCGCTGTCATTGGCATGCGGCTTGCTCAGCGCAGTTGCCTCGTCTTTCAGGCTTTCAAGCTGTTGCAGGGCCTTGGATAGACCTGCTTCGGTCCTGTTGATCATGCAATAGGTGCTCATCGTGTGCTTAAGGCTGTGTGTCAGGCGTTCGGCATCTGTTGTGGCAATGCCATACTGAGGGAGGGCGATATCCATCGGAGCGGCCGCCTCGGGAGCGTCCAGCGCTGCTCGAGCTGCCGATGCGCCCGCGATGCGCCCGAATACGATGCCATTGGCACTCGACAAGCCGCCGATGCGGTCGGCGCCGTGCATGCCGCCTGTTGCCTCACCGCAAGCGTAGAGGCCCTCAACGCCCGTTTGCGCGGTCCTGTCGATTTTGATACCGCCGTTGGCGGCGTGGGCATACATCGCCACGCGCATCTCGTCGGTCGGCGCGATGCCGTGCTCGTCTTGTAGCCAGGTGGCAAAGGTCTGCACAAACTCGGGGACGTCCTCGCGGGGGAAGTCGTAGTGGAGCGCCAGGTCTTCGGCTCCCGCTTGGTCGATGGCTAGGTCGATAGCGCGAGAATCCAGACGCGAAGTGAAGGGACCATATCCGGAGCGTTGCTCGAGCAGATCGTTTAGCTTGCCGTCGGCAATATCGACCGACTGGTCGAACTTGACGTAGCGCCAGGTCTTCTCGTTAAATACAAGGTTTCGCTTGGGCTCGATGAAGCCGGGCATCATCTGCATGAACTCTATATTAGTAAGTGTTGCGCCGTGCGCCAGCGCGATGGCCTGCGAGGAGCTGAGCACATCAGCCGACGTAAGGCTGCGCTCGAACAGGCCGCTTGTGCCACCGGCTGCGATGATCGTGGCCTTGGCAGCAAAGGGCACGATTCGATTTTCGGTGAGGTCGTAGAGCACGGTTCCGGTTATTCTGCCGTTCGTGTCCTCAACAAGGTCGATAAGCTCATGGCGGGGGAGCAGGCGAATGCCGAGCGACTCGATCCGGGCTGTCAGAGCGTCCTCAAGGGGTTTGCGGGTGAGGCCGCGCCACATGCGCGTCTTGTGGTCAAAGCAGGGGATAAACTGCTTTTGCTGGGCGCTCTCGGCGCTTTGCGGACGCTGGAGCTCAACGCCCAGGTCTTGCTCGAGCCATTCAATTGCCTGGGGAATGCTGTGGACAAACGTCTGGACAAGATCGGGGTCGGCGACGCCGCCACCAACGGTCTGGATGGTATCGATAAGGTCTTGTTCGTCGTCTTCGTTAACGGGTCCGATAAGCCCCAAGCCCCAGGTTCCGGGGAAGAAGCTTGATCCACTCATAGTCTTGCCGGCGCTTGCCACAGTGACGGTCACGCCCGCGCGCGCCGCTTCGATGGCGGCGCAAAG
The DNA here is from genome assembly GCF_003438115.1 of Collinsella sp. OM08-14AT. Classification (NCBI taxonomy): domain Bacteria; kingdom Bacillati; phylum Actinomycetota; class Coriobacteriia; order Coriobacteriales; family Coriobacteriaceae; genus Collinsella; species Collinsella sp. OM08-14AT. Next base: position 65,082 of record NZ_QSTE01000012.1, read on the forward strand.
GCCCGCAATGCCAGATCCAATTACCAGTACATCAGTCGATTCCATCGGATTCCTTTCTCGTCCGGCGCATTGTCGCACGGGTGATCGGCAATGGGGCCGCAAAGACTCGGCAAATCGGTAAAGGGCACATATGGCAGGTGGGCGTCATGGGCGTTCTGATGCTCCATCTCATCACATCTCGTATATCGCCCCAACTGATATATCGGCATTAGCTACCCTGCGACAGTGCAAACAAAAAGAGCCGCCACCTTAAAAGGTAGCGGCTCTAAAGCTCAACTATATGAGCATCGCGCGGGCGCGATTAGGCCTTGAGGGCCTCCTCGACGGCGACAGCGCAAGCGACGGTGGCACCGACCATGGGGTTGTTGCCCATGCCGATGAGACCCATCATGTCGACGTGCGCAGGCACGGAGGAAGAACCAGCGAACTGGGCGTCGGAGTGCATACGGCCCATGGTGTCGGTCATGCCGTAAGAGGCGGGGCCGGCGCCCATGTTGTCCGGGTGCAGGGTACGGCCAGTGCCGCCACCAGAAGCGACGGAGAAGTACTTCTTGCCAGCCTCGAGGCGCTCCTTCTTGTAGGTGCCAGCGACGGGGTGCTGGAAGCGCGTGGGGTTGGTGGAGTTACCGGTGATCGAGATGTCGACGTTCTCGTGCCACATGATGGCAACGCCCTCGCGGACGTCGTCGGAGCCGTAGCAGTTAACGGCAGCGCGGGGACCATCGGAGTAGGGGATGGTCTCGACGACCTTGAGCTCGCCCGTGTAGTAGTCGAACTGGGTCTTCACGTAGGTGAAGCCGTTGATGCGGGCGATGATCTGAGCAGCGTCCTTGCCCAGACCGTTGAGGATGACGCGCAGCGGCTTCTTGCGAGCCTTGTTGGCGTTCAGAGCCAGGCCGATAGCACCCTCAGCGGCAGCGAAGGACTCGTGGCCAGCCAGGAAGGCGAAGCACTCGGTGTCGTCGGAGAGCAGCATAGCGCCCAGGTTGCCGTGGCCCAGACCGACCTTGCGGTCCTCGGCGACGGAGCCGGGAACGGTGAAGGCCTGGATGCCCTCGCCGATGATGGCGGCAGCCTCAGAAGCGGTCTTGGCGCCACGCTTGACAGCGAGAGCGCAACCGAGGGTGTAGGCCCACTCGGCGTTCTGGAAGGCGATGGACTGGGTGTTGTTGACGATCTCACGCGGGTTGAAGCCCTTGTCGGTGCAGATCTGCAGAGCTTCCTCGAGGGAGGCGATGCCGTTGTCGGCGAGGCACTTGTTGATCTTGTCAGCGCGGCGCTCGTAACCTTCGAACGTAACAGTCATAGTTATTTCCCTCCCTTTCTACTCGTGAACCGGGAACACGCTGGCGACGGAGTGAGTCTCCTCGTCGGTGCGCGGGTCGATGTACTTGGCAGCGTTCTCCCACTGACCATAGTGGCCCATAGCGCCAGCGATGGCCTCCTCGGGGGTCTTGCCGGCCTTGACGGCGTCGGTGAACTTGCCGAGGTTCAGGAACTCGAATGCGATGATCTCGTTCTTGTCGTTGAGAGCCATGCGGGTGACGTAGCCCTGAGCGAGCTCAAGGTAACGAGCGCCCTTGGCCTTGGTGCCGAACATGGTGCCGACCTGAGAGCGAAGGCCCTTGCCGAGGTCGTCGAGGGAGGCGCCCACGGGCAGGCCGCCCTCGGAGAACGCGGTCTGGCTGCGGCCGTAAACGATCTGCAGGAAGATCTCGCGCATAGCAACGTTGATGGCGTCGCAGACGAGGTCGGTGTTGAGGGCCTCGAGGATGGTCTTACCGGGAAGGATCTCGGAAGCCATGGCAGCAGAGTGGGTCATGCCCGAGCAGCCGATGGTCTCAACGAGGGCCTCCTCGATGATGCCGTCCTTGACGTTCAGCGTGAGCTTGCAGGCGCCCTGCTGAGGTGCGCACCAACCCACACCGTGCGTAAGACCGGAGATGTCGGAAATCTCCTTAGCCTGGACCCACTTGCCCTCCTCGGGGATGGGTGCGGGGCCGTGGTATGCACCCTTGGCAACGGGGCACATGTTCTCCACTTCCTGTGAGTACTGCATGCCTCTCCTCTCTATCGTGTTGGCGTCCCGTCTGGGGGTCGTGGCTGGCGATTGCCGGGCGACCCTTCGAAAGGGACATGACATGCAGCCCCTATAATACCGCGAAATGCACGGAATATTCGGCGAACGGCTCAGTTTTCGTAGCGAGAAGTCCGGAAGTTTTAATTGAAACGGTTTAACTATATGTTCTGTGGTCGCGAATTTCCGTAGAGGGGGTTCGTCTTGGGCAAGCTTTTGGTCAGCTCTTGTATGCGTTGCGGGGTCTGACCTGTTGCAACGGTGCCGTTCGCCGCCCGTTTACTGCCTTTGGCCGCGCGAGTGTATTGTTTTGCGTGAATGTTTTGATGGCACGCTTCAATCGTGCTGTATTGGATGGCAATCAGATCCCGGCGAAGGGAGCGCCATGCAGCGCGTTTGGAGAACGGTTACCGGCTTTTACCATGTCTGTGCCCGCGGTGTGGGCAAGCAGCTCATCTTTGAGGGCGATGAAGACCGGTGGGAGTTTTTGGAGCTGATGCGTGATTGCTGCCGCGAGGCGGGCGTGACGGTTGTAGCCTGGTGCCTTATGGGCAATCACGTGCATTTGGTGCTTGCAGATTACGAGGACGCGATGAGCGCGGCGATGCACCGGCTGCTTTTGACGTACGCGCGGCGGTTCAATAAACGCACGGGGCGCACGGGCCATCTGTTCCAGAACCGTTTTGACCGGCGCTCGCTCGATACCGACCGTTATCTGATGGCTGCCATTCGCTATGTTCACGCTAATCCGCAGGAGGCGGGTATCGCCCTGATCGAGCGTTATCCCTGGAGCAGCTTTGCCGAGTATCTTCGAGCGTATGACAACGATATGACGAGGGGATTTTCGGATCCTTCTTGTGTGCTTGAGCTCTTTGAGTCTGCCAAGGGGTTTCTGGATTATTCTCTGTCGATGCCCGATGGTTCCGATCCGGTGATTCACGATATGGATGAGACGGAGTGGGAGCGGCGTGCGTTTGCCGACAAGATGGCGAAGCGCCTGGGTGTGCCGCTCAACGAACTCAAGACCGTAGCGCCCTCGCGGCGAGACGGAATCATTTTCGCTCTGCACGATGGCGGCTACACGGTGCGCGAGATCGAACGGTATACGGGAATCAGCAAGAGTACCGTCTCTCGTATCGTGCGCGCTTATGCGCAGGTAAAGGCTCAGGCTGAGGGCTCGGAATAGAAAATGGCCGAACCACTCTTGTCAAGCGATTCGGCCAATAAAATTCTTAAGATTTGGGACAAATACTACTGATTATTTTGTCCCGTGAGCATGCCGTCGAGGGTGCGCCAGGCGAGCTCGGCGCATTTGACGCGGGCGGGCATGTGCGAGATGTCCTGGAGCTGGGCGGCTTCGTCCAGGTCTTCCAGGTCCTCCTCGGAGAGCTTCTCGCCGCGGATCATGGCGAGGAAGAGCTCTGCCAGGTGGCGAGCTTCCTCGACGGTCTCGCCGGTGATGAGGTCGGCCATGATGTCGGCACTGGCCTGGCTGATGGCGCAGCCGTGACCGGTAAAGGAGGCCTCCTCGATCACGTTGTTCTCGACACGCAGCTGCAAGGTGAGCTCGTCTCCGCAGCTAGGGTTGATGCCGTCGTGCTCGTGCGTGGGAGCATCCATCTCGTACTTATAGTCGGGGTGCGAGTTGTGCTCCATAAATGTGGTGGAGGTGTACAGATTACCCATTGAACGTGCTCCAAACGTGATGCAGGCCGGCGATGAACTTGTCGATGTCGGCCTTGTCGTTGTAGAAGGCCACGCTGGCGCGGCAGCAGGCAAGGTTCTCGACGCCCAGCCAGGTGAGCAGTGGCTGCGCGCAGTGGTGGCCGGCGCGGATGCAGACGCCGTCCATGTCCATGATGCTCGCGACGTCGTGCGGGTGGATGCCCTTGACGTTAAAGCTCACAACGCCGTGGTGGTTGTCCCAATAGATGGAGCCGATGATCTGGACAAAGTCGAGCTGCATGAGTTCGCCCATCAGATAGTGGACGAGTGCCTGCTCGCGGGTCTGGATGTTCTCGTAACCCACCGTGTTGACCAGGTAGTCGAGTGCCGCACCCGTGGCGAAGATGCCGGCGGCGTCCTGCGTACCCGCCTCGAACTTCTCGGGGACAGGAGCCCAGACGGCGTCCTGCTCGGTGACCGAATCGATCATCTCGCCGCCGGTGAGCATGGGCGGCATGGCGTTGAGCAGGTCCATCTTGCCCCACAGCACGCCGATGCCCATGGGGCCCATGGCCTTGTGCGCGCTAAAGGCAAAGAAGTCGGCGCCCAGGTCGGCCACATCGACCGGCATGTGCGGCAGCGACTGCGCACCGTCGACGACCAGGTAGCCGCCGTACTTGTGCACGAGCTTGCCGAGGTTCTTGACCGGGTTCTCGACGCCCAGCACGTTGGAGACCTGTCCCACGGCCAGGATTTTGGTCTTGGGACCCACCTTTGCAAGAACCTCCTCGGTGGTGAGCTGGCCGGTCTTGGTGGGGTAGAGGTAGACGAGCTTGGCGCCGGTCTCGCGGCAGACCTGCTGCCACGGAATCAGGTTCGAGTGGTGCTCCATGATGGTGATGACGACCTCGTCGCCCGGTTCGAGCACTGTGGGCGCAAAGCTCTTGGCGACCAGGTTGAGCGACTCGCTCGTGTTGCGGGTGAAGACGACCTCGTTGGCCTGTGGGGCGCCGATGAGGTCGGCGATCTGCTGGCGGACCTTCGCGATGGCGTCGGTGGCCTCGACGGACAGCGAGTACAGTCCGCGCAGGGGGTTGGCGTTCATGCGCTGGTAGAAGTCGCGCTCGGCGTCGAGCACACAGGCAGGGCGCTGCGCGGTGGCGGCGCTATCGAGGAAGGCGATCTCGGGGTGCTGCTGGAACAGCGGGAACTGGCCCTTGTAGGGGTTGGTCTCGATGTCCACGGTGGGCCAGCCGCGCGAAGCCTCGTCGCTGGCGTCGAGCTCCATGGGCTCGGGGGCAGTGCAGGTGTCGCATTTAACGTGCTCGGTGTCGATCATGCGAGCTCCTCTTCAAAGTTGTCGATCAGGTTGTTTCCCAGGCGGACGACGGCGGCGCGGGTGCGCTCGTCGGTGGCGGAAAGCGCGGCGTCCTCCAGCTTGGCGCGGATGAACAGGTCCTCGGCGGCGTTTTGGTCAAGGCCGCGGCAGGCGAGATAGAACAGCTGCTCGTCGCGGACGTGGCCGATGGTGGCGCCGTGGTTGCCGGCGACGTCGTCCTCGTCGCAGAGGATGACGGGAACGGTCTTGTTGTCGACGCCCTTGTTGGCCAGCAGCACGGTTTCGCGTTCGGTGCCGACGGCACCCTTGCAGCCGTGCACGAGGTCGATGGTGCCGCGGTAGACCTTCTTGGACGTGCCGGTCAGCACGCCGTTGGCGTCGATTTCGCACTCGGTCTTGCGACCGCGGTGGCGCAGCTCGTAGTTAAAGTCGCGCACCTGCTCGCGGGCGCCCAGGTAATCGGTATCGATCGTAACCTTGGCAGTGTCGCCCAGCAGGTCGCTGGCAAGGCCGGTGGCGCTGGCGCCGGCGCCCAGCACGGTATGCTGCACGTTGACGCGCGCGCCCTCGTCTAGGAACAGCCCGGTGTCGTCGAGCGCAATCCAGCTGTCGTCGAGCGTCTGCGTGCAGGTCACGTTGACGGTGGCGTACTCGTGGGCGCACACGCGTAGCACAGAGCCCACGACGCCCTCGCCCTCGGCGGGCGAGTCTAAGGCGATATGCAGGTCAAGCGTTGCCTGCGGGCGGGCGACGACGTCGATGGCGGCAATCGCAGCCGCCGCGTCGTCGCCGCTTACGCGCACGGTAACCGTGGCGTGCTGGTACGCAGGCATATCGATGACGATGCGCTTGGTAGCGTGCTCGGCCATGTAGGCGTATGCAGCCTCGCCCATGCCGGTTTCGAAGGCCTCGGCGGGGGAGAGCTCCTCTTCGAGCTTGATGGCGCCGACCTGGTAGACAGAGGTGGCGGGCACGTCGAGCTCGGTCTCGGGCGTGATACGGGCGCGGTCGGCGGCATCACCGGGGGCAGCGGTACGGCGCTCGGGGAAGCGCTCGGCCATGGCTTCCATGGCGGTGTCGAAGGCGTCGGCAGCACCGCGGAACTGCTCGTCCAAGCCCTCGACCTCGACGGCCTCGGCAGGAGCGACGGCAAGCTCGTCCGAAAGCTCAAGCTTAGTCTGGTTCATCTTGAGCCAACCCCAAGTGGCAGCCGGCATCGCATTGACCTGCTCAAGGGTGGTAGCAGCGGTGTTCGTGGTCTGTTTCATTATCCGATCGCTCCTTCCATCTCGAGCTTGATCAGGTTGTTCATCTCGACGGCGTACTCCAGCGGCAGCTCCTTGGAGACCGGGTTGGCAAAGCCGTTGACGATCATGGTGCGGGCCTCTTCCTCCGAGATGCCGCGGCTCATCAGGTAGAACACCTTGTCGTCGCCGATGCGTCCGATGGTGGCCTCGTGGCCGATATCGACGTTCTTGGCGCGGATGTCCATAGCGGGGATGGTGTCGGAGCGGCTCTGGTCATCGAGCATGAGCGACTGACAGCTCACGGTTGCCTTGGAGCCCTCGGCCTTGGGTGTCGCCACGATGGAGCTGCGGAAGGTCTGGATGCCGCCGCTCTTGGAGATGCCCTTGGTCTCGACGGTCGCCGAGGTCTCGGGCGCGTTGAGCACGACCTTGCAGCCGGTGTCGAGGTTCTGCCCGGCGCCGGCGAAGGTGATGCCGGTAAAGCTCGAGCGGGCGCGGCGGCCGTTGAGCACGCTCATGGGATAGAGGTAACCTACGTGGCTGCCGAAGGAGCCGCTGATCCATTCGATGTCGCCGTCCTCGTCCACGCGCGCACGCTTGGTGTTGAGGTTGTACATATTCTTGGACCAGTTCTCGATGGTCGAGTAGCGCAGGTGCGCACGCTTGCCCACAAAGAGCTCCACGGCGCCAGCGTGGAGGTTGGCCACGTTGTACTTGGGCGCGGAGCAACCCTCAATGAAGTGCAGGTCGGCATCGTCCTCGACGATGATGAGCGTGTGCTCAAACTGGCCGGCACCCTTGGCGTTGAGGCGGAAGTAGCTCTGCAGCGGGAAGTCGAGCTTGGTGCCCTTGGGCACGTAGACAAACGAGCCGCCCGACCATACGGCGCCGTGCAGGGCCGCAAACTTGTGGTCGGTGGGCGGGATGAGCGTCATGAACTTCTCGTGGATGAGCGGCTCCCACTGCGGATCGTGCAGGGCCTCCTCGATGCCGGAGTAGACGATACCCATCTTGGACGCCGTGTCCTGCATGTTGTGGTAGACCAGCTCGGAGTCGTACTGTGCGCCGACGCCCGCCAGATAGCTGCGCTCGGCCTCGGGGATGCCCAAGCGCTCAAAGGTGTTCTTGATGTCGTCGGGCACCGACTCCCAGTCGTGCTTTTGGTCGGTGTTGGGCTTGACGTAGGTGACGATGTTGTCCATGTCCAGGCCCTCGATGGAGGGGCCCCACGTCGGGTCGGGAAAACGGTTGAAGATCTCGAGGGACTTTAAGCGCAGGTCGAGCATCCACTGCGGCTCGTCCTTTTTGGCGCTGATCTCGCGCACGATGTCGGGCGTGATGCCGGCGTCGAGGCGCTCGAATCCCTCCTCGCCATAGGTGAAGTCGTAGAGGCTGCGGTCGATGTCCGCGACCTCGGTGCGGTTCTTGGTCATTGCGTCGCCCCTTTACGCCTGCTGCCCGGCAGCGGCGGCCTCGGCCTGGGCGCGCTGCTCGGCGGCCTCGCGCTCGAAGGTCTCAAAGCCGTTCTTGTCGATCCAGGGGATGAGCGAGGCGTCGTCCTCGCGCACGATGTGGCCCTTGACCATAACGTGGACACGGTCTACATCCAAGTGCTCCAGGATGCGCGTATTATGCGTGATGATGAGCATGGAACCGTCGCAGCTCTTGCGGTAGGCGTCCATGCCGTGGCTGACGGTGGAAAGCGCGTCGACGTCCAGGCCCGAGTCGGTCTCGTCGAGGATGGCGAGCTTGGGCTGCAGCAACAGGAGCTGGAGCATCTCGACCTTCTTCTTCTCGCCGCCCGAGAAGCCTACGCCCAGCTCGCGGTTGAGGTAGGCGGTATCCATGTTGAGCTCGGCCGCGAGCTCCTTGACGCGACGGCGGAACTCCTTGCCCTTCATCTCCAGGCCGGGGCGGCCGGCAATGCTGGCGCGCAAAAAGCTCGACAGCGGCACGCCAGGGATCTCGACCGGGGCCTGGAAGCTCAGGAACAGGCCGGCGCGCGAACGCTTGTCGGTGCTGAGCTCGGTGATGTCCTGGCCGTCAAAGACGATGTGGCCGTCGTTGACCGTGTAGACGGGGTCGCCCATGACCAGGTGGCCGAGGGTGGACTTGCCGGCGCCGTTGGGGCCCATCAGCACGTGGGTCTCGCCGGCGGCGACGTTGAGGTTGACGTTGTGGAGGATGGTCTTCTCGTCCACGGAGGCGGTCAGACCTTCGATGGAAAGCAGCGGATTTGCGCTCATGCTGTCCCTCTCTGTATATGGTGTACTCATAGGTGTACTAAACCCTAGGAATCTTCTCGGAATAAAGTTACTATGGGTTCGGCGTTAGTCAAGGGAAAACCCGACTAATCCACTCGACTTTTCAAATTCTGGGACAAAATAACCTGTTGTGTTTGTCCCACTTACTTAAGATTTGGGACAAACAAACCTGGTTATGTTGTCCCAGATGCGATGGGAGGGTAGGTATGCTCATTTCTTCTAAGGGCCGCTATGCCCTCCGGTTAATGATCTATATCGCGGCGCTGGGTGACGCCGAGGGCAAGATTGCTTTGCGCGAGGTTGCCGACCGCGAGCATATCTCGCAAAAGTATTTGGAGCAGCTGGTTCGTCCGCTTATGAAGGCGGGCCTGCTTAAGAGCGTGCGCGGCAAAGGCGGTGGCTACTTGATGGCCAAGGACCCCGCCGAGGTGCGTGCTGGCGACATCCTGCGCGCTGTCGAGGGCAGCACGGCGCCCGTGGCGTGCGACGGCATCGACAACAGCTGCACCCGCAGCGATTTGTGCTCGACCGTCAAGTTCTGGCGCGGTCTGGACGACGTGATCGAAAAGTACGTCGACGGCGTAACACTGGCCGACCTTGCTGCCGTCCCCGAGATTAACTTTGACATCAAGCTGTAGGTCGAGCGCAATTCCTTAAGATTTCGCGGAGGGTTGTTGCCGTTTACCGAGGGGTTGTTGTGCAACAACGGGCGAGCTGCAATACTTATTTTTATCTTTGCAAACTGCACTTTAACTACACCAATGCAGGGAGGATCTTATGCAGCCCAAGCATTCTGCGATTGTCGCGGGCCTGACGCTGGCGCTTTCGTTTGGCGCCGTTTCCGCGCCGGCACCCGCCGCTGCCGAGGAGCCCACGCCGGGCGTTGCCTCGGATGCGACCGATATCGATAAGGGTCTCTATACCCAGCAGTCCTTTTCGGGCGTGCTGAGGTCGGTCCAGGGCGTTTCGTTTGTTAACGTGACTCCCGAGATGAAGTACTTCACCAAATATGAGAGTCACGGCAACTATAACCAGGGCTTTTCGTACGGTGACGGTTATAACGCGCTGGGTTATTACCAGTTCGACCGTCGTTGGTCGCTCATTCCGTTTATGAAGCAGGCCTACAACTACAACCCCGAAAAATACAGCATGCTCAAGGATGCGATTGATCGCGGCAGCGAGATTTCCAACATGAGCAATGCCATGTACGAGAACGGCCAGCTCACCGAGTTGGGCCGTATTGCGCAGGAGGCCTTCCAGGGCGCTTATAACATCGATCCTGTTGAGTTCTCAGCTCTTCAAGATGCCTATGCGTACAACTCGTACTATGCGGTGACCGAGGCGTGGCTCAAGAGTGGCCTGGGCATTGATATTTCGGGCCGTGCCGATTGCGTTAAGGGCATGGTGTGGAGCATCACCAACATGTGCGGCACCGGTGGCTGCAGGGACTTCTTCCGTTGGGCGAATCTCTCCAACGATATGTCCGACCGCGAGTTTGTGACGGCGCTTTCCAACAGTGTGGTCAATAACGTGGCGACCAAGTATTCGAGCCAGCCCCAGTATCATGAGGGCTGGAAGAACCGCTACCGCAATGAGCTGAAGGACTGCTTGGTTTATATCGCCGAGGACGAGGCCGCTGCGACGCCCGTGCAGCCCGAACCTACGCCGGCGCCCTCGCCGACGCCTGATTCGAATGACGACTCGAGCGACGATGCCAACGATGACAGGATGGATGCGCCCTCGACCGGTGCTGACGGTGATGGCTCTGCTGGTGGCACTACCAACAACGGCTCTACCTCGAACGGTTCCGATTCAAACGGCTCTGCTGCGGGCGATTCGTCTTCAAGCTCTGCCGGCAATACGGACAGCGACGCTTCTGGTTCGACCGGCGCTGGCACCTCTAACTCATCCACCGGCTCGAGCGATTCGTCCGTTGGCACCGGCTCTAACAACGGCTCCGGCTCTGACGCAACCCCTGGTTCCGATGCTTCCAAGGATGACTCGAATAAGGCGCCGGACGTTCCCGTTGCTTCGCCGGACAAGAAGCCTTCTTTCTCCGAGCAGCTTGGCTCTACGCTGGGCTCTTCGCTGATGGCTGGCGTCAATAACGGCTCGACCCAGAACAAGGGCAACTCTGATCAGGTTTCCACGGAAAAGATCGAAGCCGCAAAGGGCGACTCCAAGGACAAGGCTTCCGAGAAGACCGAATCCGATAAGGGTTCTAGCTCTGAGGAGAAGAGCGACAAGTCCGAACAGAAGAAGGACGAGGATAAGAAGTCTGAATCTGAGGAGAAGGACAAGAGCAAGGCCGAGGGCGAAAAGAAACAGTCCGAAGACGACGACAAGAGCGGTGCTGACAACCAGGTCCAAGAGCAAAATGACTCCAAAACGGTGACCACCACGACCACGACGACTACAACGACCAAGTCCTCGGGCGGCAACATGCCCAAGACGGGCGATCTGATTGTGATGGCGAGCCTTGCCAGCGCGAGCTTGGCCACACTGGGCGCTACGTCTATCGTAAGTGGTAAGCATAAGCTCGATCAGCAGAAGAAGGCTTCTGGGGAGGACGGCTCGGAGGAGTAATCTTCTAGATCGTTTTCTATAAGAGTTTGGGACGGGGTCCGGTGCGGCGGCATCGGGCCCCGTTTTTGTTGTGCAACGATTTGTTATGCCCCCTCGGGGGTCTGCTGCTACCGTTGCCCGAAACGTTTGCATGTCGATATTGTTGCGCTCTACCCGCTCGCTACAATGGGCATCGTGCTGCGTTAGAAGGAGAGTTTACGGTGTCTGAACAGGCGAATTATGGTGTTGCTCATGCGTTTGGCGCACGGTTGCTCAGTTATGCGGATAACGCAGCTCTGCCGGTTGATGTACACGACTTTTCCGATGCAATCAATCGGTGTTTACTCGTCGATAAGACTATGTTTATTGCCGATATATTGGACAGCGAAGCACCTGTTGCGGTTTGCTGTCGGCCCAAGGGTTTTGGCAAGAGCATGAATCTATCGATGCTCAAATGCTATTTGGAACGACCTGATCACCGGCGGCCGGATCGAAGCCCGTTCGTCGGCTCCCAGATTTGGCAGGCGGGCGGCGGTCACTATCGTGATGAGTACGCGTGTTATCCGATCATCACGCTCGACTTTTCAGCTGCCGCTGCGGGGCGCGACGCCGATGCTGCGGCGGCTATTCGCAGCGCTGTCGCGAACGAGTGCGCCCGATTGCTGCCGCTGCTTGCCGCACCTGATCTGTCAAGACGTGAAGTCCGTCTTATCGAGAGGGCGGCGCGTGGGGTGGCCAGCGATAAGGAGATCGATGCGGCGCTTGGCGTGCTTATCAAGCTGCTCCAGGCAGCTTTCGATGAGCAGGTTGTTCTTCTGATAGACGACTACGACGCGGTATGTCCAAAGCGTTTGGACGCTAAGGACGACGGTAGCGTGGATTCCCTAGAGTCGCTCAGCCGAATGTTGTTCGACACCATTGCCGATGCCGGCGACTCGTTGCGATTGACGTGTCTGATGGGCGAGCGCCCCGGTCATGCCGAGTTTGCGTTGTCCCAACGTGGGGTTTCCTATCGGTCGGCGACAGCGTTGTCGAGTTGGTGTGATCGATGGTTCGGTTTTTCGGACGACGAAGTCCAAGTGCTGTTGGATTGCATCGGTCGCAACGGCTGTCTGGATGACGCGCGTGAGTGGCTCGAGGGCTATCTGTTTGGTGGTTTTTATTGCTCGAGCCCGGAGCGCGTGGTGGACTACGCACAGCGCGATTGCGTCGCGCCCGTTCGGGCGGATCTGTATGGTTACGCCGACCGTCTGAGCGCATGCGTCGGTGACTGGAATCTCATGCGCCTGTCCGCATTGTTCGATTTGGTTGAGCCGCATGGGTTTATTGAGGCGCCAGTGCATGTGCATGCCGAGGAGGTCGATGCCGCCAAGCCCGAAGATATCTGGACTGCGCTGTATCTGTCTGGATTTCTTACGACGGACATGACAGGGCATTCGGAGGACGGCGCGTGCCTTCGTTCCCTGCGCCTGCCTAACAACGAAGTGCGTCAGGCGCTCCGTCTTGTAATTCTGGAATGGTTTGAGTGCGCCGTTGAGGACGTTGGAGTTATCGACTCGTTCCATGACGGGTTGTGTCGAGGAGGCGAGGACGCTGTAAAGCAAGCTTTGAGCTGTGCTATCGGCGATCTGGGCATCGATGTGGACAAATCAGATATGCCGACAGCCTATCATCTGGCGCTGCAGGGGCTTTGCTTTGGACTGTCCGGCTATTGCAATCCCAGCTCCAAGCGAAGTGGCGTCTCGGATCGCTGGGATATCCAGGTGATTCCCACCGGTCGGGTGTTTGACGTGGCCGACACGCTCGGCATGCTCGATGAGCGACCGCTCATTACGATCAACATGTTGTATGACCCTGGCGTCGATGCCCTGGGCCTGGAACTGTTAGCGGTTCAGGCGCTGCTCGACATAGAGCGCGACGGCATCGATGATATCCGCGTGCCGCGCCCCGCCGTCGGGCGCATGCGTTGGGGCTTTGGTTTTGACGGTCAGCGTGTGTCCGTGGTGTGTCAACGACTGTAGCGGCGGGCGAAAGCCCTTTACTACTCGGCGTCCTTCAGGGGCGGCATGGGCTTCCAGTTGGGATCCTTAACGATCTTGCGGGCGTCCTTCATGCCGCGACGCAGCGCCGGAATGCCGGTCTTAAAGCATTTGTCGACTGCTGCCAGACGAATGAACTCCTTGCAGAAGGTCGCGGCGTTGCCCAGACGGAACAGCACGGGGTGGTAGTCGCCGTAAATCTGCATGTAGCGTGCCAGATAACCGCGGTTGCGCATGATGTAGTAGCGGTTGGTATCGCTCGTGGAGTTGAGCTGGCGCTTGCCGGCGATATCCCAGTTAGAGACGGCGCGGGCGCGCTTGAGCACCACGTCGGCAACCACGGCGGCGGGGAAGTGCTGGCTGGCCACGTAGCCGTAGCAGGCATCGTCGCCGTAGATAAAGAAGCGCGCGTCGGGCAGGCCAATCTTGTCGACCACGCGGCGCGAGAACATGCCGCCTTCAAAGCACAGTTGGTTCATGGTGCGGTAGCCCTCGGGTCCCAAATCCCACTTGGCGATGGGGTTAGGGATGCCGAGCGAAAGGATGAGCTGGTACTGCCAAAAGAAGGCGCCGCCGTCAAAGTCCAGGCGCGAACCCTGAATGACGTCGTAACAGTCGGTCCACTTGGCCAAGCGCTCGATGCCTTCGGGGATGACGAGCACGTCGTCGTCCATCACCCAGAACCACTGGGCGCCCAGGTCGTAGGCGCATTTGGTGCCGGCGGAGAAGCCACCCGCGCCGCCACCGTTTTCAAGCTGCGGCGCGTATATAACGCGGTCGGTGCCACCCTGTGAATCGGGCTGGTCGGTGTCGATGCCCCACAGGTTGGCGAGGCGCTCGTTAAATGCGGTGCACATGGCCTCGGTCTCGCGCGAATTCTCGTTATCGACAATCACGATGCGCCAGGGCGTTGCCGTGAGCTCGGTCATGGAGTCGAACAAGTTGGCCAGGAGTTCCTGGCGCTTGTACGTGACGACAACGATGGCGAGCTTATCGATGGGGGCGGGAAGGGTTGAAGGCATGGGGCAATATATCCTTTCACGCGCGGCGCGCGAGCGCTGCGCGGAAGCTATCGAATACGTCCTTGGGACTGTCCTATTGTAAAGGCTCGGCGCACCTTGACGGCAAGCTTTGAATAAAACGCAGGAACCTGCCACGGGCCCGCCGCATGACGTGCGGCTACTTTGCCCGCAAGAGGCTCCATAGATTATATAAACGTCCGCTGGCGCGCTGACCCTTTGATACCATGAAACGACAGGTATTTCCTAAGGAGCACATTTGTCTACTAACGTCTCTGGCAGCCCTGTTCTGTCGCTGCTTATTCCCATTTACAATGTTCAGCGCTACCTGCGCGAGTGTCTCGATTCCGCCCTGGCACAGACGCTCAAGGATATTGAGATCATCTGCATTAACGACGGGTCGACCGACAACTCGCCGGCGATTATTCGCGAGTATATGGAGCACGATAGGCGCGTCAAGATGATCGACAAGGCCAACAGCGGCTACGGCGACTCGATGAACCACGGTCTGGAGATGGCGCGCGGCAAGTACGTGGGCATCTTGGAGTCCGATGACTTTATGGCGTCCGACGCACTCGAAAAGCTTGTCTCGGCCGCCGATAGCAATAATGCCGACTTCGCGAAGGCGAACTTTGATTTCTACTGGTCTAAGCCCGAGGAGCGCCGTTCGCTGCACGAGATGTTTAAAGCCAAGGACTGTGGCAAGCCGGTGCACCCGAGCGATACGACGCAGTTCTTTAAGCAAAAGCCGTCGATTTGGTCGGCCGTGTACCGTCGCGATTTTCTTGAGCGCAACGGCATTAAGTTCCTGCCGACTCCGGGGGCATCCTTTCAGGACACGTCATTCGCCTTTAAGGTGATCGCGTGCGCCGATAAGGCTGTTTACCTTCATGATGCCGTGTTGTCGTATCGCCAGGACAACGAGAATTCCTCGGTCAATTCTTCGGCTAAAGTCTTTTGCGTCAATACCGAGTATGCCGAGATTGAGCGTTGGATTCGAGAGGATTATGCCCGTGACCACGCAAGTGATGACGTCGCGCGCATGCTCAAGTTCAATCAGCTCATTAAGTACGATTCGTACATGTGGAACTACGTGCGTCTAGCGCCTAAGTTCTATAAGGAGTTCCTGGTTCAGATGGCCAAGGAGTTCCAAGCGGCCTTGGACGCGGGGGAGTTTTCGCTTGACGATCTCAAGCCGTGGAAGCGCGCAAATCTCGCTGCCATCCTCAAAGATCCTGAGGGCTGGGTTGACGAGCATCCGAGTTTTGCGACGGATGGTGCCTTGGGGCGTGCTAAGTATTACGCCTCGGTTGGAGGCCCAGGCGTGGTCGCCGCCTTCCTCATCGAATCGCTGAGGGGGTAGGTCGGCATGGGAGAGGCCTCGTGTCCTAAAGCTACCATTGTCGTCCCCGTTTACAACTCTGCGCGCTCCATTCAGCGATGCGTCGATTCGCTGTTGGCCCAGTCCGAGCGCTCGATTCAGGTTGTCTGCGTCAACGACGGTTCGACCGATGATTCGTTGAACGTGTTGCGCCAGATCGAGCTGGCCGACGATCGCGTACTGGTTATTGACCAGGAAAACGCGGGCGTCTCGTGCGCTCGAAATGCCGGTATCGATGCCGCCGAGGGCGAGACCGTCTTTTTTGTGGACGCCGACGATTACATCGATGTCCAGACGGTCGAGCGCGTGCTGCATGCCATGGAGCCTGCAGATGCCGAGGTCTCCGTTTTTGGCGGCGTCTGTGAACCAGCCGATGCTGCCCCCAAACGCGTCCAACAACTCATGAGCCCCAAAGCCGGTACCTTCGGCGCCCGTGATCCCCAGTTGCTGTTCCATGCGAATGCGCAGCCCTACGCCTGCCGTGCGGCTTTTTCGCGCGAGCTGCTCAATCGCGAAGGCATTCGCTTCGCCCCCGGTTTGGCTTTGGGCGAGGACGTTGTCTTCCAATTTGCGGCTTATGCGCTTGCCCGCAAGGCCGTTGTCATGCCGGACAAGTTCTACCACTACGTGATGGAGAGCGAATCGGCGACGCATGAGTTCAACAGTGCCGAGGCTCGCGTCAAAAAGCTTGACGCCCACATGAGGATGCTCGAGGAGGTCTTGGAGGGCTGGGCGGCCTACGGTCTTTTGGACCTGTGCCCCGGCGAGCTGATAACTTGGTTTTTGGACCTCATTGTGTTCGACCTGGTGCGCTTGGATGCTGATGGCTTCCATCGCGTGGCGGCTCGCGTCAACATGGACCTCACGACGTTTTTGGGAACGGAGTGGGCGGATATGCCTGCTAAGGGTGCCGTTCGTCGTGTTGCCCACAAGCTCGTTGCGGCGACCTCGGGCGTTTCGATGGCAGACGCCACGCAGTTCTATCTTTCGACTCGCGGTCTCAAAGCCTGCCTGGAGCGCTTTATCTAATTCCAAGCGCTGCCGCCCGCCGCAACTCGGCTGCTAAAATAACCCTGTTACACGCTATTCAACAGGAGGTTCTCTTGCAGAACTCTGATACCCCTAAAGTTTCGCTGCTTGTCCCCATTTGCAATGTCGAGCGCTATCTGCGCGAGTGCCTCGATTCCGCCGTGGCGCAGACGCTCAAGGACATCGAGATCCTCTGTATCAACGACGGCTCCACCGATAGCTCGCCGGATATCATCCGCGAGTACATGGAGCGCGACCCCCGTGTAAAGATGATCGATAAAGCCAACAGCGGCTACGGCGACTCGATGAACCGCGGCCTGGAGATGGCTCGCGGCGAGTACGTGGGCATCCTTGAGTCCGACGACTTTATGTTTGAGGACTCGCTCCAAAAGCTGGTCGCCAAGGCCGATGCTGAACATGCCGATGTGGTAAAGGGCGACTTTTACCTGTATTGGTCCACGCCCAGCGAACGCCGTGAGCTGTTTGGGATCATCGACGAGCATATGACGGGCGCCGCTTATCGCCCCGTCGATCGCCCGGGCATTTTCTACCGCAAACCTTCCATTTGGTCGGCTATCTATCGGCGCGAGTTCCTCAACGACAATCAGATTCGGTTCCTTCCCACGCCGGGTGCTTCGTATCAGGATGCGGGTTTTAACTTTAAGGTCTGGGCATGCGCCGAGCGTGCCGCGTTTATTGCGGACCCCATTTTGTGCTATCGCCAAGACAACGAGAAGAGCTCAGTTAATTCGCCCAACAAGGTGTTTTGCGTGTGCGACGAATATGCTGAGATGCAACGTTTTTTGGACGAGCGTCCCGAGCTCAAGGCTCAGCTTCAGGGCATTTTAATGCGCATGAAGGTCGATACGTACCGTTGGAATGATGAGCGCCTGGTCGATGAGTTGCGCGAGCAGTTTTGGGAGAAGGCCTCTCCCGAGCTCAAGTCCGATTGGGATGCCGGTCGCTTTGACCTGTCGCTGTTCGATCCGCGTGGCGAGACCGACTTGCGCCTGATGGTCAAGTCGCCCCGCGCCTATATCGATTCGCGCTTTGGCTTTAAAAAGCCGGGCAAGATCAATACGTTTAAGCACTACTTTAAGATTGGCGGGCTGCCGCTGGTCTGGCGCGTGCTGACGTATCAGCGCACCTACGGTGATAATCCGCACCCCGATGACGTTCCGGTCGCACAGTAGGAGCACTTGACTATGGCTACCCCCAAGATTTCCGTTGTCGTTCCCATCTATAACGTGGAGGAGTGCCTGGCCTGGTGCCTGGACTCCCTGCTTGCGCAGGACATGCCCGATTGGGAAGGCGTGCTGGTCAACGACGGCTCGCCGGACGGCTCGCGCGATATTGCGGCTACCTATTGCGAAAAGGACGCGCGCTTTACGCTGGTCGATAAGGAGAACGGCGGCCTGTCGAGTGCGCGTAATGCAGGTATCGCCGCGTCCACGGCTCCTATCGTCGCGTTTTTGGATTCCGACGATCGCTTTACGCCCGATGCATGCCGCGTGATCGTCGATGCCTTTGAGCGCGAGGGCTGCGACGTTTTGACCTTTGGCGCGAATCCGTATCCGCTGGAGGCGGGGTATCCGTGGCTTAATCGGGTTTTGAGTCCGCGGGACGTTTCTTTTCATGGATATAGTTTCGAATTATTATTTAAAGAGGATTCGCGTCCCTTTGTGTGGCGGACTGCCTGCAGACGTGATTTTCTGGCGAATAACGCTATTCGGTTTGATGAATCTATCTGCTATGGCGAAGATCAAGTTTTCGAAATGGCGATCTATGGTCGTTCGCGAAAAACAACGCTGATTTCGAATAAATTGTATGACTACCGTGTGGCGCGCAAGGGCTCGCTCATGGACACCATGCGCTACGACGACGAGACGCGTCTGCTGGAGCATGTGAAAATATATTCCGCGGTGTTGGCCGACTGGCATCGAGATGGCCTTGACACGCAGCATGTCGATGACCTGGCATACTTCCTGTGTGATTTGGTGCTGTACGATGCAATAAGGTTGCTGGGTACGGGCTGCGGCAAAGTGTTCGACGCTGTATCTACGGTGCTCGCTGGTTCCGCTATGGGGAGCGATGCCGCGCTTGCGCGATGTGCTCCTTCTGTTGCTGCTATGGTGCGCGCAGCGCGTGCTAACAAGGCGCCCAGCGTCCGTGCGTGCAGGAGGCTCATGTTTGAGTACGACGTTTTTAGGTCTGGGCTCCTTCGGGCGTGCAAACGCATGGCCGCGAATATCCTGGGAAAGAGAGATTTGTAGATCGGAGCGGCCATGTCTGTTGTCTTGCTAGACCATCGTCGTCACTACATTCTGTTCGTTGCTGTGGCCTGCCTGAGCGTTTTGTTGGGCGGGCCTTCTTATCCCGGGTGAGAGCGGGGCTCTAGCCATATTTGAATGTGGAGGCGAATGGGGCTAGTCAAATATATATTTCGGTTTCAGACTTGAAAACGCTTGAATTCACCAGTTGTTAGTTTAAAAATAACATATAGATTCCGCCGGATTCGTGGAAAGGATGTTCTATGAAAGACGTTCGAAGGAGATGGCGCGGGCTAAAGGCTTTCGGGTTGGCCGCATTTGCAACTGCCTGCCTTACTTGTGCTCCATTGACCGCAAAAGCAGGTCTTATTGGCGGTGTTGGAGGGGGTAGCGCCTCGGTAGACGAGCCCACGGAATGGTGCGTTGGCGATAACCGTCCGATTTCTTACTGGGAATATGACGGTTGGAACGGCACTCAAAATGAACCGATGTCTGGCCCTCTTACGCGGTATAGCGTCGAGTGTAATGCTGGGGGGACTGCTCACAGAGATTTTCTAGTAGGTTTAAACTCTATTGATCAGAGCGCCTCGAGGACCGATCCTTCTGGAGTTACATCACGTCCCGCAGGTACATACTATTTCAACAAAGATGGTTTGATGCAGACCGGACTCGTTCGGTGCGAGGACGGCAGCCTTCGCTATTTCGATCTCGAAACTGGCGCCATGGTCACGAACCAGTGGCATAACGAATACGAAGCTGTCTGGTACTATTTTGGCGCTGACGGGACCGCGGTGTCGGGCTGGCAGTCTATCGGTGGGGACAAGTATTACTTCTATCCCGAAAGCCATGATATGGCATACGGCCGAGTTCAGATTGATGGCAAGAACTACTTCCTGAACACCCCTGGCGCCAACGCCGACGGCCGCATGCAGCATAGTGGCTGGTTCTACGACTCCATCTACGGAAAGTGGTCCTATGCGACCTCCGACGGTGAGCTATTAACCGGTTGGCATAATCTCGACGGCACTTGGTACTATTTCAACGAATCTGGGGTCATGCTGACTGGCTGGATCAACGATTCGGGTACTTGGTACTACACCAATGCATCCGGTGCGATGGTCACTGGCTGGCTCAACATCGGCGGTACGTGGTTCTACCTCGACGGCTCGGGCGCCATGGCCGCTAACAGCTGGCGCAGCCTCGGCGGCTCCTGGTACTGGTTCGGCGACTCCGGTGCAATGGCCACTGGCTGGTTCTTGGCAGGCGACTCTTGGTACTATGCGAGCGGTTCGGGCGCCATGGCAACCGGCTGGCTCAGCAATGGCGGCACGTGGTATTGGCTCGGAGGTTCGGGCGCTATGGCCTCTAATTCTTGGGCCAACGTTGGTGGAGTTTGGTACTGGTTCGACGATTCCGGCGCGATGGCCACCGGCTGGCGTCAGGTCGGCGGCGCCTGGTACTACTTTAGCGGTTCCGGCGCTATGACCCACGACGCCTGGGTCGGCGACTACTATCTTAAGTCTTCCGGCGCCATGGCTACGAACGCCTGGGTCGGCTCCTATTATGTCGGCGAGGACGGCAAGTGGATTCCAGGTTACGGTTTAGTTTGGTATAAGAACGGAAGCGATGTTTACCATACGCATAAGTGCCGTACCGTTGGCAAGGACGCAAAGGGCTATTCGCAGATCTCTATTCAGGAGGCCCAGAGGCGTGGCGCTTCACGAGAGTGCAAAAACTGCCAGCAAATTGGCTAGCACATTATTGAGTTAGTTTTGATTGAGGCCCCGTTGCCCTGAGGTGACGGGGTCGCTGTGTGATTGGATACCGTGCCGCTATGATGAAATGCTCATTCGGGGAGCTGGTCTTTTCGGGCCTGGTTTCTTTGGGGCTCCTTTTGGGTTCGTCCTCGATGTTATACGCCCTTGATTCGAATAACACTGACGAAGGTCCCGCATCTAACGTTACTATTGCTTCTGTCGAGTCAGGCGTTGATGCTCAGCGCGAATCGACCTTCGCTGTCGAGCAGAACTCTCAGGTGGATAATGGGACCCCTTCTGAGGTCTCGAATCAAATTATTTGGCATCAGGGGTGGATATCACCCGAAGAAGGGGCTGGTTTTTGGCGTTGGGGCTTGTCCGACGGAACAATCGCTGTTTCTTCTTGGAGACATATAAACGGTAGCTGGTACTGGCTTGACGACGAAGGTCGAATGGCTCAGGATGGGTTGATTCAAGTCGGGGGTGCGACGTATGCCTTCTCCTCTTCGGGCGCAATGCGTGTCGGCTGGTACCTAGATTCTACGGGCTCCACTTCTGCTTGGCGTTATTTCTCCGGCTCTGGCGCCATGGTAAAAGGCTGGCTTTCAGACGGCAGCAACTGGTATTGGCTGGATCATGAGGGCAAGATGGTCCACGACTCGATGCTGCAGATCGGGGGAGCCACGTATGGATTCTCTTCTTCTGGCGCAATGCTTATCGGATGGCATCTTGATGCTTCCGTTTGGCACTATTTCTCAGGCTCTGGCGCCCTGGTAAAGGGCTGGCTCTCGGATGGGGGTCGTTGGTACTGGCTTGATCCTGCAGACGGTTCTATGGCCACCGGGCTAAAAGAATGTAATGACACCCCTTATATCTTTAACAGTTCAGGGGCCATGCTCTCCTCCCAGTGGGCGCTTATTGACAACAACTGGTATTACGCTGACTCCAACGGCTTGCTGCATGGAGGCTGGTTACTTCTGGGGAATTCTTGGTATTACTTGGATCCAGGAAGCCATATTATGCTCACGGGCTTTATGCAAGTGGGCTCGTCCACCTATTTCCTTACGAGTTCAGGTGCCATGGCAACAGGCTGGGCACTTGCTGATGGTACTTGGTATTACGCCGCATCAAACGGAGCTATTCAACGAGGGCGATGGATAAAGTCCGGAAACGCCTGGTATTACCTTGATGATGTATCCGGCGCAATGCGTACTGGTGAATTTGCGGTAGGAAGCACGCGCTATTTTTCTTATGATTCCGGTGCAATGGCATCTTCGTGCTGGATCAACTTGAACGACGGTATGGCATGGGCGAATTCGTCTGGAGCACTGAGCGAGCCGTTGCCTACTTCATCTGATGGATCTCCCGTAGTCGCTGATCGAGCCGACTTGTCTTCATTGCCAGGTACGATTCATATTGGAGATGCGGTTTTCTATGTGGATGCAAGCGGTGCCGTCAATGTAGCATCTGGTTGGATTATGTCGAAAGACGCTTCTGACGAAAGCGGCAATACTTGGTATTACGCATCTTCCAATGGTGTCCTTAAGTCTGGTTGGCAATATGTTAACGGTGCGTGGTATTGGATGGATCCTTCCACGTACAAGATGAAGACCGGATGGCTCAATGACGGCGGTACGTGGTACTGGCTTCAGCCTTCGGGTGCCATGTTTGCTAACGGGTGGCTGAAAATCGATGGCGTTGACTATTACTTCAATGCAAGTGGTGCATGGTTGAATACGTCTGGCTCTGTTTTGGGGGTTAATAGGTCCAGTCTGGTCAATTGGCTTATGAGCCACGAAAACGACGGCTATTACCGTGGAACACGCTACGATACGCATCTTAGCCAAGAAACATGCATGTATCCAAAGGGTGATCCTCGTTGGGACGGGTATACCGGTATGAACTGCGGCGGATTTGTATCGCATGCATATATGAAAGCGGGCGGTAATTTAGCTCCCATTGCCGCCGAGCAGAGCCATTCCCCTTGGAGTGGAGGTCCCGGAAGGGGCGGCTGCGTTAACGCTTATCGTTGGTACGGCTACGCTATCGATACGTGCGCAAACGTGACTTATTTCAACTCTATTGATGAGTTGTTACGTAGCGGTTTGGCTCGTAAGGGGGACATTGTGTTCTTCAATCCTTACAACCCATATGCGGACGATAGCCACATTGGCTTTTTCTGGGGCAATACGCCTAGTGAAAACTTGTTTTGGCATAGTGACGGTTATGGAAACCGTATTTCTGGTTTGACTGCTTTGAGTCCATCGAAAGTAATATTGATTCGTTAGAATTCCGAGTTGTAGGGGACTCTCTGGGCCCCCTACCTTTTTGACATCTGGTTTGAAAGCTAACTGATGTCGGCATTCTTTGGGGCTAAGAGTAGGGACTAAGAGTCCTTGGTTTCACCCTGCTGGGAAGTTCTTGTTTACATTGTGGTATTGCGTGCAGTTATTTGTCGTCCCAGATGGCATCTTGTCCAGTTGGATGTTCGGAAATCTTTCACAGCCATGCTGTAAGCTAAACGCAAACAAGAACGAATGACGAGGTTTACATGAGCAAACATCTTAAGTTATTTTCGGCATTGTTGGTGCTGATGGTCCTTGCGCCCATTTCTGTGTTTGTTTTCCCCTCGAACGCGGAAGCTGCGCGGTCCCTAGTTGAGAATTCCTGGCGTTATGAGGATGGGCAATTGGTCGCAGAGGATGCTTCTTCCGAAGAAGATGGAATAGCCTTATTGTCCATGGACATTCTTCCCGATGGGGCTACGGCGCAGGGCATCGATGTCAGTGAGCATCAAGGACGTATTGACTGGAATGCTGTTAAGGCTTCTGGTATCGATTTCGCTATTCTGCGTGTTGGGTTTGGCGCTCCATCTTGGGGCGGTCGAGTTGACTATCAATTTAATCGAAATATTTCTGAGTGCGAGCGACTCGGAATTCCCTACGGCGTCTATATCTATTCATATGCTTTTGATAATCAGCAGGCAGCTGATGAGGCGTCAATGGTGATCAATTGCCTTTCTGGGCATAATCCAAGATTGCCGGTGTATTACGATCTTGAGGATAATTCGATAATTGCAAATGGACGTCAAACCGGAATTGCATCGAGGGCGCAGGTTTTTTGTAATAGGATTTCTGCCGCAGGATATGAGCCTGGTATTTATGCAAATTTAAATTGGTTTAACAACATTTTGACCGACTCTGTTTTCAAGAGCAGCTCTTGGGACCATTGGATCGCTCAATATAATTCAAAGTGTGACTACATCGGTAATTACAGTATTTGGCAGTATAAGAGCAACGGAAAAGTCCCTGGAATCAACGGCAACGTTGATATGAATTATGCGTATGTAGATGTTTCTCTCTATTATTGGCAGTTAAAAGATAATGCCTGGTATTACGCAAACTCTGACGGTAAGGCATATACCGGATGGCTGTACCTCGGCGGCGCCTGGTACTGGCTCGAGCCCGACGCGGGCGGTGCCATGGCTACCGGCCTTCACGAGTGCAACGGCTCCCTGTACTGGTTTAATTCGTCCGGCGCCATGGCGACCGGATGGGTCCTCGACGGCGGGACCTGGTACTACGCGACTGGCTCCGGCGCGCTGGCGCGCGGCCCCGTTTCCGTCGGCGGCGTGCCCTACTGCTTCGACGCCCGGACGGG